>JARBUM010000010.1 GCA_029239675.1 Pelosinus sp. | reverse complement strand
TATTAGGCCTATCTTCTGGTTAATACACATTCATTTCCATTCTTCTTTTGGCAGGTATGGCAATGATCTTGATTAACATGTTCTAGTGCGTAAGCTATAGCATGACTGGTGTGAGGGAAAAAATGATCTTTGCCAACTTTATCATAAAGGCCTGTCTTTTTCATTTTTTTCTCAGGTTGTTCATTTACACAACACATTAATACCATGATACCTCGCTTCTGGATATGCTCTACTGTAGTTCGTAAATGGTTTTCACCTGTAATATCGATTAATGGAACCTTACTCATACGTAATATAATAATTTTAGGATCATAGTGAATGGTATTCATAATGCTTTCCGAGAACATCTGAGCGGCTCCAAAAAATAAGGGACCCTCAATGCTGAAGATACTAATTTGGGAACAATCGTATGTGTGAAGTGAATTTTGATCTGAGACCTCTGTCAAATTATTTTCTTCGTCTGGCAAAACTTGCGTTACCACCATAATTTCACTCATTCGTTTTACAAATAGCATCATCGCAAGTAATAAACCAACTTCGACAGCAACAGTTAAGTCTGCTAATAAGGTAAGGAAAAATGTGGTTAACAAGACACCTGCACTCAAGGAACGCACTTTTAAAATACCAATAAAGGCACGATATTCACTCATGTTATAAGCAACAACCATTAATACAGGAGCCATGCTGGCTAGTGGAATAAGACCTGCATAAGGAGCTAAAGCTAGCATTGTTATTAAGACGAAGATGGCGGAAATGATGATGGAATAACGGGTAGCCGCACCGGATTTGATATTTGTTGCCGTTCGGGCAATTGCACCTGTAGCTGGAATTCCACCAAACAATGGAATCACCATATTGGCAATCCCTTGCCCCATTAACTCTTGATTACTGTTATGGTGTGTACCTGTTAGACCATCGGCTACAACAGCAGACAGCAAGGATTCAATAGCACCCAAGATAGCAATGGTAAGTGCTGGTCGAAATAGAAGTTGTACCTTGTCCATTGTAATCTCAGGGAACTGCATATGAGGTAAATCACCAGGTATTCCTCCAAAGGCAGAGGATATAGTAACTACATCATTTGGGAAACATAGCGAAGCGATTGCTGTAGATAGGATGAGTCCGGCAAGAGAACCAGGTACTTTGGGTAAGAAGCGAGGTGTTATTAGAATAACTACTAAACAAATAGCGGCAGTTAACGCGCTGTAAGGATTTAGAGTGTTAAAATGAATTATAATTTCCTTCATATTAAGTAGAAAACTCTCATGGCGTACAAGATCGGTAAGACCGAGGAAATTAGGTATCTGGCCAGTAAAAATATTGACAGCAATGCCTGCCGTAAAGCCTATGGTAACCGAACGGGGGATGAATTTAATAAGAGAACCCATATCTAAAAGACCCATGACAATTAAGATAATTCCAGATAAAAATCCAGCGATCAGCAGATTTTCGAATCCATAAGTGAGCACAATCGACAGTAAGATCGGAATGAAAGCACCAGTAGGACCAGCGACTTGATATTTACTGCCACCAAATAACGCAACCAAGCAAGCTGCGATAATTGTAGTATAAATGCCATTTTCAGGATTTGCACCAGAAGCAATGGCGAAGGCCATAGCAAGGGGCAACGAAATCACACCTACCGTAAGACCAGCTAGTAAATCTTTTTTAAAGAATCTAGTAAAATAACGCTTTAGTGGTATTCTAATAGCGCGTGTCATGTGAAAAACTCCTTTCAGTTGAAAAAAACGATATGCCAATTATTATACACCTCTATGAAAAAAATGTGAAACATTATTATGTTGAAATATAGATAGATACATAGTATCATATATTCAAATAATGCTATATATGTATATTTGAGGATAGGCTAATAAAAATGATAATAAAAAAGGCATTGATAGTAGAGGAGTCATAGATATGAATAGAGAAATACAACAATTTAAGGCTGATTTTTTTAAAGCCTTATCTCACCCCTTGCGAATTAATATTATGGAAATTTTATGTGAGGGAGACAAAAATGTTAATGAATTACAATCTTTGTGTGGTGTCGAGGGAGCAGTTATCTCTCAGCAATTAGCCATTCTTCGTAATAAAAATATAGTTAAAACTCGTAAAGAAGGAACACGAGTGTCATATTCCCTTCAAGACCCTATGATTCGAGAATTAATGGCTATAGCACGTCAAATTTTTCATAATCACCTTGTGCATACGATTGATAAGTTTGATCGTTTTCATAAGGAGTCAAAGTCTTAATATTAAAATGAATAAGTTAGAACATGTAAGTTTGGTGTTTAACTAAAAAGAGGTTACTAATGGCTAATTCATTTAGCATTTTTATGAATAAACAATTCCAGAACATTGCAATTTCTCATTTTAATACAACTCTTGGTATGTGTTTGCTCATTCCTATATTACCTGTCTATTTGCAGAATAGTGGCTTCGCCGAGACGCAAATTGGCATTATTATGGGGGCAACAGCAATAAGCGCTCTTATTATAAGGCCGTGGATCGGCTTCCAAGTGGATAGTAAGGGAAGTAGACCAGTCATTTTGATTGGCCAAATGTTGCTTATTGTCTCAACAATTGGCTATTGGTGGGCTGCCAGCTTTCTTGCCTTTTTTGTTCTACGATTGCTTTATGGCATGGGGCAAGCCTTTTATGGTACTGGAGCAGTTACCTTTGCTAGCAGTATTGGAACAGGTGAAAGTAATTCCAATTCAATTGCCATGTACACCCTAACTACTATGTTTGGGCTTGGCCTTAGTATGAGTATGGCTCAAGTAGCTTTTGATAATTTTGGCTTTAATGCCTTAGTTGGCATTAGTGCTGTCTTAATTGGAATTGCTTTTAGTGTGATGAAGTTGCGCTCTAAGCCGATAAAACTTGCGGCAAGTAACGTTGCCCGGACTCCATTTATGGCTGTGCTTAAATCCAATGTTGTTTTTGCGTCAACCCTTTGCCAGTTTGCTGCAAGTTTTTCTTTTAGTGCCATACTTACCTTTATACCACTTGCTGCTATTGATAAAGGCGTTCAATTTTACTCCCTATTCTTTATTGCTTTTGCTATTTCGGTAATTAGTTCACGTGTATTTGTACAGAAAATAAATCAGAAGTTAGGTTTAGTAAATGCAACTGTGTATTCTAGCATTACGATGTTGTTGAGTATATTGCTGCTCCTTGTTACCATTTCACCCATAATATTGATCTTGTCAGGCATTTTATTTGGCTTAGGATTTGGTGTTGTTTATCCTAGCTTGGTTTTACTCCTCGTAGACCGTATTAATCAAACCAATCGAGGAACAGCTTTAGGTATTATGATTGCCGCTGGAGATATTGGTAACGCACTTTCTACTGCTATATTGGGTGGTGTAGCTGAATATCTAGGATATGCCGCTTTGTTTTCAACGACCGCGTTGCTGTTGGCGGTATGTACATATTATTTTTATGCGATATTGGTTAAGCACGATGAGAAAATGGCGTAGAAAGGATTATGATGTTGTTATGATAGTAGTAAGTGCTTGTTTGGCTGGAGTAGAGTGTAGATATAATGGTTCCTCATACATGGTTCCACAAATTGCAGAAATGGTTAAGCAAGGGAAAGCAATACCAATCTGCCCCGAAATACTTGCTGGTTTACCAACACCTCGACCTCCAGCAGAGCAATATAAAGGCAAAATTATTTCTGTAGGTGGTAAGGATCAATCAGCAGAGTATGAATTGGGAGCAAAAATTGGCTTGGATATAGCAGTGGCAAGTCGCTGCCAAAGAGCGATACTTAAATCTAAGTCGCCTACTTGTGGCTCTGGACTGATTTATGATGGCACTTTTTCAGAAAAGCTAGTTTCTGGTGATGGGATATTTACAAAATTGCTCAAAGAAAATGGCATAGAAGTATGTACAGAAGAAATAATTAAATAGTAAAAGATGTATTAATAGTAGCTTTTTTAATAAAAACTTCTGCAAGTAGATGAACCTTGCAGGAGTTTTGTGTTTAATTGCAAAAATAGTACAAATTGGAAAAAATATTCCCATCAAATTTTAATTTGAGGTGAAAAATATGAATACAGTAAAATGGGCAATCTTAGGTCCTGGTGCAATTGCATTGGATTTTGCAAAAGCGATTATTGAAGCCAATGGCAGTTTATACGCAGTGGGCGCAAGAAATTTAGAAAAAGCGAAAGAATTTGCAAATATATATCATATTAAGAAAGCCTATGGTAGTTACGAAGAAATGTTAAATGATCCTGAGATTGACGTGGTTTATATAGCAACTCCTCACAGTAATCATTATGAGTATATAATGAAGAGTCTACATAACAATAAACATGTTCTTTGTGAAAAAGCAATCACTGTTAATAGTAAGCAATTAAAGGAAATTGCTAATGTGGCAGAAGAAAAGAACTTAGTGGTTGCAGAAGCAATGACAGTGTATCACATGCCGCTATTTAAAAAGTTGCGTCATATTGTTGACTCAGGAAAAATTGGTAAAATTAAAATGATTCAGGTTGCCTTTGGTAGCTGTAAAGAATATGACGTTACAAATCGATATTTTAATAAAGAATTAGCAGGAGGTGGACTTCTCGATATTGGAACTTATGCGCTGTCTTTTACTCGATATTTTCTCTCAAAACAGCCCTATGAAGTATTGACCACTGCGAAAAAATTTGAGACTGGTGTAGATGAGCAATCCGGTATTCTACTAAAGAACTCTATGGATGAAATGGCAGTGATCTCTTTAACGATGAGAGCAAAAATGCCAAAAAGAGGTGTTATTGCAGGCGAATTAGGGTTTATTACTGTAGATGATTTTCCGAGGGCATCTGAGGCTACAATAAATTACCTAGACGGAAAAGTAGAAGTAATTGAAGCTGGTGAAACTGCAAAGGCATTGGTATATGAAGTGGAAGCGATGAATCACTGCGTTTTACAACATAAAAAAATGGATACGTTAGTGTTATCCATGGATGTAATGGATATTATGGATGAAGTGAGAGCGCGATGGGGGATACAATATCCTTTTGAATGAGAAGATGTTTATTTAGTCATTAATCTCTATGAATGAAAGGGAATAGTATAAAATGAGCAGCGTAACCGTATTTATTCATTACGGCTACGCTGCTTTATTCATAATTAAATTAGATGCTAAGAGAAGGCTCTTTTTCGTTATGCCAGAAAGCAGTTGAAGGTGAATCTTGTTGCTATAAGGATCCACACCAGCTCCATATTAGGAACGCTTTTTATCTGTGCAGATTAGGGCATTAATGCCTCTAACTTTGAAAGTAATGTAACTAATTTACCCAGATCGTCCTCGCCTAAATACTCTTTAAATGATGCCTGGGCTGTATTCCAAAGTTGCCATGCATTATCCGTAGTGACTGTTCCATGCTCCGTTAGTACCACCTGTCTAGTGCGAGGGTCTTGTCCAGGAGTGATAGTTATCAAACCGCTATCTGCCAGAGGCTTCATATTTCGGTTTAGCGTAGTGCGGTCAATGCGCATGATCTTAGCTAGTTCACTAATACTAATGGGCTCTACATGTTGAAGATGCCTTAACAAGGATAACTGACTAATGGTAAGCCCACTAGGTTTTAAAATTTTGTCATAGAATTGAGTAACTGCTCTGGAAGCCCTTCTAATATTCAAGCAATTGCAAGGGCTTGGTTGCCTAGGACCATTATTGTCATTCCATTTTTTCATCAATAGTGTCACCTTCCTAGGGGGAAGTACCAATTCCACCCTCAATGTGTATATGCACATATGCTAATTTTATTGTAAAGGTAGGAATTCATCTTGTCAACAAACAAAAAGTTGGAATTCTATACCTTTTAGTAGAGGTAATCATTCTCAAAATAGTATATCCTAAAATTAGGAATAAAGGCAGTATAACAAAAGAAATTGGGTGATAAGATGAATATTTATGAATTACGTCAACTTAAAAAGGTTGCGCTTCTTGTTGGATTTATATATCTTTTAAAGTTCTTAGGTATTGTTGAAGCATAAGAATAACAGAGAATAACTGGATATAGGAAGCTTAAAGGTCAGTCAAATTGATGTAGATAATAAAGATGAAATAACCGCTCTATTGGGCGGTTATTTTATCTTTATTATCTTTTGGTTCATTATTGATGATCTGAATCACGTGGCTATGAGTTTGTAATGATTACTAAATTACTATAGTGTTATGATACTAAGTCGTAGACGGAAGAAGATAGTGGGTTTCGATATTTAGCGGAATATAAATCAGCTCTTGTAAGGTACATCAACCTTGCAGGAATTTGTATTTTAGTGGTAAATAAAGTATTAATATATATTGCTTATGTTTAACGGCTAAATGAGTTAAGATAAACTTATTTGAAAATGTTCTTATGATTCGCATTTAGAAGGAGGCTAACTATGCTAAAAGAGCTTACCGTCAACACTCCTCATGAGGGTTTCGTCGAGATTACCAGTCAGGTGGCGGAGATAGTGAGGCAAAGTCGAGGCGAGAAGAACTTATGTCAGGTGTTTGTTCCTCACACGACGGCAGGAGTAACCATTAATGAAAATGCCGATCCAGATGTGGTTAAGGATATGTTACTCGCACTAAATCATATAGTACCAAAACTTGCTTATCAGCATGGCGAAGGAAATTCACGCGCTCACGTAAAAGCTTCTATGGTTGGATCATCCGTCAGTGTTCCTATCATTAACGGAACGTTGCACTTAGGAACTTGGCAAGGAATTTATTTTTGCGAGTTTGATGGTCCGCGAAAGCGAAAAGTATATGTAACTATTTTGTAGGTCTCAAACTAACTTGGAGGAGTTAACTATGACAAAAAATAGTATTGTGTTAGTAAATGTGGAGGATGGTATAGTTACGATTACACTTAACCGTCCAGAAGCGATGAATGCTTTAAACCAGGAAATGAAAGAAGAATTAATTCAAGCTTTAGAGGAAAGTAAGAAGAATCACTCCGTCAAGGTTGTGGTACTGACGGGATGTGGTAGGGCATTTACTGCTGGGGGAGACTTAGGTTACCTTGCAAGTATAACGGATCCTATCACAGCTAGAGATTTTATTACATCTATAGGTAAGATTGTGACATTGATCATGACGATGGAGAAGCCAGTAATTGCTATGGTTAACGGAGTTGCTGCAGGGGCTGGTTTTAATTTGGCCTTAGCTTGTGATATTGTTTTTTGTGCTGCATCTGCTCGGTTTGCTCAGAGTTTTGTAAAGGTTGGGCTTATTCCTGATTGTGGAGGACTTTACTTACTACCGCGTATTGTTGGTTTGCACAAAGCAAAAGAACTTATGTTCACCGCTGACTTAATTGATGCTCAGACAGCGTTAGACTTGAAGGTCGTGAATAGAGTAGTTCCAGATGCTGAACTTAAAGAAGTTACTTACCAATTTGCAGAAAAACTAGCTCAATCTGCACCGATCGCATTAGGAATGATAAAAAGAATGATGAATCGAAGTGACAATTTGGATTTAGAAAGTACTCTTGAATTGGAAGCCAATTTACAAACTATCTGTATGCAGACACAGGACCATAAAGAAGGAGTTGCTGCATTTAAAGAAAAGCGGAAACCTTTGTTTCAGGGAAATTAGTTGGCTAAGCCTAATCTTGAATGAAAAAATACAAAACTCCTGCAGAATTCTAAAAGAATTTTTGCAGGAGTTTTGTATTTTATGCACATTCAGAGGTGGTGATTAATCTTGGATCGAGTAAATAGGTTAGCAAGAAAGTCCCAATACAAGCAAGCCATTCCAAATAGATTACGTGAGGGAAGATACGAATGGATGGGAAAGTCTGCCAGAGGATTAAAACAGCCAAACTTGCTGCAATGGTATAAAAGGCAGCATTTCTGCGGCAAAGAGATGGGGCAAATAAGGTAAAGAGTACAATAACACTAAAGGAGGCAGTTAAGCTTAGGCCGATCATCAGAGTATTAATAATACCGCTAATGGTCATAGCAAGGATGAGAGTCAATAATCCTAAGATGAGTACAGAAGCTTTTGTAACGATAAGGAATTTTTTTTCTGTCACATTAGGATTTATAAATTTTTTATAAATGTCTTGGGAAAATAAAGTTGCTGAACTGAGAAGTAGGCTACAGGCTGTTGACACATCAGCTGCCCATAAAGCCGCTAGGGTAATTCCTGCCAAGACAGGATTTAATGACATGATGGTCATGGGTAAAGCCATGGCAGGAGTTACATCAGGAAACATAGTTTTCGCAATGACTCCCAGTAAGGCACTGACAAAACCAATAGGTAGCATCATTAATCCGCCAATAATAAAACCGCGACGGGCTGTTTGAACATCCTTAGCCCCTAAAGAAATCTGAATAATGCTCTGTAGAGATAAATTGACAGTTACTAATACGATTATCCAAGTGACAATGCCCATGATGCCAACACCATCAAAGAAGCTAAGATAAGGTACATTAGCAGGAAGCTGGGCCTCAATTTTTGCAAGACCTCCTGCGTGTGTCACGCTGACAATAGTGGCTAAGATAATACCGATATATTTTAGTGAAACGTTTAGAAGATTGGATAGACTAGCTGACCACATGCCGCCAATCATGGTAACGCTAATAAATACGACAGCACTTGTGAGCATACCAGAGGTCAACGTGAATATTTCAGGCATTAAGGCACAAAGGATACTGCCACCAGCAAGGTATTGAAGTGACATAACGACTAATTGAATAAATATTTGGCAGGTAATGCCCGCGATCATACCTTTTTTATCATAATACCTGCCTAGTAGTTCGGGGATGGTAGTGATATTAAGCTCACGATATTTTTTGGCAACTAACATTCCCATGGTGATAGCCCCAAGACCCCAGGCCGTTGTATACCAACCAGCCGAGAGACCAACTTTATAGGCTTGTTCGGCCACGCCAATTGTTGATGCTCCGCCAACGGCAAGGCCTACAATCGATACAGTGATCAGCGGAGTTGTAAGCTGTCTGCCTGCTAAGATATAGTTTGTGGCACTGCCAGCAGACCGCCTCTGAGCAAAGTAACTGATGACAAAGAGTAGAAGAATATATATGCATACAATGAGAAATGGAATATTCATGTGTCAACCTCCTTAATATATAAAGACTTTTTTCCAAAATCAGAAAGTATAATACTTTCTTGATTCCAAGCAAGAACGACTAAGACTTCTGTCTGCGTCTGAGGACTTGGCACAAGCCAAGTTTTCTAATCTTTTTTCCTTTTATGCCGGCTATAAAAGAAAAAAATCGCCCCTCCTATAGAGGGACGATAATGACCGTGGTACCACCCAAATTTAATCTTAAGACAAAATAAAAAAGCGATACCGTATAAGGGACGAATCGTCGCGGTACCACCCTAATTTGATCATAAGATCAGCTCAATGCCTGTAACGTAGACAATACGGCAAGACCTACTGTAGATTTCAGCCTGCAGTTCGGGAAGGAACTTCATTGTGTATTTTCAACTAGTTTACACCAACCACTAGCTCTCTGCATGAAAAGTACAAAACTACTTTTTTCCGTCATCACCAATATACGATATAGTATTGTTATGATTATAAAATACTTTACATACGATTGTCAATACACAATGCACTTAAGTTTTCAGATTTAGCGATTTTACCTTGAAAACAATTAACAACTGTTATTTTATGTGCTGTACTAGTAGTCATGGGTTTGCTAAAATCTGCAATTATGGCTCGCCGCAATGTCAGAAGGGGTAGGAGACACAGCATTCCAGCAGAAAAAAATGAATGTCGATACAGTCTGCTTTAAAGTAGCTATTTGTAAAAAAATCCTGCAAGGTACACCAACTTTGCAGGATTTTTTCTTTAAATGGTAAACATACATTAAAAAGGTAAAAATTACCAATTTAAACTTCTTTAATGTTTTATTATCACGAGTGTTATAGCAACTGTTGCCGATTGAGAATAGAAGTAAAGCGTGATGATATGCATAATCAAAAAAATCAAAACGAAAAAAAGTGAACTTTGCCGAATATGAGGAGCGATCTTTCATATAGTCATAGTAATTAAGATCGGAGGCGATATTGTGAGAAATGAAATGAAAGTTATGGAACATGATGAAGATTGGATAAAATCTTTTGAGAAAGAGAAGAAGAATATACTTATGATTCTTGGTTTTCATGCAGTAGCCATTGAGTATATAGGGAGTACAGCCATTTCAAGAAAAGAAGCAAAACCGATAATAGACATTTTTATTGGTGTCTTACCTTTCCGAGGATTGTCATTTTACCAAGGGATGTTTAGCTTAAAGAATTATAGTTACACGCAAACTGGTATGGCTGACAAATATTTGTTTAAAAAATATGAAAATGGAATTTGGACACATAACTTGCATATTCTTCCGTACAATGATGAATTCTATCCGAGTATCAAGTCGCACTAAGATTTCCAGTTGTTATCTTGTTAACTGCCTATACATTTCAACTGGTCATCGGATGAATTTAAAACAAATGATAATGGTATGTAAAAGAGGATATAAACGAAGCATCCTTCGCTTATATCCTCTTTCTTAATTAAAAATTGAAATTGTCTGGATCGGAACCAATACGTTGATTCTGATTTAAGGAATCAATTTGTTCCATGTCGCCTTGTGTTAGCTGAAAATCAAATACATTTGAATTTTCAATAATACGATGTTCTTTTATTGATTTGGGGATGGTTACGACACCATTTTGCAAGTCCCAACGGATGATCACTTGGGCTATTGATTTACCATATTGATCAGCAATTCCCTGCAATGTAGGATTATCTAACAACTTACCTTGCATCAAGGGAGACCATGCCTCGAACTGGATGCCTTGCTCCTTGCAAAAGGCTCGCAGTTCTTTTTGGGTTAGATATGGATGAAATTCCACTTGGTTAATCATTGGTTTGATGGTAGAACTTTGAAATAAATCTTTGAGATGATGAACATGGAAATTACTTACCCCGATTGCACGAACTCTTCCTTCGTTATAAATGCTTTCTAAAGCTCTCCATGTATCTTTATATTTTCCTTTTACAGGCCAGTGAATCAGATATAAATCGAGATAATCTAAATGGAGTTTCTTTAGGCTCATTTCGTAGGCTGCCAATGTGGAGTCATAGCCTTGATCTGCATTCCAGACTTTTGAGGTTACGAACAAATCTTCTCTAGAGATACCCGCTTCCAACAGCCCTTCTCTAATACCTTGCCCCACACCTTCTTCGTTTCCATAAATAGCTGCTGTATCAATACTACGATAACCATATTTAATGGCAGTTCTTACAGCATCAACGACTTCAGTGCCTTCTTTCACCTTAAATACCCCTAAACCAAGCCAAGGGATTTTCACCCCATTCTCTAAGGTTACTGCATCTTGTAGGTTCTTTGCCATAATAAACGACCTCCTACTTTTATATTAATACGCTGTATAATTTATTCTAAGATCTATTCTTTCTCGTATTAGTGTTGCTATTCATATATTGAGTATATATTCTATTTTAACTTGCCACAAGTAGTTATTTTTAAGCTAGGGGAGAGTCGTGTATTAAGGCAAGCAATCTGGGCCGTTGCAATCCCAGGAAATTAAATTGTTTATTATTGACAATTAATATGACCAGTCGTATAATTAAAAATAAATGGAATACAGTTATAAAGTTTCTTAGTCTTGATAAGAAATGGAATTTCTTTGGAACTATGAGCATTAAAAAGCACTCTTCTGATCCGAAAATTTTTCGGCATGTATTGAAAATAAATTTATAAAAGGAGAGACTAATATGGGACGCAATGAAGAATTTAAAAATAATGAACTAGAGGCTTTATATCAACCGGTATCGATTGGAAATCTGACACTATCGAATCGTATTGCCATGGCCCCAATGACAAGAGGATTTTCTCCTAATGGGATACCCGGCCCTGATGTGGTAGGCTATTATAGAAGGCGGGCAGAAAATGAAATCGGGCTGATTATTACCGAAGGCACATTAATTAATCATCCTGCGGCGGCAGAAGGTTTAGGTCGACCTAATTTTCATGGTGAAGCAGCACTTAATGGTTGGTCACAGGTTGTGGAGTCTGTTCACCAGGCAGGGGGTAAAATTATCCCTCAGTTATGGCATGTAGGCATGGCACGTCAAATAGATGGTGATAATCCTAATCCAACGGCTCTGCCTATTGGTCCATCAGGTATTGATGTAATCTCAGGGGAGAAATTAACGGTCCCGATGACGCTACCGGAAATTGATCAAATCGTCAAGGCTTTTGGGCAAGGAGCAAGTGATGCTAAACGTCTGGGATTTGACGGAATTGAGATTCATGGTGCACATGGATACTTAATTGATCAGTTCTTTTGGGAGAAAACTAATCAGCGCCAAGACAAGTATGGTGGAGATCTGATTGCACGTACCCGATTTGCCATTGAAATCATAGAAGCTTGTCGCCAAGCCGTAGGTCCAGATTTTCCTATCGTCTTCCGTTATTCTCAATGGAAACTAGGAGATTATAAAGCAAAATTGGCAGAAACGCCAGATCAGCTTTCTGCATTTTTAGCACCATTAGCAGCTGCAGGAGTAGATGTTTTTCATTGCTCAACTCGTCGTTATTGGGAACCAGAATTTGAAGGATCATCTCTAAACTTGGCGGGGTGGACCAAGCAATTAACAGGAAAGCCGACCATTACCGTTGGATCCGTTGGTCTGGATAACCATTTTATTGACTTTTTTACTGAAGGAAAAGGGGCAAAGGCTACGAGTCTCACACCTCTCATGGAAAGGTTGCAGAAGAAAGAATTTGATATAGTAGCGGTGGGTAGGGCTCTACTCGCAGATCCAGCTTGGGCAACGAAAACACATCAAAATAGAACAGATGAACTAATTCCTTTTGAGCTTGGAGTAGAAAAAACATTGTCCTAATGATCATCACGCCAATTACTTATTGGAGAAGAGACGGGTTATATCTGTCTCTTTTCTTCTCTGTATAGTGAGCCGGTGAATAGCAAAGAAGATACTATTATACGAGGTGGTAGCATATGGCTAGAAAAAAAAGCGCAGATTTAGAAAGAACAAAACAAGATTTATTGGAAGTTGGTTTGTCGCTATTTGAACAAAAAGGCTTCAATGCCACAGGAATTCAAGAAATCGCCACATTAACCGGTATTCCCAAAGGATCTTTCTACAATTATTTTTCAAGTAAGGAGGATTTCGGCGTAGCAGTTATTCGCTATTATACTGACATTAATATGGAACGGTGGAGCAATAGTCTGGATACAGCAACTGAAAAAGAAGATTCATATAAGGCTTTGAGGATGGCGTTTTTGGCAATTACCGAAGAATATAGATGTGCCAAAATAAAAAAAGGCTGTCTGTTAGGTAATCTTGCAGCCGAAATTAGTGAAGCTAGTGAAGAATGTCGCCTAGCATTACAGCAATCGGTAAATGAATACAAAACAATTTTAGCGGAGCATTTGTTGGTTGGGCAGCAGATGGGAAAAGTAAGAAGTGATTTACCAGCTCAGTGTTTGGCTGATTTGGTTTGGGACTGTTGGCAGGGCAGTTTGTTACGTATGAAAATTGAAAAATCGGTGGAGCCGGTCAATAATAACTTAGAATTGTTGTTCCACCATATGTTGCTACCCCCAGCCTAATTTGACAGGAGGTGTTGACGATGAGAAAAAAGACGGCCCTTGTTGTGGGAGCGACCAGTCTAGTAGGGAAAGAACTAGTGCATATTTTACTTGCTTCTAATGAATATGAGAAGATCATTGTTTGGGTCAGGCGATCATTGGGGATACACCAAAGAGAATTGGAAGAAAAAAAGATTAACTTTGAGATGCTGGATACCTATGAAATAAATGAACCTGTTGATCAGCTTTTCTGTTGCCTGGGTACAACCATCAAAAAAGCAGGTACGCAAGAGGCGTTCAAAACAGTTGATCGAGGGTACCCTCTGCTATTGGCAAGAAAAGCAAAAGCGGCGGGAGTCCTGCAGTTTGTTGTCATTTCAGCGATGGGAGCGGCAGTGAAATCAAAGATTTTCTACAATCGAACCAAAGGAGAAATGGAAGAAGCGTTAAAAGAAATTGACTTACCAGCCCTGCATATTATCAGGCCCTCCCTGTTGTTGGGTAAACGAGAGGAATTTAGAATGGGAGAACAGATGGCAGCAATGCTGACCAAGATTGTACCTTTTCTGTTTATTGGCGTTTTAAAAAAATATAAACCAATACCGGCAAAGGTAGTGGCTTACGCTATGTACAATGTAGCAAACCAAGAAATCACAGGGAATCATATTTATGAATCCGATAGGCTAGTTGCATTAAATAAGGTGTAGTTACAGAAATTTTTTCTATTCCGAGCCGATGATATTTAGTATAACAGTCATTTCACGAGATGGAGGAATTTAATTGTATGCAGTTACCTCTTGTTCCCTTATGGCTTATCACATATATTCTTTGGAACATAATAACCTTTAGCCTGATTATGTTAGATAAGAGGCGTGCACGACAACAAAATTGGCGAATCAAAGAACGTACCTTATTCCTCTGTGCCCTGCTTTTTGGTGCAACGGGAATACTTATAGGTATGTATACATTTCGTCACAAGACACGCCATTGGAGTTTTGTCTTAGGTATACCATTCCTATTACTATTTAATAGCATATGTTACTACTTTTTGTGGCACCAAGGTTGGCTTTTTTGAGTTCAATCTTATCTTTTCACACGTCCTCTCGTCATCATCCTCTATTTATCTGAAAGCAATCGATCTAAGAGAATGAAAGAGTGCTATAAGGAGATAATAATAAGCACTAGGATATGGAGGGAAAGAACAATGGCAACAATTGAAGAAGCAATTGAGAGAATAAAGGCACTTGAATGTCCTACGGGAGATATTGAGAAGCGAGTTAAAGGGATTCTTACAGATTACAAAATTGCCATTAAGAGTGAGATAATGGTTAATAGAGAGCATGATCTGGATAAGAACGGGGTACGAGGCTATCGTGCTAAAACTTCCCGTGAAGGGGGAGCGGATATCACAATTTTAGCGGTATCCGGTGGAGATGACTATGTGGCGAAGGTAAGTGATGCTTACATAAATTAGTACATAGTTTTCTAGCGATTTAAAAGCAAAAAATCGCTGACTAAAGACCAAATATAAAATGACAAACTCCTGCAAAGTGGCTTAGTCTTGCAGGAGTTTGTCATTTTAGAGGCAAATAGAAATATGAGATTCGTTTCTTAAAAGTAATATTGGATATTTTAAGAATGATAATAACAGGAGGAATATTTATGCCACAAAAGCAACTTTCCATTGATGAGGCTATTGATTTTATTACTCACGAGAGAGTAGGACATTTAGCAACTTACGATTTGGGAAATTTTCCATATATTACACCTCTCAACTATATGTATTATCAGGGGAAAATATATTTTCACTGCGGTAATGAAGGGCGAAAGTTAAATAACATCAAAGCCAATAACCAGGTTTGCTTCGAGGTTAGCCGTATTAACAAGTCAGTATTTGGTGCCGTAGCTTGTCAATGTTCTACCCGCTATACTTCGGCGTTGGTGTTTGGCGTGGCCTCAATAATTGAAGATATAGCTACTAAAGTAGACCTTCTTACTATCTTTACCGAATGTTTTGCCGAAGGACGTCCCTTTCCTCCTATTCATGCAGAGGCAGCCTCACGTGTTACTGTCGTTGAAATAACAATCGCATCAATTGAAGGGAAATGCAACGTAGACCCCGAGAAGCTATAATTTAAAACGAATAAACGATTATTTATTTAGTATTGCTTTTTGGAAACCAAAATACTATAATAGTTTACGGGTAGGGGAATTGATGGCAACACCCTGATAGTGGTCGGGTTATATAATAAATAGTAGGTGATGAACATGGATGATATAAAAAATAATATTCTGGATAAGGCGAAAGAACGATTAGATCGCTTCGGCTTTAAAAAAACAACCATGGATGAAATTAGCAGAGACTGCAAAATTTCTAAAAAAACAATTTATGAACATTTCAAGGATAAGGAAGATATGTTTACTTGTCTAATAACGAGGGAATGCCATAAAACGGTAGAAATTATGTTTTCCCAGGTGGGTGAAATCATCGATCCACTAGAGAGGTTAATTCAACTCATCAAGATTGCAATATCTTATTTCAATGAAGATACCTTTGTAACTAGGATACTAAAGAATGATGATGCCTTATTTTCTGCCTTTTTAAGTAGAAAATATCATGCTCTTATTGACCAAGAAATTATCTCTCGCATTGCCGCAATTATTAACGAAGGAAAACAACAGGGGATATTCCGAGACGTTGATGAAAATGTGGTGGCATATGCTGGATTTAAACTGTTTCAATCTTTCAGTTATATGCGAACAGGTCAATTTGTGGAAGATAAAGATAAACAAGGGTATTACACGGATGTATTAATTGATTTTATTGTTCATGCTCTTATTAGAAAATAGCGGTAGCCGTGTCATACAACGAAAAAATATATTTATTAATTTTTACCCCTGATAAACTGTAATACTAAAGCGGTTTATCAGATATATATCATTACAGGGAGGTAATCAATGTGAATAAAGGTGTTATTAACTACATCGCTGTGTTCAGTCTGATTGTAGTTTTATTAGTATCCGGTTGTTCTAAAACAGCAACAACAACGGAACAAGTGTCCCTTGTTCGTTCGGAAATTGTGAAAATCAACAGATCTTCTCAGAATGTAAACTATTCTGGTGAAATACGTGGACGATATGAGACTCAGCTTGCTTTTCAAGTAAGTGGAAAAATTATAAAAAGAAATGTTGATCTTGGCAGTAGTGTTAACTCTGGGGATGTACTTATGGAGATTGATGCAAAAGATATTCAGCAAAGCGTTAATATTACTTCAGCTCAGGTTTCTTCGGCTGAATCCCAATTAAATTTAGCGCAAACAAATCTGGAACGCTACCGTACTTTATATGGGCAGGGTGCCATTAGTCGCGCCCAATTAGATCAATACCAAAACGCTTATGAGGTCGCTCAAGCTGCTGTTCGTCAATCATCTGCCCAATATACCCAAGGTACTAATCAGCTAGGTTACAGTACACTGGTTGCTGACAGTGCTGGAATTATTTCCAGTATTAATGGGGAAGCTGGACAGGTAGTAAGTGCTGGTCAGACGGTACTTACCCTTGTTAAAGAAGGGGAGCGGGAAGTTGAGATAAATGTTCCTGAAAATCGTGTTGATGAATTGCGTAAGACTGAGCAAGTTCAGGTTGGTTTTTGGGCACTACCGAATGTAATAGCGGAAGGAAAAGTTAGAGAAATTTCACCAATTGCTGATAAAGCATCTCGAACCTATAAAGTACGCATTACTTTAATCAATCCTCCTCCTAGTATAAATTTGGGAATGACTGCTAATGTTACAGTTGCCCAAAAAAGTGGCGACCAGCAGGCTACCTACATTCCACTTTCAGCAATTTATCAGACAGGTGATACACCGAATGTGTGGGTCATTACAAATGATACTGTAACCCTGCGTCCTATCAAAATTGGGGTATTTGGTGATAACAAGGTTCAAGTTTTAGAGGGCCTTCAGGATGGTGATGTCATAGTTACTGCAGGAGTACAAAAACTACACGAAGGACAGAAGGTGCGCATATGAGCAATTTGAATTTGACGGAATGGGCACTAAAACACAAACAACTAGTATATTTTTTTGTCGTTATAATCTTTATTATGGGTATTTTTTCTTATCAGCAGTTGGGAAGAATGGAAGACCCCGATTTTGTAATCCGCCAAATGATTGTATCAGTGTCTTGGCCGGGAGCCACTGCCCGCCAAGTAGAAGAGCAGGTAACGGACAAAATTGAAAAAAAACTGCAGGATACTCCGGGGATTGATTTTTTAAAGAGTTATTCTCAGCCAGGAAAAGCAATTATTTATGTTACATTAAAAGATACGGTGAATGAAAAAGATGTTCGGCCAACTTGGCTGGAAGTACGAAATATGGTAAATGACATGAAAGGAACTCTGCCTCAGGGGATCGTTGGGCCTTCATTCAATGACCGATTTGACGACGTATTCGGTTGTATTTATGCACTTACTTCTGAAGGATATAGCTATGAAGAAATGCGTGATAAAGCCGAGGAAATACGCAGAACCTTACTGAATGTTAAAAATGTGAAAAAAGCAGACTTGATTGGCGTGCAAAAGGAAAAAATCTATATTGAGATGGAAAACAGTAAGTTGTCTCAGCTTGGAATTGATCCAAACCTGATTATTAATACCGTAAAAACACAAAGTTCTATGGCCGCATCAGGAATGATTGAAACCTCATCCGATAATGTTTATTTACGGGTCACGGGATTGTTTGAAAATGTAGACAGTCTCCGTAGCATGCCCATTCGTGCCAATGATCGTACCTTCCGATTAGAAGATGTGGCGAAGATTCAACGCAGTTATAGCGAGCCGATGGAGCCTAAAATGTATTATAATGGTCATCCTGCCATTGGTATTGCTGTTGCTATGGAGA
This sequence comes from Pelosinus sp., assembly GCA_029239675.1. GTDB lineage: Bacteria > Bacillota > Negativicutes > DSM-13327 > DSM-13327 > Pelosinus. The sequence continues at coordinate 60,864 of JARBUM010000010.1, read as the reverse complement.
AAGGTGGAAATATCCTTACCTTAGGAGCAGATTTAGAGAGAACGGTTAATCAGATTAAGCAGGATTTGCCCCTCGGATTGGAAATTAACCAGGTATCAAATCAACCTGAAGTTGTAAAAGAATCTATCGGAGAATTCTTAAAATCCCTTAAAGAAGCTATTATCATTGTACTGATTGTTAGTTTTCTAAGTCTTGGTGTTCGGTCAGGTATCGTTGTTGCCCTGTGTATTCCATTGGTCATTGCCGGTATCTTTGTGTGCATGCAAATCTTTGGGATTGACCTGCACAAAGTTTCTTTAGGTGCACTCATCATTGCCCTTGGCTTATTAGTAGATGACGCTATTATCGCAATAGAAATGATGACTGTAAAACTGGAGCAGGGCTGGAGTAAATTCGATGCTGCTTGCTATGCGTATACGGCTACTGCTTTTCCCATGCTAACAGGAACTTTGATCACTTGTGCAGGATTTATTCCTATTGGCTTTTCCAAAGGATCTGCTTCTGAATTCACCAGTAGTATTTTCACCGTAGTAACCATCGCTCTATTAATCTCCTGGGTTGTATCGGTATTAGTAACTCCTCTTTTGGGTTATAAACTCATCAACCCAAAACCGAAAGCAGATAAAGATCATGATATCTATGATTCCAAATTTTATCAATTTTTCCGTAAAATCCTTACATGGTGTTTGCATCATCGCAAATTGGTACTGGGAATCACATTGGCATGTTTTATTAGTTCTCTTTTCCTACTTAAACTTGTAAAACAAGAGTTTTTTCCTCCGTCCGTTCGTCCCGAATTAATTGTTGAGATGACGTTACCAGAAGGAGCATCATTAGTAGCGACAGAAGAGGAAGCTAAGAAATTTGCGGAGGAGCTTACTGATGATCCTAATATTCAAAATTACAGTTACTATGTCGGACAAGGAGCACCCCGTTTTGTATTAACTACCGATCCCAAACTGCCAACAGCCAACTATGCCCAGTTTATTATTGTTGCTAAAGACTTAGAGGCTCGGGAGGCTTTAGATACTAAAATAAATAAGATATTCGCTGACGGTTTTGAAAATGTGCGGGGGCACGTGAAATTTATTCAAACAGGACCGCCGTCTCCTTATCCTGTGATGCTTAGAGTTAGCGGATATGATCATGAAAAGGTCCGTGAAATAGCCAAGCAAGTAAGTGATGTAATGGCAGGTAATCCAAATCTGTCTAATATTAATTTTGACTGGAATGAGAAGAATAAGGTAATGCACTTGTCTGTTGATCAAGATAAGGCAAGAATGCTTGGTATTAACAGCCAAAGCTTGTCTCTTGATTTGCAGACTCAGTTATCAGGTGCAGCCATTGCCGAGTTTTATGAACAAGACAAAAATGTTGGGATTGTTTTTCGTATGGACCATCAGAATCGCAAAGATCTTTCTAACATAAAAGATCTTCCCATTCATATCGGTAATGGTAAATATATTCCCTTGGATCAAATTGCAAAAATCAGCTACGATGCGGAAGAAGGTCTGATTTGGCGACGTGATCTTAAACCTACGATAACCGTTCAGGCAGATGTAAAGCCTGGAATAACAGGGAATGATGCTACTCAAAAAGTGTATGCAGACCTTGCAGTACTGCGTCAAAACCTACCACTTGGTTATCATATTGATATTGGCGGTTCACAGGAAAATAGCCAAAAATCTATGGATTTTCTGCTTAAACCAGTTCCGGTTATGATCGTAATTATCATCATATTACTGATGATTCAGCTACAGAAAATTTCCCTCATGATTCTTGCCGTCCTTACGGCCCCCCTGGGAATTATCGGCGTCAGCCTTTCCATGCTGCTTACCATGCGGCCTATGGGCTTTGTAGCAGAGCTTGGTATATTAGCCCTTAGCGGCATGATTATCCGAAATTCAGTTATCCTAATTGACCAGATTGAACAGCATATTAAAGCTGGGGAAACACCTTGGGACGCCATCATTGACTCTGCTATCTTAAGATTTCGTCCCATTATGCTTACGGCAGCGGCCGCTATATTGGGAATGGTTCCCCTGATCCCCAGTACTTTTTGGGGCCCAATGGCAGTAGCCATTGCTGGTGGATTATTGGGTGCTACTATTTTGACATTATTAGTGTTACCAACCATGTATGCTGCCTGGTTTAAGGTAAAACCGAATGATTAAAAAATTTAACGATCAATTGTGAAATAACAAGGAACTCGATGACGTATTTGACAAAGGTCGTTGATACCTTCAATAAATTGTGTGTACAAGATGTAAAAGCAAAAAAAGAGCAACGTGAGGCATTTGGTTAGAGGGTAGCATTGGTATTGTTACAGCCCTTCCGCCTCACATTGGATATGAAAAATCCTCTATGTTGGCTAAAGAAGCTTACAGAAAAAAATCCTGCAAAAGTTCTATTAGAGCTTTGCAGGATTTCTTTATTTATACTGTGTAAAGAGATTATTTTCCAAAGGTTCAATCGAACGCTTTTGGGGGGGATATTTACAGTCTGAGACACAACCAAGTTGCTTCTAAAATCTCCTTACCTTCACAGGATGCCCTTCCAGTCTGTTTTAATATCTTATCCGTAATTTTAAGATTTTTCACTACCATTGTAACTAAGTTATTGGGCTCAACAAAATCAAAAAAACGAACATTTTCTATGGATGCTAACCCCCATAAGGATTTATCAAATATACCAATTTTGTTTAAGCCTGCACCACCACATTGCACTATGGATTCGATAAGAATCGTACTGGGTACGATTAGCTGGTCTGGGAAGTAATCTTGGAAATATAGAAAGGTTGTATCATAGATTTTTGTCCCGATGATTTCATCCATGTTCGCTGAAATAATTTCATCAACAAATAAAAATGGATATCTCTGGGGAAGTAATGTCTCAATATCTTTCATAAAGAACCTCCCATAATAATGATCTTTGCTAGATGCAGATCAGCTCGTGAAGGGAGTAAAATAAAAAGTGAATGTCCTTGCGGAAGAGAGTGGAAAGAATAATTTAACCACAGAGGCACAGAGAACGCAGAGGGGTATTTTTTAGCCCTATCTATCTTTTCTCTGTGTCCTCTGCATCTCTGCGGTAAAAAACGTTTCAGCGTTTCTAATTAATTTATGATGTAGGTACGCTACTATTCTTTAAGCTAATTCTATCAATTTTACCATTGGCATTCAATGGTATTTCATCAAGAAAGATGATTTTCTGTGGACAATAATGGGGGCGCATTTTTTTATGACAGAAATCCAAGATATCTGTGACCATCAAAGTGGCCTGATTCTTAACAATCCATGCACAGACTTTTTGTCCCCGTATGGGATCATCGATTCCTCCGACAACAGCTTCGGCTATTCCAGGGCATTGGAGCAGGACTGATTCTACTTGCTCTGGGATTACTTTGACGCCCCCCGTATTGATGATACCATGCTTTCGTCCTAATAGGTATAAGTAGCCTTCCTCATCTAACTTGCCCAGATCTCCTACGGAGGCTTTTGGTCTATAATCAGGAGCCATATAGGGGCTTTTTACCCATATGGCATCCTCCTCAATTGAGATTGTTACATGAGGAAATGCTTTGCCTACGGAGCTAGGATGCTCTAAAAGATCCTTGGCAGTGGAATAACTCACATGTCCAAGTTCACTTGCTCCATAATACTCATAGATGCCTGCGGAAGGGAAGTATTCCACTAGGCTTTTGACGGTTTTTAGATCCATCTTTGCACCACAGGTTACTGCTGATGTTATCTGAGGAAGAGGGACTTTCATATTTTTCACTAAAATCCTATAGTTTGCAGGCACCATAAAAATGGCACTTATATCATGGACTGTCATTTCTCTTACCCAGGTGCGGGGCATATGAGTACTGGCGAACATAACGGTGCCGCCTTCAAAAAGAATATGAAGACAGGCATTTAGATTTGCTGTGTAAACCAATGAACTTACCAAATAGAGAGTATCTTTCTTGGAAAGCTGAAAAACCATGCTTTGACTAGGAAAAGCACTAGTCCAGCTTTGGTGGTCTCGCCATATTAGTTTAGGGGTGCCAGTACTTCCTGAACTTAAGGCCCCCAAAAAGATATCATTTTCGTTTATTTCAGGCAGTGATAATGCTACTTTTGTTGGGAGTTGAAAGCTTTCATGGATATACAAATTCATTTTATGCTCATCCATCAGAGCTGAACATACTTCTTCCGAGGTGGAGGAATCGATGAAGACACAAGATCCTCCTGCTTTGACGATCCCGAAGAAATAAAGGAGTTGGGAAAGAGGGGCGGCAAGCTTAAGCAGGACTCTGTCACCTTTTTTTATTTGTGTTGCCAGGCGATAGGCTAGGTCATCGACTTGCTGGGTAAATTCTTTATAAGTAAACTGTATATTGCCGTGAATGAGGCAAAGTTTATCTCCTACGGTTTCTCGCAAACTGTTATGAATCAGCATCCTTTTCAACACCTTTCAATAAGCGTTGCAATTCCCATGCCTCCTACAGCACCGATAGCAGCAATCCCCCGATGTCCATCCACTTGTTGCAAGGCTTTTAGTAAGTGCAGTAAGATAATTGCTCCAGAGGCTCCATAAGGATGGCCATAGGCTAATGCACCTCCCAGCATGTTGGTCTTACTTAGGCTAAAGTCCAGCTGACGACAACAAGCTAGGATTTTTACAGCAAAGGCTTCATTGATCTCAAGAGCATCTACATCCTTTACTTGTAAGTGGTTCTGATGCAGTAGCTTTTGAATGGAATTGACAGGTCCCAACGGGAATACATTGGGGTCGCAGCCACAGCTTGCTGTGCCAGTTATCATTGCTTGTGGTTTCAAATTATATTTTTTCACAGCATTAGAGGAAGCAAGGAGAATAGCGGCAGCTCCATCATGTTTTAGACAGGTATTTCCTGCTGTGATTCTGCCTCCATCCCTAAAAACCGGTTTCATTCTTTCCAAGAGTTTCAGGCTGATGCGATTTCTGATACACTCATCGGAATTAATGATTTTTCCTGCTGATTCAATAGGGGTGATGATATCATTAAATAAACCCTGCTCTTCAGTAAGAGAGGCTCGTTTATGGCTTTCAAGGGCTAATAAATCCATATCTTCTCTAGAAATGGCCAGATGCTCAGCAAGGTATTCTGCTGCATCTCCGATTTCTGGGTCGCCGACTGTAGGGGTAGAGAAAGGGGCTCTTTCGTAATAGACATTTTCCCCTTGAAAACGAGGATCAGTAGGATTGAACTGCCGCCTGGGGGCCATACTAGTACTTTCCACGCCCCCAGCAATGATCAGTTCTCCTTGCCCAGATAGAATTTGACTAAAGGCAAAATTGACAGCACTTAACCCCGAACCGCACTGGGTATCAATTGTAATGGCAGGGGTGTTGTAAGGCCAGCCTGCTTCCAGCACAGAGACCCTGGCAATATTGCCGCCAGGGCCTACAGCATTTCCCAAGATCACTTGGTCGATGTTATTGGGGGATATCTTGTATTTGGCGACTACTTCATTTAGGACAGTAGAAGCGAGTTGTTCAGGCAGCAAATCCTTTAAAAAACCGTCAGTTTTTCCTATGGGAGTGCGCATACCCCCAATCATATACACTGGCTTCATGGGCGTAGCCTAGTTTTCTGTAACTGGCTATTCACAGCGATGCCAATAATGGTAGCAGCAAACACCTTAAACAAATCTCCTGGTATATAAGGAAGTACACCTACCATGAGGGCTTTTTCTAATCCCATGCCCGTAACAAAATTTAGCCACAACATACCAAAAGTATAAACAACAATGATTCCACCTACCATATTCGCTAAAGCTAGACGCCATTTGTTATTGTTTTGTCCTTTTAACAAGGCAATAACGATGGCTCCCACTAAAAATCCGAACAGATATCCCCCTCTAGGGCCAACAAGAATACCGATGCCCCCTGTCATACCTGCAAAAACAGGCACCCCTACGGCACCAAGCAAGAGAAAGGTCAATACACTATAGGCAGCTTGTCTAACCGTTAAGATGCTACCTGCCAGCATAATCGCCAAGGACTGACCTGTAACGGGAACAGGGCTAATTGGCAGTGGTATGGAAACCAGCCCTAGCACCGCTATTAAGGCTGCGAAAAGCGCTGCATAAATAAAATCTGTTACTTCATTTCTTTTTGACATCATTTTCCTCCATTATACAGCGTAAAAACATGTTTTAGCCGTTCAAAAATTCATAATAACTAAGGAAAAGTATAAATGAATCTGATTACGTAGTCAACTATCGAAAATCTAGTGGTTAACGACAATGGTGAAGAGAATCTAATAGTTAGCGATATAATAAAAAGGCTTGATTCAAGGAAGATTAAACTCTGCCTGAATCAAGCCTCACGTTCCAATGGCTAGCTGCTTGCGAGTTTCCAATTATATAAGTGAGCCTTAAATTGCTTCTTAGAGGGGGTTACTCATCAGATAATTCAATACCCACCATTTTCATTAGATATTTAGCATTGGTAGTCGTACACCTCCCATTACGAAGTTTATAGTCAAACTTGATTTCATTATTTGAATAACTTTCTGTGAAATGAAAATTCACGATTTTGCCATCTGTATTCTTTTCCAGATTGCATAATTCAAAATCATGGGTAGAAATTAAACCGATAATCCAGTCCTTGTTTAAATTTTTTAGCACACTGGTAGCACCAATAATTCGATCTCGGGAATTGGTACCGCGAAATAGTTCATCAATTAAAAAAATCATATCTTGATGTTTATGAGAAAAATCGATCATCATTTTTATGCGCAGCAGTTCTGCGTAAAAGGTTGATATACCACTGTTTAAATCATCATTGATTCTCATTGATGTATAGATATTCATAATCGAACATTCCAGCTTGCTAGCACAAACAGGAGCCCCACAATAGGCTAGAACAAGATTAATACCAATGGTTCGTAATAAGGTCGTCTTTCCCGACATATTCGATCCCGTAATCACACAAATGGTATTGCTCATATCGATATTGTTGCGAACACTATTAGCATCAACAATCAAGGGATGTCCCATGTCGACAGCGGAAAAAAACAAGCCCTGTTCTACAAATACAGGAAAACTCCATTGGGGATGTAGTTGTAAGATCACACCTAGACTTGCCATGGCTTCAAACTGACCGATAATATGAAGCCAATTTCGTATTAATTTTCCGTTTTCTTTCTTCCAAGCTTCTAATGCAAATACACAATGAAAATCCCATAACAAGAGAAAATTCATGACACTAAATGAAATGATATTATGACGAAGTTCACTAGCCGATACGATTCTTTCAAGATGTCTTATCCGAAGAGAGGCAGGTTTGGCATCATTTAATAGGTCTGATTGCAATTGCGTTAGATGCTCAGACTGAAATTTTTCCTTTTCGATTAGACCGATGAACTGATTGAAAGTATCCGCATTTTCTTTGAAATTGTGAACAGCATTTAAGGCTAGGGAATTTCTTTTAAAGCCGATAGCGGTAAGTGCCATCTGGATGATCAGCAGGTTTAAGGGGATAAAAGTAGGAATAGGAACTTCACAAAGATATAGAGTCAACGATAGAATTGTTGCTACAGGCAATATATAAAAGATGCTTTTTAGCCACTTGCCTTGAAATAACTGTGAAGGACTTTCTGCATAGGAAATTATAGTATCAGGGGAATTTTTAATTTCTTGGGAAAGCATGCCGAGACATTGTAATTCCTCGACAAAGTCATCCTTCTCTGCCAGCTCTTTTATACCCTGTTGGCGAAAATTGAGTAATCGGGTATCCTTTTCGGGAGTAGCAAGAAACTCCTTTAATGTCTTTTTGCCATAGAAAGTGTGTGCAATATTGATCCACTGGAATAAAGACTTTTCCCCAAATATATCTAGATCGCCTGTATAGGAATGAGTTGGATCAACAAACTCTTGGCCGTTTTCTTTAAAGCTAGTCCAACTTCCATCCAATCTACTGAGGTACTTTTCATTAATTTCAATTTTGCAACGAATTTTCTTTAATTCTCTTTCGATTCGTTGATGCTTGAGAACAAAGAAAATAAAGGTAATTAGAGATGCGAGCAAAGCCAAATACCCATCTAGGGAATCTGCTTTAAAAAAACAAAGACTTGTAATTCCTGCACCAATTAAAAATACTAGTATACGAATATTGCTAATTCTATTAAATAAATTCTTTCGTTGATCTTCTTGCTTTTTAAAATATTGCAAACGACTTAAAAACGAATTGATTGGCATATATCCTCCTTAATAACTGACATAAACGACAGAATTACCTAGATCGTTTAATTATTAATATTATTTACCATTAGAGTACAAAACCCTTCAAAAGTACCTGAGCTGAGCCCTAATTGTTATTATTAAACCATTTGTATTACATGATTACACTGGGTAATTGCTACTAATGTGATTAAAGCTCTTGACAAAAGATCAATGTCCTGTGATAATGAATAGCATATTACAAAACAGAAGGTTATTGAGCCTTGTAGTTATTGTATGTGATTAAATAATCGCCATAGATGGTTATTATTGTAGTAAGAGTAGCAAATTAAATAATAAAAAGTAATGACTAGGAGCGACGCAATAGATAAAACACTTCAGAGAGCTGGCGGGTGGTGTGAGCCAGAGTGAAATTGTTGCAGTCATCTCACCTAGGAACTCTTTTGGTGAAGTAAATATTGCATTTACACAAATCGTGGATTTTCAGTATTGGTAAGCAAAAGCGCTGCCCGGCGTTAATGGGAAGTCTGTTTATTAACAGGCGCAATGAGTCTAATGTAGGGTGGTACCGCGTATCGTCGCCCCTATCGACGCTTTTATTAGCGTCGATAGGGGCTTTTTGTTTTGCAATGGTAGGGCGATTGCGTATTGGCAAGAGTAAAAATAGGTAAAAGGAAAGGCGGAGATTAAGTATGGTAAGAATAAGCAAAAATATGAGAAAGAATTGGGTAGTATGTTCTTTAATAGTAGTAATGATGATTATACTTGGGGGTTGTGGTAGTAGTGAAAAGCCAGCTAATCAAGGAGGAACATCAGCTGGAGGTACAGCAAAACTAGGAGTAGTTTCCTACTTGACAGGAGCGGGTGCAGCTTATGGTGAGTCCATTCGTCATGGTTTGGAACTATCTAGAGATGAAATAAACTCCAAGGGAAAAGTGAAACTAGAGCTTATTTTTGAAGATTCTAAGGGCGAAAAAAATGAAGCAATTAATGCTGTAAATAAGCTAATTCATAAAGATGATGTGTTATCCATTCTTGGTCCAACTCTCAGTGGCGAAATGTTTGCTGTTGGTCCAATTGTCAATCAAGAGGGCGTACCTATTATGGGAACCTCCTTGACGGTAGAAGGCATTACGGAAATTGGCGATTATGTGTTCCGTAATTCTTTGCCAGAGTTTGCGGCGATACCCCAGTCAATAAAAAAAGCCAAAGAAAAATTCAACTTGAAAAAAGTAGCTGTAATGTATTCTGATAATAATGATTTAGGGGTTTCAGGATTTAAGATTTTTCAAAAGTCACTGAAAGAACAGGGCATTGAGATCATTGCTATAGAAACCTTTGCTGATAAGAATACGGATTTTTCTGCTCAGTTGACCAAAATCGCTACCCTTAATCCAGATGCCGTAGTGGTAGCCGGACTGTATCAGGAAGGGGCATTGATTCTTAAAAAAGCGCGGGAAATAGGGATTACAGTTCCCATAATCGGCAACAATGGATTTAATTCACCCCAACTCATCAAATCTGCTGGTAGTGCAGCAGATGGAGCCATCGTAGCTAGTCCTTGGTACCCTGGTAAAGATGATGTCAAAGTTAAGGAGTTTATCGCTGCTTACAAAGCGAAATATAACAAAGAACCTGATCAATTTGCTGCACAAGCATATGACGCATTGCAAATTATGGCCATTGCAATTGAAAAATCAGGATCGACTACGGATCGGAAAAAATTACGAGATACATTAGCTACCATAAAAGACTATTCTGGTGTAACGGGTAAATTTTCCTTTGACGAGAAACGTAATCCAGCTATGGATGTTACAGTGCTAGTTGTGAAGGATGGACAGTTCACAGAATTGAAATAAGATAGGCAAGTTCAGACTGGGGGGATTAGATTGTTCTGGCAGCAAATGGTTAATGGCATCACGCTAGGCAGTACCTATGCATTGATTGCATTAGGATATACTTTGATTTTTGGTGTACTGAATATTGTTAATATGGCCCATGGTGAGATCTTTATGTTTGGGGCCTTTGTTGGCTTGATTTTGGCCACCAAATTTAACATTGGTATTTTTGGTGCCTTATTGGGGGCTATGGTAGCGGGAGCAGTGCTGGGGTACCTTATGGAGCGACTAGCTCTCCGTCCTTTGCGCCGACGCAAAGTATCTGAACTAGCTCCACTCATCAGTACAATTGGAGTATCGATTTTTCTGGAGAGTTTGGCACTTCGCTTGTTTGGTCCCCAGGCTCAATCCTTTCCAGGGGTTTATTCCACCCAATTATTTGAAATAGGCGGACTTAAAATATCTGCAGTGCAGATTCTTATTTTAGCGATTTCCTTTGGATTGATGTTGGTGCTGCGTTTTTGGTTATCAAAAACTCAGCTAGGTAAATCAATACGTGCTACGGCGGAAAATATTGAAACGGCAAATTTGCTGGGGGTTGATACCCAGAAAATAATCGTGCTAACGGTAATGTTGGCATCAGCCTTAGGGGGGGGTGCTGGAGTACTTGTCGGTCTGGCGTTTAATGCCATAGAGCCAACCATGGGAATTACCATGGGTTTTAAGGGACTGGCGGTGCTTATTCTAGGAGGGCTAGGCAATATTACAGGAGCCATGGTTGGCGGACTGCTATTAGGTGTGGCTGAAGTATTCAGTGTGGCTTATGGAGTGTCCTCTTACCGGGATGCAGTGGCCTTTGGATTAATTATTGTGTTGCTATTTCTACGTCCCCAGGGGCTTTTTGGCAGCCAAGAGCAGCAAGGAGGACGATAGGCATGGATTTTTTATTGAATCCCTATTATTTGCAAATCATAATGTTTATCATCATCAATGCCATTTTGGGCATTAGTATTTATCTGACAATGGCCACGGGGCAATTATCCTTAGGCAATGCGGGTTTTATGAGTATTGGGGCTTATGTTTCAGCACTCCTTACATTAAAGGCTGGTGTGCCGCTGTATGTGGCTGTTCCAGTAGGCGGCGCAGCAGCTTGCCTGATGGCGGCGGTCATTGGTATTCCTACAACCCGATTGCGAGGCATCTATTTAGCCATTGCCACTCTTGGCTTTGGTGAAGTAGTACGAGTAGTGATTTTGAATCTTACCATTACCAATGGTGCTTTAGGTCTTTCAGGAATTCCTTCGATGAGTGTCATGCTAAGTAAAGTATTCACTGCCATGGGGCTGGCAGCAGGTATTGGTGGAATGAGTGTAAGGCAATTAGGTAATATTTCAGTGATCTTTATTCTGGCAATCATTCTTGGGTTTCTGGTATTTTTTGCATTACGCTTAAGTACTTCTCGCCTTGGTAGGGCATTTGCTGCAATTAAAGCCGATGAGCATGCTGCAGAAGTTTCTGGCATTGATACTCGCTACTATAAATTATTAGCGTTTTTTATGGGAGCTTTTGTAGCTGGTATTGCTGGTGGCTTAGCTGCTCATATCACCTTTTACATCGGTCCAAAAGATTTTGCTTATCATCGGGCAGTAGAAATATTGCTGTTTGCTGTTCTTGGTGGTAGTGATGTGGTATGGGGACCACTGTTAGGATCCCTAATCTTAACATTATTGCCTGAAGTACTGCGGTTTGCGACCGAATACCGAGAAATGATTTACGGCGGAATTTTAGTAATTATGATGGCGTTTCGTCCCCAAGGGCTCATCAGTGAAGATACTCTAGGATTCTGGCAGAAAAAACTGATGTCCAAATCAGAGGCTTCTACGCAAGGAGAAATTTCTAGGAGGACGACAAGATGAGCTTAGTAATTGAGCAAGTAACAAAACAATTTGGTGGTCTAATGGCCTTAGCAAATATAAATTTCAGCGTGAATGCAGGAGAGATAGTAGGAGTCATCGGACCAAATGGTGCCGGAAAGACCACCTTATTCAATTTGATTACTGGCGTTCTGACGCCGAGTTCTGGTGAGATACGCTATCAAAATCAGCCTTTAGTGGGCTTAAAGTCCCATAAAATTACAGAGTTAGGTATTGCAAGGACCTTCCAAAATATTCGGTTATTTGGGCACCTTACTGCATTAGATAATGTATTGGTCGGGGCACATTGCCGCACGCAAGCGGGACTGTGGCAAGGAGTCTGGCATACTGGGTCTCAACAAGCAGAAGAAAAAGATACTCGGAAAAGGGCAAGAGAATTGTTGGAGTTAGTGGGTATTGGCGAAGACGAAGCCTCTTTAGCAGGAGCTTTGCCTTATGGAAAACAGCGCCGCTTGGAAATTGCTAGGGCCTTGGCGTCCCAGCCCAACTTACTCTTGCTGGATGAGCCAGCTGCTGGAATGAATGAGAGTGAGACGGATGATCTTCAGGTATTGATAAAAAAAATTCAGGGCATGGGGATAGCGATTATCCTGATTGAACACGATATGGGCTTAGTAATGAACATTTGTGATAAATTAGTGGTACTCAATTTCGGTAAAAAAATTGCTGAAGGGGTTCCTCAAATGGTACAGGATGATCCAGCAGTGATAGAAGCCTATCTGGGGAAGGAGGAAGAGGAAGATGCTGAAAATTGAACAACTTGCCGCAGGCTATGGAAACATTAAAGCATTGAAGAATATCGACTTGAGTGTCCCTGTAGGATCTATCGTTTCCTTGATTGGTGCCAATGGAGCTGGTAAAACTACGGCTATGAAGGTCATTATGGGATTGCTTAAACCAGATTCTGGCCAAATTTTGTTCAAAGGTCAAAATATTAATGGTGTAGCGACTCATAAAATCGTGAGTGCTGGACTCTCCCTTGTACCTGAAGGGCGTAATATATTATGCCGGATGACGGTCCTAGAAAACTTAGAGATGGGAGCCTGCCAGCGTAGGGATAATGAAGTGCAGGCAGATATGAAACGTATTTTTCGACGCTTCCCCATATTGGAGGAACGCAAATCACAGTTGGGAGGGACTCTTTCTGGCGGTCAGCAACAGATGTTAGCTATCGGTAGAGCCTTGATGTCAAGACCAGAGCTACTACTTCTTGATGAGCCTTCCATGGGTTTAGCACCATTAGTAGTATCCGATATTTTCAAGGTCATTCAGGAAATTAATCAAGAAGGAACAACCATCTTGCTCGTTGAACAAAATGTAAGGCAGGCCCTGAAAATCGCCCAATATGCCTATGTATTGGAAACAGGGAAAATGATTCTTCATGGACAGGCAAAAGACATTGCCAATAACCCAAGGGTAATGGAAGCCTACTTAGGTGGTAAGAAAGTTGGCTAATCGCCAAAAAATAGAGCAGTTGCTAAGGTAAGCAAGCTGCTCAATTTTTTATAATATAAGAAAGTTTTAGATTAATGAAGCGACGACCCCATGAAGGCGAGCGAGAGTGGCATGAACGTCAGCGCCAGGAAAAGGAACGACATGAAGAAAATTTGAGGCGAATTGCCCACGATATTCTAGAACTGATTCTCGATAAATGAGGTAGTACAAATACTAAAGCCCGCTTTTAGTTTCATAGCTAGGTGTGGGTTTCTTTCTTTATGTATAAGCAAAGCTAATCTAGACATTACACAAAATAAAGAAGATTGGATTCGGAGAAATTTGCTTGACAGAGACAAAAGAAAGAGTATAATGATAGATAGTTACAAAAAGGTAGACAAAAGTTGAATAATATTAATAATATTGTAAATGTGATGAGGGAGAACGTTGCAATCCCGAAATCGTTTCAGAGAGCCGGTGGTTGGTGTGAACCGGTAACGATGAGAATGCAAAGATCACTCCTGAACAGCAAAGCTGAAATGTAAAGTAAGCCGCGCCGGAGTCAGCTTCTTAAAAGAAGTGCAACCGTTATCTTGCTAGGGTTGTTAGACCCAATGAGAGGTAGACCAATTGGTCTATGAAAAAGGGTGGTATCGCGAGAAATTTTCTCTTGCCCCTTTGAGTCAATTAAGACTCAAAGGGCAAGAGTTTTTTTATTTTATCCGATGACTAAACCGCTCTAAGACTCCCATCTTCTAAAAGTGAGAGTTTAGGGGGCTTCCCTGGAAGAGTTGGGAGACTAACCTTCAAATAGGGTTAAAACCCCACCTGAAGCTAAGTCTGTTTTATCAAACAAAATAGTAGGAGGTTTTTTTTATGGTTACATATTTAGAGAAGTTAGCGGCACTGATTTGCAAGTATATGACAGTCTGGGTGATTGTTGCCTCGACAATTGCTTTTGTCAATCCTGCTCCGTTTAAACTAGTCGGTCCTTATATTTCCTATCTTTTGGGTGTTATTATGCTGGGGATGGGGCTCACTATGTCCTTAAAAGATTTCCGTTTGGTTTTGACTAGGCCTAAAGATGTTTTTTATGGCGTGACTTTTCGTTATTTGATTATGCCGTTAGCCGGTTTTTTTGTGGCAAAAATTTTAGGCCTGCCCCCAGCCTTAGCTGCAGGAATGGTGCTACTAGGGGCTGCTCCTAGTGGTACGGGGTCAAATGTCATGACCTATATTGCCAAGGGGGATACGGCCCTATCGATCACCGTTTCCAGTGTCAATACGATTTTGGCACCAGTTTTGACCCCGTATATTTTTCTGTTACTAGCTGGTTCGATGATTCCCATCGATGTGACTGTACTCCTCGTTGACATTGTCAAGATTGTGTTGATCCCTGTTACTGCTGGTGTCGCTCTTCATATGGCGGCTCCTAAACTAGTAGATAAAATAGTCAAAATTGTTCCTGCTGTGTCAGTAGTATTTATTATCACCATTTTGTCTTCCGTTGTAGCGTTGAATGCGGCAAAAATGGCAACGGTTGCGCTGTTACTATGCCTTGCCGTGATACTACAAAATATTTTCGGCTTAACCCTTGGCTATTACTCTGCAAAGTCGGTGGGGATGTCTCCTAAAAAATCACGGGCGATTACATTTGAAATTGGGATGGAAAATTCAGGTCTCGCTGTTGCCCTTGCGTTGGCTCATCTTGATCCTATGGCGGCTTTACCTGCAGCAGTCGGCGCCGTTTGGCAATATATCAGTGGTAGCGTATTAGCCAGCTACTGGTCAAATCGACCACCAGAAGAAGAATGTCCAGAAAGGGAAGTAGTTCTTGTGAAGTAAGAAGTTTGCTCCATGAAAGAGAGGGTTTACTATGGAAAAAAAGATTGCATTAAAGTATGGTAATGAAGAAATGATCTTGAAAATTGAAGATGAAAATATTCTGCAAGTGATTGAGAGCAATCCAGTTACTCTTGATAAGACGGAAACTGAGATTATCCAAGCTGCGCTGGAAGAACCAATTGGTAGCCTGCGACTTTCTGAACTAGTGCATTCTGGGGAACGGGTTTGTGTTGTCATTCCAGATATCACCCGTGCTTGGCAACGAACAGATTTATATCTGCCACTAGTGGTGGAGGAACTGACGCGTGGCGGAGTACGGGATGAAGATATTCTCTTTATCTGCGCCTTGGGGACTCACCGCCCACAAACAGTAGAGGAACATAGGCTGCTCCTTGGGCCGAAACTGGCTGACCGATTTCAGGTACTCGATCATGACTGCCATGATCAGGAGAATCTGGTGTATTGTGGCGAGACCTCATTGGGGACACCCGTGTGGCTGAATAAGAAGGCCATGGAATGTGACCATCTTGTCCTGACTGGCGGCATTGTCTATCACTTCCTGGCTGGATGGTCAGGTGGTAAAAAATATGTATTACCAGGTATTGCTTCCTATGAAACCGTTATGAAAAATCATGCTCTGTCACTCAACTCTGTAAGGGGATTAGGACCCCATCCTGACGTACGCTCCGGTAATGACAGTACCAATCTGATTCATTTGGATATGTTGGAAGCCGCTAGTTTGGCGAAACCTGCTTTTCTCTTCAATGTGGTAACTGCTGAAGGGAGAATTGCGGGTGCCGTGGCAGGACATTACCAAGCCGCTCATGACAAGGGGCGGGAGTTGGTAGATGCTATTGACGGCGTAACCATTCAAGAAAAAGCAGAACTGGTTATTGCTTCGGCAGGAGGCAGTCCGAAAGACGTCAATCTCTATCAATCAATTAAAACACTAATTAACGCTCGTGAGGCGGTAAAGCCGGGTGGAGCGATGATCATTTTGACCGAAAGTCCCGAAGGACTTGGTGGCAATGCAGAAGTGCAGGAAATGCTTTTAGGTTATGACACGGTTCTGGAACGGGAAGATGCACTCAGGGCTGATTACAGCATCTCAAAATATGTCGCCTATTATTTCTGTGATTCGGCAGAAAAGTTTGACTTGATTTTAGTTTCATCCTTAGATTCTAACCTATTAAAGAAAGCTAATATTAGGATTGTCAAAACCCTAGACGAAGCACTGGCCTTGGTCTATTCAAAACGTGGGAAGGACTTGAAAACTCATATCATGCCCCACGGGGCGAATACATTGCCTAGACTTGTATAAGGTAGTACTAGGTCATCGGATAAAAGGCGTAATTGGGATAAAATCTCGATTACCCTTTTTCTTTATGATGATGTGTTCATAGTAAAGATTGTTTTTACACATTATATTTGCCAAAAAGGGCAGCATCATTTTCAGTCTAATGAACTGCTACTATTGTCTTTATAGTGGGTATATTGTATTGTTATTATAGTAAGTATTTGTGTAGGGTTACTAAGGGGGTATTATAAATGAAAACATACCAAGTGTATCAAGTAGATTCATTCACTACCGAGAAATTCACAGGAAATCCTGCTGGTGTGGTGCTAAATGCGGATGGACTTTCTGAAAAACAAATGCTATCAATTGCTCGGGAATTGAATAATTCAGAAACTGCATTTATTTTCTCACCGGAAGGATCGGATCATGATCTTCGGATTCGATACTTTACTCCAACCATTGAGGTTCCTGTTTGTGGACATGCTACGATTGCTGCTCATTATGTTCGGGCTGTGGCAAATCAGTTGCATTCCTCAACTATATTTCACAAAATTGGCATCGGCGTTCTGCCAGTCGAAATTATTAAGGAAGAAAAGGGTTATTTAATAGTAATGACGCAAGGTAAAATCGAATTTTCCGAGCCCTTTGCTGGAGCAGAATATGACAATATAGTAGCAGCATTGGGACTAGATAAAGAAGACCTGGATCAGCGCTGTCCCATTCAAATTGTGTCTACGGGACACTCTAAGGTTATGATTGGGATTAAATCGAGAGAAAAATTAGATTCCTTAAAACCAGATATGATTTCATTAAGTAAGTTGAGTACATCAATCGGATGCAATGGTTATTTTGTTTTTACCTTAGATGCGGAGGCGTCAGGTATCTTAACTCATGGAAGAATGTTTGCACCAGCTATTGGTATTACTGAAGATCCAGTGACAGGAAATGCTAACGGACCTCTGGGAGCATATCTTATCAAACATGATCTGGTGGAACATAATGAATCTTCTTTTTCTTTTAAAGGTGAACAAGGAACGGCTATTGGTCGTAGTGGAATAGTGGAAGTTCAAGTAAAGATAGAAAAAGGGGAGCCAGTAGAGGTCAAGATTGGCGGACGGGCAGTGATTCTTTTTCAAACCACTATTGAATTATAATATTCAATTTAGATGACTAAGAAAAGAACAACCTGCAGATACTTTTAAGTATCTGCAGGTTGTTCTTTTCGGGCACTGTGTTATCTATGAGAGAGGGGAGAATTACGTGGCAAATATATTGACTAAAACCCGTAAAACCTTTGTGCGTACTTTTTTCTCCAGTTCCTTTAACCGTGATATAGTGATGCTCATGATTGTCAGTATAGCAATTGGATCATCTCTAGCCAGCTTAGTAGCAATGTCAGCGAATTCTTATTTTTCCGAAACGATATCCACTCTTGTTGGTGAATATGGAGAATTCGATTTGCTCATTAATGTCCGGGAAGAAATGAAAGAAAATGGTAATGTGCAGATCGAAAAGGTGATAGAACAAGTTTTTCCTGGTGGGAAATTAAAAGAAGGTCCAACATTAAATGGACTGACCAGCTTCTTGGTGGGCTTACCGGCACAATATAAAACAAAACAAACCTATGAGACAATGGACAGTATCTTTGGCAGTGTACCTGGACGTTCGGGGATTAGTATTATGACAGAACCCCGCATAACACTGAGGGCTGTGCCTGATGGTGCAAAAAGCACTATTATTGAACAAATTATGCATATCGATGGTGTATTATTTGCCTTTCGTGATGGCGGTTCGGTTACGGTAATTATCCAATCTCTTGACAAATCCTCCTATGTCAATGAAGAGATCAAAAAATTACTCGGTCAGTACCATACTATTGATATCGCATTTCCAGTTGGTGGTGAACCCGAAAACTCTATGCGTTTAGGTGAGCAGATTGCTAATGCAATCCAAGAAGAAAAGGCGGCTGGCTATGCCCAAAGCGTTTCAGTCGACAGCAAAAGTAATGATATGGTGTATATGGTGAGTTCTATGATCGAGATGAAACGTTTTTTGACGGCTTTTGCCACCAAGGCTAAAATAACTCCAGTAACTGGGGTTAGCTTTATAATTGGTGATAGTATTGCTTTCCAGGGGACGGCACCCAATGCTCTTATTACTGGTGTACCGCTGGATGCCACAAACATCTTAGTGAAAGTAACCGCAGTAGAGGGGGATGGTTCAGCAGAAGGAATGGTGATTCAAGGAGATGGGATGCAAGTTGCCAGTAGTCAAGGATATAGGGTTATCAATAGTGTGATTGGTGATCCAGTGGGTACGGCAACTTTTCAAAATCCCCGCAATGAGCTAGGAAAGGCCTTGAAGGAAACAGGGGATTTGGTTCTCCAAATTCCGAAGATTGCCCAAAATGCCCAAAATATGGCTGGTGTTGCCAATAATGCACTGAACAATTATTCTGGCAGTATTACAGCAGTAGAGCAGACATTGAGCAGTTTAGCTAGTGCAGGAACAACTATCCAATCAGCAACAAGCGGCTTGGCTAATTTAGATACAAGTGCCATTCAACTGCAATTGACGAATTCTTCACATGCCGTGGGCAGCCTTGTGAATACCTTACAAATTGTTCGAGTACTGAATCCCGATGTATCATCTTCTGTTAACGAACTGACTGCAACCCAGCAAAATCTTACTAATTTGCAAAATACGCTAGGTGCCCTTGATAATGTGGCGGCCGATGCCCGTCAGGCGCGGTCAGCCATTGATAACATTGTAGTCAATGGCAACAGTATGGTTGCTAATTTACGTGCCTTTGATGTGAATGGAGCTCGCCAAACACTCACCGAGGCTGGTACAGGTATTACTCAATTACAGCAGTTTAATACACCTCTTGTTGCAGCCCAATTGCAGTATCTTGCTACAGCTGTGCCAAACTTGAAAGATGAGGAAATTAGTCGGTCTATTGCTTTAATGGATCAATTCATTGCTGGTCAAGTAATACCTAGTCAGCGCATTCAAATCATGACAAAGAGCAGTATTACAACTGAATTTGCAGAACCCATTATCAGTGGTGTAGTAGGTCATAACAATTTCTCCCTATATACCTCTGCAGTGGGTATCATCGAACCTGATCCCCGCGGCGAAGTTATGGTGATTTTGACCCAGGTGAAAGCTATTTTGGCTGGTATGGTTTCCTTGATTGCTACGATCATATTCTTGACACTTGATCATACAGCCGTTATGACTGTCATTCGCCGGAAACGGATAGTCAATAAAATGCCGCAGGCCAAAGGGTGGAAGCGAATGTTACAAGGTATAAAAAATACTTTTACGGTGCCAGAATGTCTGTATGGTATGGGAATTGGTGCACTAATACTTACAACAACGTTTGTTTTGTCAGGAGGCGGAATTCCATATTTACCGTGGATTGGCGTGCCATTCTTAGGGGCGGCTATGGGTTTGTTATTAGCTAATAATTCGGAAAAAATTAGCCCGATTTCTGTAGATGAAGTGACTGCCGGTGAGGCGCTTGGATTATCCTTTGATGAGGTAATGCGGGAAATTGTTATACCTAATGGGCGCCCAGGATTACTGCAAACTCTTAATCGGCGAAAAATGAAGTTTAAATAGGCTAGGTGGAGAGATATGCTTATCATTAAAGATCTTTATAAGCAATTTGGCAGTTTAATAGCTGTAAATGGATTTAATCTTAGCATCACAACTGGGGAAACAGTTGTGCTTATGGGACCATCAGGCTGTGGAAAATCGACAGCCATTCGAACAATTAACCGCTTAGTGGAACCGGATCATGGCTCTATCATGCTGAATAACTCCAATATCCTGGCAATGGATCCAGATGAGTTGCGAGAAGTTCGCAAACGTATTGGTTTTGTATTCCAGCATTTCAATCTGATTGGACGCTTAAGCGCTCTTGAAAATGTCATGCTGGGTTTGGTGATGAGTGGGGTGAAAAGGGAGAATGCTAAGAGTAAAGCCACGGAATCACTAATTAAAGTTGGTTTAGAAAACCATCTCAATCACAAACCAGATCAATTGTCAGGTGGTCAGCAGCAGCGGGTGGGTATCGCGAGAGCATTGGCTTATGAGCCGGACATTATGTTGTGGGATGAACCTACTGCGTCCCTAGATCCTATTCTAGTACGTGAAGTATTAGTAGTAATGGAGGACTTGGCCCGTTATCGTGCCAGTACCATGATTGTGGTAACTCATGAGTTACCCTTTGCGCTGAGAGTAGCTGACCAAATCGTGCTTATGGATAATGGGAAAATTGTGGAGGAAGGAGAACCTTCCCAGGTTTTTGTTAATCCAGTATCGGATATTGGAAAAAAGTATAAAGAACTAATTGAATATCAAATGAATACAAGTGCACAAAGTCTTGCTGGTAAAGGGCAACTAATATAAAAAAACTAGACCTTTCCCTTAAATTGACCAATTAGTCATTCGTTAGAGCTGAAAGGATGTTTTTTGAATTGAGATATTGCAAATGGCTTTTACTTGGTGGTGTTTTGTCGTCCTATTTCATAAGCCCATATTTACCAGTTGCGTGGGGCTGGGAGAATAGTTTCTTAGAATGGCTGCAAATTGCCATATTAGCAGTTGGCCTAATCTTAAACGGCAGGTGGTGGCAAGAAGCGAAATTAGCTGGAGATTTGTCCAATGCTCGCTTTTTAGCTTGGGGTGCACCCTTATGGTTATTGATGATTGCCCGGGAATTAAGCTGGGGCAGAGTATTCTATCCCAATGGTTTTCATCCTGTCAATGGCCCCTCTTTTGTTGCAGTGGCTCACTTACCTTATGGTGCATTCGTTAACCCGCTGATTGCAGTCATAATTATAGGGTGGCTATATGTGGTCATTAAGTACGGCTTATATAAAATTCCCTACAAACTACTGCGAGAGGGCCACTTCCCTGTTGCTGAACTGGTAATTACAGTTTTCGCCGTTACAGCTGCAGAGTTAGGGGAAAAGGAACTCCATCTTCAAAACCTAGAAGAATTTATTGAGTGCTTCGCTTATCTCGGTCTCCTCTCGACTGCATACAGTGTTAAAACTGCGTTGCGAAAAGAATAAACGTAGCATACGATTCTGAAGTTTCTATTAACAGAATAGAAACTTGCTGGACTTTATATTTTTATCCTACTAGAATTTGTTTTGCATAGTTGCGAAAAGCCTGTTAACATTGAAGGTGTATTTCCGAATGTATTGGATAAGATTCTTAAAGAATATTGATGAAAGTGATTTATAAAATGGAACTCATACCTGCAAAGACGATTCTATCTGGCTACGAGTCTGGTGAAAATTGGTTTGGCAAGAACTATAATATGAACATTTATAAAGGCTGCTGTCATGGTTGTATCTACTGTGACAGCCGTAGTGAAGTCTATCAAATAGAGAATTTTGATGAGGTAAGAGCAAAGGAACATGCTCTTGCTTTAATTGCACGTGAACTTGCTTCAAAACGTAGGAGTGGGGTAATCGGAACAGGTGCTATGAGCGACCCATATAATCCTTTTGAAAAAAAATATCGTTTAACACGAGGCGCACTAGAGGTAATTAATGAATATCGTTTTGGTGTATCCATTGCGACTAAAAGCGATTTGATAACACGAGATATTGACGTGCTAACGTCAATAAAAGAACATTCACCCGTGCTTATAAAGATTACGATTACCACCGCGAATGATGTACTATGTAAAAAGGTTGAGCCTCATGTAGCAGAAGCGTCAAGACGATTTTCTGCAATTAAAGAACTCTCAGATAATGGGATTTTTTCAGGAATACTGCTTATGCCAGTTCTGCCCTTTTTGGAGGATAATGAGGAAAATATAAGTGAAGTTATTCGCCTTGCACATGAAAATAAAGCCAAGTTCATATATCCCGCATTTGGAGTAACGTTAAGGCAAAATCAACGAGAATGGTATTATAAAAAATTGGATGAGTATTTTCCTACTCTTAAACAAAAATACATTAATCAATTTGGCAACGCCTATGAATGCCGCTCACCAAGAGCAAAGTTGCTGTGGCAATTGTTCCAAAATGAATGTGACAGGCTTGGCATTCTTTATAAGATGGAAGATATTATTAAAGGCTATAAGCAAGGCTATGGCGATAATCAGCTTTCCTTGTTCTAGATATTAAAAGGAGGGTACTATATTACATGTTGAAACCTTTAGAAAAGGTAGCTGCATTTCTTCTACTAATTGGCTTGGAAAGAGGTAGAAGTATTATCGCATTGATGGATAATAATGAAATAAAAGCTCTTGTTCCTGAAATTGAAAAAATAATAGATCTTTCCTCGGAAATCCAAGAAAGCGTTAGAAATGATTTTGAACAATTAGGTTATAAGGATAATATGAGGCCATCAGAGGTATTAAATGTTATCCGATTCATGTTTAACGGTAGTAACATTCACGATAGTGAAAAAAGAAAATTTTCCAATTGGAGATAATAGAAATTACTGCGAGGAAACTTTTCCTTGCAGTAATTTCTATTTTTAAATGATTTTTTTATTTTTTGTTTTCATGAAAGAAAAATTGTAAATATTGGGAAACCTATAAGTAAAGAAAAGAGTATGTGAGGGAAATCATGTATTGTGATTTTTGTGGTAAGAGACTTTCTTATAATGTTAAATACTGTCGTCATTGCGGTCACCAAATAAAAGATTCTTTGGATAATACGCAACCGTTGCCTATTATAGATCAAGCGATGTTATATAGTGTTAAACAGCAAACAAATGCCTTTGTTGTGCCATGGTATAAAATAATTTTTCCTAAGAAGCCTTTAAGAAATCGATCTAAAGTATGGCGAACTCTATATGATTTATTTTCTTTAGCAGCGTTTGCAGGATTAGTGTATATTCTAGTAACATTAAAAACAATCAAGGAATACCAGATCTTTACCGGATTATGGGGCGGATTATTGGCTAGCTACATTTGGTGGAAACGTTAGGCAAGCTTGCTCCATTAGATGTAAAATTAAATATATAACAAAATCCTGCAAGGGAATTTCAGCTTAACCTTGCAGGATTTTATATTTTAATATGGTAATGTAGTAGTAGATATTTCGCTTTTAAAATAAGCTTTCATTAATGCGTAGACTTTCTATATGCTTTTAAGTCATAAGATTATTAAATGAATTAGGTAAGTCCGTTCTGTTAAGGAATATTCAGAAGGAAAGTCTAACATATATTATACAAAGAGGGAGGGAAGGTGGAATGAGTTTCTTAGGGATTGATGTAGGCACATCTTCTGTGAAATTGTTGCTGGCGGATACGACTGGAAGGGTATTGCAAACTCTATCGAAGGATTATCCAGTGTATTATCCTAAGGCTGGTTGGGCTGAACAAAATCCTGAAGACTGGTGGAATGCTACTACTGAGGGCATCCGAGAAATTTTGAATAGATCCCAAATGGAATCAAGGGAAATACAGGGAATTGGCCTAAGTGGGCAGATGCATGGCTTGGTCTTGCTAGATAAAGAAAATCGTGTGCTGATGCCGGCCTTATTATGGTGTGACCAACGTACACAGGACGAGTGTGATGAATTAAGTGAAAAATTAGGCTCTAAATTATCTGAATATACAGGTAATAGAGCGCTTGCTGGTTTTACAGCGCCTAAGGTCTTATGGGTAAGGAGGCACCGGCCTGAGATTTATAAGCAGATAGAACATGTTCTATTGCCGAAGGATTATATACGGTGGAAATTAACAGGGGAATATGCAACCGATGTATCAGATGCATCGGGGACCTTGTTTTTTGATGTGGCCCATCGCTGCTGGTCTCCAGAAATGTTGGATATTCTGGGATTATCCGAAACTCATTTGCCTACATGCTATGAATCTTATGAGATAACTGGCGCAGTAACTGAGCAGGCTGCACGGGAGAGTGGACTTCATACTAGTACTCTCGTTGTTGGAGGCGGTGGTGATCAGGCAAGCGGAGCGGTTGGAACAGGTGTGGTAACGGCTGGTACGGTGTCGGTGGCATTGGGCACCTCTGGAGTTGTATTCGCCTGCCAAGAGAACTACTCTGTTGACAGGCAAAATCGCCTACATTCTTTCTGTCATGCCAATGGTAAATGGCATGTCATGGGAGTCATGCTATCGGCTGCTTCCTGCCTGAAGTGGTGGGTTGAGGAGGTCTGCCGGTTGGATGATGCAGGTTTTGCTGTTTTGCTGGAAGAAGCAGCTAGGATTCCGCCTGGGAGTGAAGGATTGATCTTTCTGCCTTATTTAATGGGAGAGCGAACCCCCTATAGCGACCCGCATGCTAGAGGAACTTTTATCGGGCTGACTATGACTCATGGTCGAGGTCACATGACTCGAGCTATTTTGGAGGGTGTCGGTTTTGGCTTGTGTGACTCTTTGGAAATTATCCGAGAGCAAAATATTCCTATCCATGAGGTTCGAGTGAGTGGTGGCGGGGCCAAAAGCTACTTATGGCGTCAGATACTGGCTGATATTTTTGGTCAGCCCATTCATGTGGTGAATTCAGTAGAAGGACCCGCTTTCGGCGCTGCTATTTTGGCTGCCGTAGGTGCTGGTGAGTTTGCCGGAGTGGAAGAGGCGTGTAACCAAATGATCAAAACCGTAAAACAAACGGAACCAATTGCTGCTAATGTCGAGAAATACAAGTTTATATATGAAATTTATCACCAGTTGTACGCCACACTTGAAAAATCCTTTCGAGACCTTAGCAGGATCTAAATTTGGTAGCTATATAGTTAGGAAGTAATAAAAGGAGTGAGAAAGTTGGGTATAAAAATTAGAGAAGTTTCATTCAAAAATTTTGGAAATTGCTTAGAACTATCCAATGGTAGAATGGACGTGGTTGTAACGACAGAGCATGGTCCTAGAGTTATTCGTGTGGGCTTCATTGGGCAGGAAAATGAATTCTGTGATGATAGCCTAGTTTCTAACAAAACCTATAATGATGAAGAGTGGAAGATGAGGGGAGGACACCGCTTGTGGCACAGTCCTGAGTATTTTCCTCGTACTTATATTGCAGATAATGATCCCATAGAGTGGAAGCTTATTGAGAATGGCAATGGCGTTATACTTACGCAAAAGAGTGAGCCTTGGGTACAAATCCAAAAATCTATGGAAATTACATTAACAACCGAAGGAAATAAGGTAAAGATAAAACATCAAGTGACTAACAAAAATGCTTGGCCAATCGAATTATCAGCCTGGGCTATTAGCGTAATGGCACCAGGAGGAAAAGAAATAGTGCCTCAATCTACACGTGATACGGGTCTATTAGGTAACCGCGTGATTGCATTATGGCCATACTCTAAGATGAATGACCACAGAGTGTACTGGGGAGAAAAATATATAACGGTAACCCAGGATTCAAGTGCTAAGCAAGCTTTCAAATTTGGTATTTCCAATGAGGACGGCTGGGCAGCTTACTTTAATCATGGTAATGTATTTATCAAAAGATATGCTCACATAATGGGAGTCAAGTATCCGGACTTTGGCGTTTCTTACGAGACTTATACGAACGATTTTATGGTAGAATTAGAATCCCTGTCTCCTTTAACTAGGCTAGAACCAGAGGCAACTCTATCCCATGAGGAAGAATGGGAACTCATTCAAGGCGTGCCTATGCCTGATAATGATGAAGCAAGCATTGATGATATTATAAAAAAACATTTTTGAAGCCTTTACTATATGATTTACCCAATTTAACTATAGATTACATAATAGCAAAGACAAACTCCTACAAGATCGATTAATCTTGTAGGAGTTTGTCTTTGCTATTTTACTCATACCACTAATTAATTGGGGGTTGGCATATTAGACGATTGTTTAAGCAATTTAAACAATAACAATAATTAGGCCCTAAACATAATATATAGAAAAGGCTTATTTTGAGGAGTTTTAGAGCAAATTGGTCATTAATAAACGGAGAGAGATTATGTAGATTAAAAAACAAAAGGGGGATACCTTACCATGGTAATTCCAAATGATGTACAAATTTTCTTTTGGTTCACAGGGACTCTTTTGGCGGTCAACGTATTGGCAATGGCATTATTCGTGCTGTTTGCCAAATTACCCGAAAGTAGACTAAAAGAAATGATTCAAAATATAATTTTAGAACTGGATACATTTGCGGATGAGATGGGAAATAAGGAAAAACGAGATCGAGCCATCCAGCAAATTAACGAAATTCTAGGGTGGCGAAAATTTGTAATTCCGTCAGCACTCATTGGTTGGATCATTGATATGGAAGTCGCTGCAATTCGCAAAATGCAATCGCTAAATTTATCAAATAGAACAGCAACGAGAGAAATAACCCTAGCGGAACTCAAACAATTGGCATTACAGAGTAAAAGTGGTCTTTGGTCTGCAGCCCAAGGTATAGGACGAGATGTGAAATTATATCTGCACTGGTCAGCCGGACACTACGGTCAATTTTTTGATGACTATCATATTAATATTGATCAGGACGGCAGTATCTATATTACTACTAATGATTTATCTCAAAGTAAAGCTCATACGTATAAACGTAATACAGCTGCAATCGGTATCTCATTAGCTTGTTGCTACGGAGCCACTACTGATAACCTTGGAAATGAACCGCCAACATCTATGCAAATAGAGTCAATGAGTCAAGTGGTAGCTGTGCTGTGTAAAACTTTGGATTTGACGGTTGATATTTATCGCGTTATGACGCATGCAGAAGCAGCTAACAATCTTGACGGTCTGAATCCAAATTACGAAGAGAACGGTTATCCTGATGGGAAATATGGGCCTGGCTTTAGTTGCGAACGATGGGATTTATGGTTTATACCTGGTACCGCAAAAGGGGAGGGCGGTAATGTCTTGCGTGGAAAAGCTATTTGGTATCAACATAATGGGGTAGGCGAATGACCATGTATTACATTTTAGCGCAATAATTTTTCAAGCAACTTATCCGTCACCACGCGTTTGATCTCTCCCTTGGAAACTGGAATATCCTGCAGTTTTAGTCGTTCTAAAGCTTCCTGGCTTAGTTGTTCAGGATAGATGGTCCCGTAAGCAGTTTGAATTGCAATAGCAGAAATATCCGTTGTATTTCCGTTTTTTACGAATAAACCGGTCATTTTTTGAAATGCAAGCCCATAGGTTTTGCCGTCGTGGATGGCGAAGTTTCCTCTTGTCACTGCCGCTTCTCCCTTGCCGCTAACGTGCCCATTAAAGGCAAGAGGCCCTTGGACGTCTTTGTCAGTAAGTTGAGAACTATTTAGACCCTGTCCGCTTACGTCTAACTCATAGCTTTGATTTTCCGTCACAACTGTTCCGCTAGCTGCTAATGTTCCTTGGTATGCTGAACCTTGCACCTGTTGTAACATCACTTTATTGCCAGTATAACGAAAGTTGCCTGTTACGCTATCCACCGTCATATTGCTGAAACTGATTTGGGGAAAACTAAAACTACCTCCGATATTTGGCTCGGAAACTGACCCGTTAACATGCACTTGCAACACGAGTGGCCGTGCAACTGTTATTCCCGACATAAAAGCTGCCGGATCAGCATCAGGCAATGTGAACGCAAAATCCAGCATGCCCACACCATTATTCCAGGAGATATTCCCTTGACCTTGTGCTGACTGACCAGCAATTAAAAGTTTTAAATCCTCTAGAGCGATCTTGGTTCCGTCAGTACTAAATTTCCCCTGTCCTTCCTCTATTTTCATCTTACCATTCATTGTTACGCCGGAAAAACTTCCTTCAGCTTGGTAATGTAGCGTTCCTTTTGTATCTTGTTGCACATTAATCAATAATGGACGCACTGTACCCCCTTCCAAAGAATATTCAGTTCCAGCGAAAAGTTTATTAAATTTGACTATATCGAGAGTGTCAATTTGAATTTTGAAATCACCGGGAAGGTTTTCTCCCCATTGTCCATTTACATCCACTACGCTTTGATCAATTTTTCCTTTGAGATTGATAGTCATGTTAGGATTGTTTTGCCAATCAATAATACCCGTCGAATTTTCTAGGACCTGGGAAAATAAGGCGGTTTCAATATGTATCTTCCCGTCTTCCAGCTCGACTTTGCTGCGAAAGGTAGTTGTTTCATTCTGATCTTTCTTTAGTAAATCATCCCAGTTGAAATGGTTGTTATCTTCTTTGAACCAAAGTTCGCCTCGTTCTAAGATCACCGTTTCAATTTGTGGCATGCCGAGGCTTCCTTCTGTTAAATCAGACCAACGATATTTCATTTTGATTACTGGGATTTGAGCCAAAAGAGATCCCTGTTGGTCATAAAGAGAAACATCCTGAATTCTAATACGTCCGGACCATGACAAGTCGACGGTTCCTACTGACAGTTGCCCATTAATCTGCTGACTGATTCGCTGAATAAGTGTATCTTGCACATCCTGCCTAATTTTACTAGCAAACACTTGCCAGAGAAGAAGCAATACGCAAATTATGCTCAATGAAATTAATAGGATTCGCTTATGTTCTAGTAACCACTTTTTCATTTGTCCTCCTTCGGCTTTGACTTTGCCTACTTGATGATATTTATATTGGATTTCGTGCTTCTTTCCGATAAACCCTCTTTGTTCCTAAGTAGTAAAAGAGAAGATACAGAAAGAATTTGAAGAAGGTGGAAGAAGCAGAAAAACAAATAAATAATTCAAATTTCTTAGGTACAAGGAAATACAGGCATTAGAGAGGATGACGGGGCCAGCTTTCAGCTCAATGGATATCCTTTAATTCCCTGTATGAAATAAAAAACAACAAAAAACCCTCGCATATTTTGCGAGGGTTTTTGTTTATACGTTTCAGTGCACTTTACTGAACTGTGACCCAAAGATCACTGGCCCTGTCCGTCTCTGTGCTTCTAGGGATGATGGTAAGCTTACCCTTTCCTGGTTTTATAGCTGTAAATATAACTTTACCGCTATTTGGTTCACTAGTCTCCTGTTTCAATACATCGCCAAAGAAATGTTCGCCAGAGGACGTGAAACGTGTATTTCCCGTAAGACCTGATGCAGGCTCAAGAATTAATCTTTGCCCCACTTTTAGCATAATATTATTCGCGGAGAGTTGCACCTTATCTTTATCACCATAGTTGTAGGTGACTTTAACGTCCTGCATATTTATCGGTTTAGTGGGAATCGTAGGGGTAGTTGGCGTTGCTGGATTTGTAGGAGTAGTAGGAGTTGTTGGGGCTGGTTGAGGCTCAACTGGGTTAATGTTTGTACAACCGCCCAGAAGAAGAGTCGCGAAAAGCAATAAACCAATGAAAACAATAATTTTTTTTTGGTGGCGCATGATTTTCATAGAAACCTCCTGTTGTGATTAATTGTTTATTCTCAACATTCCTTATCTTATAGATTTACCTTTTGCGGAGAGATTATGCATATTTATATGAGGTTATTTAATGAAGTAAAAAATAACGGGGAGGATAACTAAGGTTATTTCATAAAGTTGGCAGGGGATTGGGGCTAGAGGAAGAATTTATAAGAGATATGGGAAAATAACTAATGAATGAAAGAAATTGCGAAGACATTGGTGTTTTTCATAGGGGCTGCCTTTACAGTTTTACATATTTAAGATATATTATCTTTTATACCCTTGTGTAATTATATGAAATTTTAGGAAGAATATTTTATACTTAGGTATGTAGTGTGTACACTTGGAGTCAGATTTTCTGGTTCATTTAGAAGAAGTACATAGTATGATATAAGAAAATGATGGAGGTGAAAGACATTGGCTATTAAGACAATAGGAAAGCATTGTAAAGGCTGTGGAGTTTGTGTTACTTTCTGTCCTAAGCAGGTACTAGGGCTAGATGCTCTTGGGAAGATTACTGTTTTGGATGAAACAAAATGTATTACATGTAAGCAATGTGAAATGCGTTGTCCTGATTATGCAATATTTGTAGAAAAAAAATAGAGGAGTGATTTAATAGTGGGAAAAGTACTGCTCTTGCAAGGAAATCAAGCATGTGCTGAAGGTGCGATAGCTGCAGGCGTTACGTTTTTTGCAGGTTATCCGATTACACCATCAACGGAGATTGCTGAAATAATGGCAAAACGTCTACCTGAAGTTGGTGGCAAATTTATTCAAATGGAAGATGAGATTGCAGGTATTGGAGCCATTATTGGTGCTTCTTTAACTGGTAAAAAAGTGCTGACTGCTACAAGTGGTCCTGGTTTTTCTTTAAAACAAGAATTTATTGGGTATGCAACGATTGCAGAAGTACCCATTGTTATAGCGAATGTGCAACGGGTAGGTCCTAGTACTGGACAACCTACATCTCCTGCTCAAGGGGATATGATGCAAGCAAGATGGGGAACTCATGGGGATCATCCTGTGATTGCCTTGACGCCAGCAAGTGTACCTGAGTGCTTTACACTAACCATTAAGGCTTATGAATTATCTGAGAAATATCGCATGCCAGTTCTATTGATGCTTGATGAGATCATTGGACATATGCGTGAGAAAATAGAAGTTCCTGATTATGATACGATTGCAAAACCTGTTCGCAAAGGTCCACGAGTTGCGCCTAGCGAATTTAAAGCATATCAGCCAGATAGTGATGGCGTACCGCCTATGGCTGACTTTGGTACAGGTTACCGTTATCATGTGACAGGTCTAGTACATGATGAGACGGGTTTTCCGAATGGATCACCTGCAGCAACAGAATCTTTAATTAAACGACTGCATGATAAAGTAGATCGTCATATCGATGAAATTACCATGTATGAAGAATATAATCTGGATGATGCAGAGATTGCCATTGTAACCTATGGCGGAACTGCGCGTTCTGCTTATGCAGCCATCGATATGGCTCGTGAGCAAGGCATTAAAGTAGGTATGTTCCGATTAATTTCCGTATGGCCTTTCCCTGAAAAAGAGATTGCCAAACTGGCTGAAAAAGTTAAAGTGATTGTTGTTCCAGAACTTAACTATGGACAAATGGTGGGTGAAGTTAAGAAAGCCGTGGAAGGAAAAGTTCCAGTAAAGCCCATGTCTAAATATGACTCGGAACCAATCTCACCAAAAGAATTACTAGAGTTTGTAAAAAATCTTTAATTTAGGGAGGTACAGATAGATGGAAAAATTAATTGAAAAATATTATCGTCCTCGCCTGCCCCATATTTGGTGTCCAGGCTGTGGTAATGGTATTGTTACTAGTTCGATTGTAAAGGCCATTGATAAACTAGGTCTTGATCAAGATAAAACCGTAATTGTATCAGGTATTGGCTGTTCTTCAAGAGCATCAGGTTATCTTGATTTTGATACGGTTCATTCTCTTCATGGTCGTGCGTTGCCTGTGGCTACAGGTATTAAATTAGCTGACCCTGAACTGAATGTTATTGTTATTACTGGTGACGGAGATGGTACTGCTATTGGTGGCAATCACTTCATTCATACTGCTCGCCGTAATATCAATCTAACGGTGATCTTATTCAATAATAATATTTATGGAATGACAGGTGGCCAATTTTCACCTCTAACGCCTACAGCTAGTAAGGCAACAACTGCTCCTTATGGTACTTTAGAGCGTGCTTTTGATATTGCAGAATTAGCCAAAGCAGCTGGTGCTACCTATGTAGCAAGGGGCACGGCTTTCCAGAGTAAAATGCTAGTGGATGTAATTGCCGAAGGCATTAGCCATGATGGATTCTCCTTGGTAGAAGCAGTGACCCAATGTCCAATTTACTTTGGTCGTCAGAATAAAAAAGGTGATGCTTCTGCAATGTTGAAAACCCAACGTGATAATGCTGTTACTGTAGAAGCTGCTAAAAAAATGACTCCAGAGCAATTGGAAGGGAAGTTTACTATTGGTGTATTGCATAAAAGCGAGGCGCCTGAATATACAAAGCAATATCAAGGTGTAATTGATAGAGCACAGAAAGGAGCTAAATAATATGATTGAAATGCGGTTATCTGGCTCTGGTGGACAAGGTTTAATTCTAGCAGGCATTATTTTGGCGGAAGCAGCATTGCTGGATGGCAAGATGGCGATCCAGTCTCAGTCTTATGGTCCTGAAGCTAGAGGTGGTGCTAGTAAATCGGAAGTTATTATTTCAGAGAAAGCTATCCACTATCCAAAAGTAACCAATCCGAATCTTGTCTTGGCAATGACACAAGAAGCAGTGGATAAGTACTCCAAGGATTTACCCGCTGATGGAATATTGATGATTGATACTACCTTTGTAAAGAAAGTACCAGAACATCTGAAAAATGTATACCATCTGCCTATTACGGAAAAGGTAACAGCGGAATTAGGCAAAGCATTATTCGCAAACATTGTTGCTTTGGGTGCTATTGTAGCGACTACCAAAGCAGTGAGCGTTGCATCCATTACGGAAGCGATTCTTCATCGAGTTCCAAAAGGGACGGAAGATATTAACAAACGTGCTCTTGAACTTGGTATAGCGTTAGTTAATAAATAAGTACAAGTGTAAAATAAGAGGGAGCAGCATCTTAGGATGCTGCTCCCTCTTATCTTGCATGGATGTAAATGGCAATTAGGTAGAAACTAGGATAGAGACATGAAGTACAAGTGTATAAAAGAAATAATTGTGTGTTAAGCTAAGCGAGGGGAATGATATGAAAAATAAAAGCTACCTAATTCTGTATGCACTGTGTGCCATAATTCTTTTCCTAACTGCCTGCACTCCTCTGAAAAAACCAGAAACAGAAACAGTTCCTAAAATAGATACCAATATTTTATCTGCTCATGATGATAAATATAAGAGAGGGCATAATATTCCTGGGAAATTATATTGGGCGGGTAGTGCCGAGGATAAAAAGATAGCTTTAACCTTTGATGATGGTCCAGAAGAACACTGGACGCCTAAGATTTTGGCGATATTGGAAATGCAACAGGTAAAGGCTACCTTTTTTGTGATTGGTGAGCAAGTTCAGAGGCATCCAGAGATGTTGCGGGAAATATTTGATGAAGGGCATGTGGTGGGTAATCATACCTTTCATCATGTGAATTTAGTAAAGGCGGAAACTGAGCAAGTAAAGCAGGAATTAGAGAAGGGTGCTTCCATCATTAAAGATGTAATTGGAAAGACACCAAAACTGGTGCGGCCGCCCTTTGGTTTCCATAATGAAAATGTAGATGCTGTTATTTATGCGAAAAAAGATATTATTGTTTTGTGGTCCCTAGACACGGAAGATTGGCAGGGATTCGATTCGAGAACTGTGAAAGATAGTGTGTTGTCTAAGATGCAGAATGGATTTATTGTGTTACAGCATAATGGGGTTAATACTCACTTAGGGGGCAGTGTGGAATCTTTATCAGATATAATTATAGAATTAAAAAAACAAGGATATGCTTTTGTTACTATACCCGAGTTGTTAGAGATTGAACCTTATGAAAAATGAAGTTCTGTCAGAACGTAATTATGTGGGGTCAACCTGCTTGATTTTAATAAAACTGGTTGAGATAAAGTTGATTACCGCAATTACTGCACCACCTAAGAATACATATTTATATCCCTGGGAACCATTGTTGTACCAGACCAAGCCGCCAATTATCGGTAGAAACATGGTTACTATGTGATCAATACTAGTGCCCAAAGAAAGGGTTGGCGAAACATCGGATTGTATCACTGCAATTTTTCTTAAGTAGGTTGCTCTAGCCATACTAATGGAACTCAAGGTCTGATCCAATATATAGCAAGCATTGGCACACAGGAGGGCATAGGTGGGGCGAAAAAGATCTTCAGCAAAGGCATAACCTAAGCATACGAAGAAAAAGAGAACCGCTTCACTATTGAGTAGAAATTTTTCACCAACTTTATCAATTAGATGGCCAATAAAAGGCTTTACAAAGATCCCCATAACGGAAATGATAAAAAATAATAAGGCCATTGTTGATACATCTTCTTTGAAAACATCTACCAGCACCCAAGGACCAAAAGTAATAAAGATCTGCTTTCTAGCACCGAATAAAATGCACAGCCAATAGTATAAGCCATATTCTTTCCGGAAGATAAAACGAGTGGTACCTTTTACCGTCTGCGTAGATTTAATCTTGCTGAGCAGCAAGGCTGCGATAATAAACGACACTGCACCAATGCTAAATGACGTGGTATAACTAATATGCAAGAATTTAAATAATGCCCATAGAACAGCACTGCTTATTACAAGTGCAGCAGTATTAGCAGCACTAAGTTGGCCCAATTTTTTTCCGAACTCTTTGCTAGTGGCAAAACTCATTCCAATACTATTGGATAAAGGCATGTAGATGTGCTGCCCCATACTGTAGATGAAGATGGCCACCACTAAGAAAGAGTATTCGGGGGGAATCAAGCCTAAGGAAAACATGCCTAAGGCAGCGAGCAGATTGGCAACAACAGCGATTTTTATATCACCTAGGGAATAAAGAGAGCCGATGACTAGGACTACGAGTAATCCAGGAAGCTCCCTAGGAAATTCAAGGGCTGAGCGCTGTACAATCAGCATTTGAAAATTTTCTTTTAAGTAATTTGTGAGTGTTGCGCCATCAACACTTTGACCAATGCCGAGAAATATGCTTGCTAGGAGAAAAAGCAGGTAATTTCGATCGGTTTCTCTCAGCCAAGTTTTACATAGTGTTATCATGGATGCCTCCTTGCTTCATATAGGAAAGTTGTTACATTTTACATTGAATGTTACAATAAGGAAAATGTACTTTATTTATTACGCGACGTATCGTTCTTTTTCCTTTGCGAGTAAAGGATGGGAATGATGTTATGAAAAATATCTTTGTAGAATAAGAATATTCAGGAATAAGAAGGGAGTGAAACCTAGTGATTTCTATCGCGTTTGATAGAAATGGATTAGGGGAAAATGATGGATCATAAAATGTTGGAGAAATATGCACGTCTTATTGTGAAAACAGGGGTTAATATTCAAAAAGGGCAAACCATGGTGATTTTATCGCCCATTGAATGTGCTTCTTTTACTCGGATGGTCGCACAATTTGCTTATGAAGAGGGAGCTAGGGATGTTGTTGTTACCTGGAAGGATGAATTATTATCAAAGATCCGATTTTTACAAGCACCAGAAGAAGTGTTTGAAGAATTTCCCCAGTGGCAAAAAGAGTTTTATTTATTTTATGTGAAGCAAGGCGCAGCTTTTGTAAATATTGCAGCTTCCGATCCTGAACTTCTAAAGGATGTAAACCCTGGAAGACTAGTAAAAGTCCAAAAAGCCAGCAATACGGCTCTCAAGGAATATAGAGAAAGACTTATGAGTAATAAAAATTCCTGGTGTGTTGTATCCATTCCTACAAAATCCTGGGCTAAGAAAGTTTTCTCCGACTTATCTGAAGAGGAAGCCGTTGAAAAGTTGTGGGAAGCTATCCTAAAGACAGTAAGGGTTGATACAGACGATCCTGTGGCTGCTTGGGAAGAGCATAAACAAAACTTGAAGAAGAGTGCAGACTTCTTAAATTCCAACCAATTTAAGTATTTGCATTATAAAAATGCAAAGGGTACAGATTTGAAAATTGAACTTCCTGAAAATCATATATGGCTAGGCGGTTCAGAATATACCCCAGAAGGATTGGAGTTTATTGCTAATATGCCGACGGAGGAAGTATTTACTTTACCTAAGAAAACTGGTATTCAGGGTACGGTAGTGAGTTCAAAGCCTTTGAATTATAATGGTAATGTTATTGATGAATTTTCTCTTACTTTTAAAGATGGGAAGATTATTGATTTCACTGCCAAGCAGGGTTATGAGATTCTAAAGGGGCTTATTGAGACGGATGAGGGATCGTATTATCTTGGAGAAGTAGCGTTGGTTCCTTATAATTCGCCGATCTCTAATTCCAATATTTTGTATTTCAATACGTTATTTGATGAAAATGCCTCTTGTCACTTGGCTATTGGGAAGGCCTATCCTGTGTGCATTAAAGATGGCGAAAATATGGATAAAAATCAATTGGATGCATTAGGTGTCAATGACTCTCTGGTGCATGTGGATTTCATGATAGGAACAAAGGATCTTGAGATTATAGGAACAACTGCGGCAGGCCAAGAAATAGCTGTATTTAAAAAAGGAGACTTTGCATTTTAAGAAAGTAAATCATTCCTATAAAAATGACCGTTCCCTGTCAGGGAACGGTCATTTGATTCTTAAAATCTATTCTAATGTTTTAACAACAGATGCAACTTGATACATGCAACCGCCCTGTTCATTCAATTGCTCTTCTAATTGTTCTTGGGTTAGCATTTCTGATGTTGTTTGCAGGGTAAGAATTGCTCCACGACCGGCTGGAGAAGAATTAGAGACTTGTTTAATATGAACGATCGGCAAGTCGGACTTACGGATATTGTCGATAATTTCTTCAATACTTCTCTCTGTGTCGCCAATTTGTACTTGAAAATGTTCATGTTTAGCCAAGGTACTCACTCCTTTTATTTTTTAGTAATCAGAAAGGTCATTACTT
This sequence comes from Pelosinus sp., assembly GCA_029239675.1. GTDB lineage: Bacteria > Bacillota > Negativicutes > DSM-13327 > DSM-13327 > Pelosinus. Next base: position 23,887 of record JARBUM010000010.1, on the reverse strand, counting down.
TCTGATTTGAATACGTATAACTAAGATTTACTCTTAATCGAGGTTGTTAACGTCAACTAAGTTTTTTTAATATCATATACTGAATGTATAGTCTAAGATGAATTTTGTTGCTTTAAGATCGCGCTAGGTCTATAGTATTAACGTTACAACATGATTATTAAATTTACTTATTCGACAATGAAATAGGAATTCCTTTAGGAAAAAAAATAGTAGAAAATATTTATTATTTAAGACAATGAATGTCTTTATAGAAGTGATAAAAAAATTGACAGATATATTCTATAATGGTAAAATATTGATAATTTACTAAGTTGTTAAGTTATTCCCGTTGCTGATCAGAAACCTGAAGGCTGGGCGCATGTGTTTTTTGCGCTGGCCTTCTTTTTTTGTAGCTATTCATTAGCAACAAAAGTAAATGACTATAGAAAAATTGGCTAGTTACGTAAATCATTTGAGGAGGAGTATTTCATGAAAAAAAGAAATCTTGGAATTGTTCTTATTCTTCTATTAACGGTATTTGCATTTGGGTGCAGTTCACAAAAAACAACAAAAGTCGAGGAGTCTAAAAAGCAGACATTATTGGAAACGATTCATCACCGTGGTACGATTAAGGTTGGCACAGAAGCTACTTATCCTCCTTTTACATTTAAGAATGAGAAGGGAGAATTAGAGGGATTTGATATTGATATTATTAATGAGGTAGCAAAACGTTTGCATGTTAAAGCTGAATTTGTGCCTACAGAATGGAAAGCCATGTTTGTAGGGCTTGATTCAGAGAGATTTGATGTGATTGCCAATCAAGTAAGTATTAATGAGAAAAGACTAGAAAAGTATGATTTTTCCACGCCGTATACTGTATCAGGTGCTCAAGTGATTATTCATAAAGATACAACGGACATAAAAGGGGTAGAAGATTTTAAAGGACGTAAAGTTGGTGTTACCCAAGGTAGTAATTGGGAGGATATTGCTAAAAAAACAGGATCTAATATTCAGCATTATAAAGGTGCAAATGAAATATTCGCAGATTTAGCAGCAAAACGTATTGAAGCCTCGGTGAATGATCGGCTTTATATCGCGGAATACCTTTTAAAAAATCCTAACCCTAATCTTAAAGTGGGAGAAAAAACTTTTGATACTGCAAAGATGGGGTTGGCCTTCCGCAAAGGTTCTCCTGAACTTATTGAGGCGGTAGACAAGGCGCTAAAGGAAATGCAGGCTGATGGCACTTATTTAAAGATATCGCAAAAGTGGTTCGGCGAAGATGTTAGCAAATAGAGAGTGGGATATCGTTATTGCCTCCTTCTCTGTACTAGGAGAGGGGGCTTTGGTTACTATCTATCTAAGTTTGGCGGCTATGATAGGAGCTGTTATAGTGGGTTTGGTAGTAGCCTTAATGAGAATTTCTAAGATCAGGATATTTGAATTAATAGCCAAAGTATATATATCTTTTTTTCGCGGTACCCCACTATTAGTGCAATTGTTAATATTGTATTTTGGTTTAACCTCTTTTCATATTATGCTGGAGCCTTTCACGGCTGCGCTTATCGGGCTAATTTTACATTTTGGCGCTTATATATCAGAAATATTTAGAGGGGCAATTTTATCCATTCATATAGGGCAATGGGAGGCTGGCTTATCCCTTGGTATGGATACAATTCAGGTACTTCGAAGGATTATTTTGCCTCAGGCTCTGCGAATTTCCATCCCCTCTCTATGGAATTGTTTAATTGATATTTTAAAATCATCCTCATTAGCTTCTGTTATCACCGTTCCAGAATTGACGAGGCAGGTGGAAGAACAAAGTTCGGCGCAGTTTGTTTTTATGCCCTATTTTCTTACGTTAGCGGTGTTTTACTGGGTAATGGTCATTGCTATGGGATGGGTTCAAGAATGGCTAGAGAAGAAGCTTAGGATACCGGGAGGATCATCATAATTAAGAACAGGACAGCTATGGTAAGTTGAGGAGGATGTGTAGTATGCATTTGGAAACATTGTTGATTCATGGTGCTGAAGGAGATGCGCAAACGGGGGCTGTAAGTACGCCCATTTATCAGGCATCAACCTTTCGTCAGCATACAGTAGGGCAAGAAGGTGGATATCAGTATTCTCGTGGCAATAATCCGACTCGCCATGCATTAGAGGAGCAAGTCGCCTTACTAGAGGGAGGAAGTCAAGGTTTTGCCTTTGGCTCGGGAATGGCAGCTTTGACAGCTGTATTTAATCTTTTTAGTGCTGGTGATCATATTGTAGCAAGTCAAAATTTATATGGAGGTACCTCTCGTGTACTCGATAAAATATTTAGTCGGTTTGGTGTTTCTGTTAGCTATGTAGAATTTTCTAATCTGATTGATATTGAGGCTGCCATTACTTCTAATACTAAGGCTTTAGTTATTGAGACACCTTCGAATCCTACACTCATGGTCACTGATATCAAAGCGGTCACGAATCTTGCTCAAAAGCGGGGACTATTGACAGTCGCAGATAATACTTTTATGTCGCCCTATCTGCAGCGACCCTTTGATTTTGGGGTAGACATTGTAGTTCATAGCGCCACTAAATTTATTAGTGGCCATAGTGATGTGCTGGCAGGAGTTGTAGTTGTTAAGGATCAAAGATTAGCAGAAGAACTGCACTTTATTCAGAATTCTACAGGTGGTGTACTGGGGCCCTTTGATTCCTGGTTATTGCTTAGAGGTCTAAAAACGTTAGGAATACGCATGGACAGACAGTCTCAAAATGCCCATGAACTAGCTGTATGGTTAAGAGCTAGGCCGGAGGTTAAAAAGGTATATTATCTTGGATTTGAAGATCATCCAGGGTTTGCACTTCATCGGAGCCAGGCTAGTAATACAGGGAATGTAGTGTCTTTTGATGTGGGTGATGGTGAGTTTGCCCGTCGTATTTTGTCAAAAGTAAAATTATGTGTGCTGGGGGATAGTCTAGGGGGAGTAGAATCTCTCGTAAATCTGCCTGATGTAATGTCTCATGGATCGGTTCCCAAAGAGCGTAAACTCCAAATGGGTGTAACCCCAAGTTTAATTCGTTTATCCGTTGGCATTGAGCATTCAGCAGATATTATTCTTGATCTTGAGCAGGCCATGAAGTAAGATAATAAAATAAGAATAGTGGAAGCATTGTTTAATTAGATCAACAATGCTTCTTTGTTTTTACTAGCTAAAAAGGTAATAAGCTTTTAAACAGGAAGTTAGTCATCATTTTATTGATAACTTCTATTTAGAATATCTTTCCATAGCAGGAGGAAACTAATAGATGATAAAAAGAATTATTTTCTTACTTTGGGGATTGTTTCTCTTTGGTATTGGAATTGTAATGACAATTAAGAGCAATTTAGGAACCGCACCATGGGATGCTCTTCATTTAGGCCTTATTCATTATCTTCCATTTACCTTGGGTCAAGTATCCCAGTTGACAGGAATTCTGGTGATAATCATCAGCTTCTGTTTAGGAATTAAACCAGGCTGGGGTACTATTGCTAACATGTATTTCATTGGCCTTTTTATTGATCTTATTATGGCTAGCAAATGGATTCCAGATCCTACCCATTGGTTATCTCAAGTAGGACTGTTATTGGTAGGGGTCATGATTATTGGCTGGGGGAGTTTTTTTTATCTTTCGGCGGCATTGGGGGCTGGTCCTAGAGACAGTTTTATGGTAGGAACCATTGCAAAAACAGGCTGGCCTGTGTGGAAAGTTAGAACTATCATTGAAAGTACTGTCGCGATTTTAGGATACTTTTTGGGAGGTCCAATTGGTATCGGTACCATCATTATTGCTTTAACTTTAGGCCCTTCCATTCAATGGGCATTTTCTATTATGGGAAAAACGGCGCAGGAAATAGAACATGATTCTTTAGTGATTCGATTTAGAGAACAATAACCTATAAAGAAATTCTAGTAAATGGGAAATTAAGGCAGGGAATTATATATCTTTGTACAATAGTCTTCTATATAAGTATGGAGTCTTTAGCAATGGAGGATAAAAAATGAAGATTGTTAGGTTTAAACAGGAAGGAAAGATTAAATTCGGAGAATTGCAGGGAAAGACAATTCACGTAATCATTGGTGATATCTTTAGTGAATATAGCGTTTCCGAAGAGAGCGTTTCCTTAGAGGATGTGCAATTGTTAAGTCCTTGCTTCATAACCAAAGCTGTTTGTGTAGGACTAAATTATCATGGGCATGCGCAAGAAATGAATTTAGAACTTCCTAGTAAACCATTAATTTTCTTAAAGCCGTCTTCTACGTTAAATCATCCAGGAGGAATAATTGAATATCCCAAAAGCAGTAATAATCTCCATTATGAAGCAGAACTTGCTGTAGTTATTAAGAAAGAAGCAAAAAATATAAAAGCACAAGATGCGGCAGAATATATTTTAGGTTATACTTGTGCTAATGATGTTACTGCCAGAGATCTTCAATTAAGTGATGGTCAGTGGACGAGGGGGAAATCCTTTGATACCTTTTTGCCCTTAGGACCTTGCATTGAAACAGATATTGATGCTAGTAATATCAATATAAGGCTGTATCTTAATGATCAGCTAAAACAAAGTTCTAATACTAACGATCTTATTTTTAAAATACCAGAACTAGTAGCTTTTATTACGGAAGTTATGACCTTGTATCCAGGTGATGTTATTCTAACAGGTACCCCTTCGGGAGTAGGACCAATGGATGCAGGAGATGTTGTTACAGTAGAACTTCAGGGAATTGGTTCCTTAACAAATCATATTTCAAAACAACAAGGTTAGTGCTTTTCAGGAGGTATCAGGTGAGAAGAGTTTATGTAAGAAAAATAGGGATTTTAGTGATATTTCTTTGCTTGGGGGGCTTGTCTAGCGCTTTGGCTAAAGTGCCAGATGCACCTATCAATAAAAAATACTTGAAGAGTGGCGTCGTATTTGATTTTACAATTATGGGATCGCCGATTGCGACGAAAGAGCAATGTGTAAAATATCTCTTAAAGCGCAATCCTTTACCCTTAATCACAACGACTCCTAAGCAATTGGTTGATTATTATTACCTGGAGGCAGGGCTTGAGGGCATTAGACCGGATTTAGCTTTTGCTCAGGCCTTACATGAAACAGGCAACTTTCGCTATGGTGGCGATGTGATACCATTGCAAAATAATTACTGTGGATTAGGGACAACAGGAAATGGTGTAAAGGGGGCGTGGTTTCCTTCAGCGGAAATTGGTGTTAGAGCCCAGATTCAGCATTTGTTGGCTTATTCCACGAAGCGGGCACCCGTAATGTCTATTGTTGATCCACGATATACGTTAGTAAAGAGTACAGACAAATTCGGGAAATCTTTTACTTGGACGGATCTGAATGGTAAATGGGCTGTGCCTGGAAAAACATATGGGCAGATGATATTACAAATCCACGAGAAGATTCTAACGGAAAAATAAATTTTAAAAAGGTGTCTTCCAAGACATCTTTTTTAATTTTTTAACTAAAATGAGGAAGGAATTGTAATAAATTCGTCGAATACCAAGTAAGATTGACTGAATAGTCATTTGAAAAAGGAGTGATTTCGATAACTGGTGAGATGTTCTACCTTATACGAGGTATATTCCATAAAGGTATTTCAGGAGGATACGGTAGTTATAGTAAGAACAAGTAGGAAGTAAAATTAGTTTTTATTGGATGAAGGAGGTAACGGAATTGGTTCATGTAAGTTCAAAGGTAAAATTGCGCAATTATATTCTATTAGTAATTCTTAGTATGGTAATGATAAGTGGTTGCAGTAAGCAAGTAGCACCAGCACCACAGGCGGTAGAAGTCAAGGCTATGCAGGTGGCTCGGAAAGATACTCCGATTACATATGAATTTGTTGGTACAATAGAGGCCAAAAATGAAGTTCAAATAAGAGCTAAAGTTTCTGGCAATATTGTTGCTAAGATGGTAACAGGTGGAGCTGAGGTTTCTGAGGGGCAACCTTTATTTCGGATTGACAGCCGTCAATATAACTCCGCATTATTGACGAATCAAGCAACAGCAGCTCAGTCTGAAGCCTTATTAGCTAAAGCGCGTAAGGACGTTGGCAGATACAGTCAACTTGCTTCTCAAGGTGCCATTGCACAACAGACACTAGACAATGCAGTGACAGAAGAACAGCAAAGCGCTGCTGCAGCGAATGCGAATTGGGCGAAAGTGCAGCAGGCACAAGAAGATATTGAAGATACAACAATTCTTTCACCGTTGAATGGCAGAATTGATATTAATGATTTAAGTGTTGGCAGCTTTGTAACGGCTGGTTCGACAATTATGGCCACGATTTCTTCCGTAGACCCAGTAATGGTAAAATTTAGTATGAGTGAAAATGAATACTTACAGTTTGCTAAGAATAACAAAGGTGTGTCGCCAATGGAGTGGGGACGTAACTTGAAGTTAATTCTTAGTGATGGTTCCACGTATCCAATCACTGGGCAGATAGAACAGGTAGATAAGGGGCTAACTACCGGTACAGGTACCCTTAGCTTTAAAGCATCCTTTGCGAACCCTAATAAACTTCTTGTGCCTGGAATGTTTGCTCGTGTTGCAGTGCAAAGTGAAGTTCGTACAGGAGCATTCCTAATTCCCCAAAGAGCTGTGCAGCAAATGTTGGATAAAACTCTCATCACCGTTGTGGGAGAAGGCGACAAAACGGAAACACGAGCAGTAAAAATGGGTTCAAAGGTTGGTAACATGTGGGTGGTCGATGAAGGAGTCACAGAAAATGACCGTGTTGTTGTAGAAGGCTTTGCGAAGACTCCGCCAGGAACACCTGTAACTGTAATAATGATTGGCCCGGATGATTTACAAACTCCGGCGAAGCAATAGGAGGTAATCTGGTGGCTAAGTTTTTTATTGAACGTCCCATTTTTGCGATCGTATTATCGATTGTTATTACGCTAGTTGGTTTAATCTCAGCTTTTAATTTGCCGATAGCTCAATATCCGCAGATTACACCGCCACAAGTTAGTGTAAGTGGTAATTATACAGGTGCAAATGCTGAAGTTGTGGAACAGACCATGGCCCAATTGATTGAACTACAAGTCAATGGGACAGAAGATATGGTTTCGATGCAGTCAACTAGTTCTGATTCAGGTTCGTACTCTTTGACGGCAAAGTTTGATTTAAGTAAGAATGCTGATATGGCAACGGTACAAACCCAAAATCGGGTAGCCCAAGCCAATGCGTCTCTTCCTGCAGAAGTTACCACAGCAGGTGTTACGACTCGTAAGGTTTCTCCCGATAATTCTCTAATTTTTTCATTATGGTCTCCTAAGGGAAGCTATGATAGTACCTTTTTAAAGAATTATGGCAGTATCTACCTTATTGAAGAGTTAAAAAGAATCAAGGGCGTAGGCAATATCATGGAATATGGTGCCGATTACGGCATGAGAATCTGGCTGCAGCCAGATAAAATGGCTCAGCTAGGACTTACAGGGAGTGACATCTCCACTGCCATTGCTACACAGAATGTGCAGGCTCCAGCGGGAACCATAGGCCAACGTCCATCGTCCGCGCAACAAGAATTTCAATATACAGCACGGGTACAAGGTCGTTTGACTGAGCCAAAGGAATTTGAGAATATTATTATTAGTTCTAAGGGTAGCCAAGATTGAAATGGGAGGCAAAGATTATGGCTTCCAGAGTTTACTTAATGGTCATCAAGCAGTCGCTTTTGCGGTTCAACTTACTACTGATGCCAACGCATTAGAAACAATTACTAAGGTGCAGGAAGCCTTGGAAGCAGCATCGAAAAAATTCCCATCTGATGTTGCTTATTATTCCATTGTCGATAATACGAAATTCGTGCGAGAATCTATGAAAGAAGTTGCCAAAACTTTTGCAGAAGCTCTTGTACTAGTGCTTCTAGTCGTATTTCTCTTTTTACAAAGTTGGCGTGCAACTCTGATTCCCATGCTCGCCATTCCTGTTTCTTTAATTGGAACCTTTGGTGCGTTTATGGTGATGGGGTTCTCGATTAATACTCTAACTCTTTTCGCCATGGTGTTAGCCATTGGACTCGTAGTAGATGATGCGATTATTGTAATTGAAGCAGTAGAACATCATATGCGTTATAATGGGCTAAGTCCAAAAGAAGCAACTAAATTGGCCATGAGTGAAGTGTCTGGTCCCGTTGTTGCCATTGCCTTTGTGTTGGCATCTGTATTTATTCCTGTTGCTTTTTTTGGCGGAACAACAGGTGTTTTATACAAACAGTTTGCTCTAACGATAGCCGTGTCTATGGCATTATCCGCCATTGTGGCTTTATCTTTGACACCAGCCCTTTGTGCGTTAATGCTTAAACCTCATGATCCAAATGCCCATTCAGGCATGTTAGAAAAGTTTTTCAACAAATTCAATAATGTGTTTGAGGCAACGGTAGAACGATATGGTAGAGGTTTGGCAAAGTTTATTAAAAGATCTGCTTTAGGTGTTGTATTCTTGGTGGTACTATTACTAGTCACTGGTAAGTTATTTCATCTAGTGCCATCTTCCTTTGTTCCTAGTGAAGATCAAGGTTACTATATTTCAAGTATTAGTTTACCAGAAGCTGCAAGTGCGAATCGTACCGTTGCTGTAGCTAATAAAATAGCGGAAGATATGCGTTCTCAGCCAGGTGTAGAGGATACTATTGTGGTTCAAGGTTATGATATTTTGGCTGGTGCTGCTAAAGCAAATTCAGCGATTATTTTCACAAAACTTGCGCCTTGGGATGAACGAACCGCGCCAGGATTAGGTGTGGAACAGCAAGTTATGAAAGTTCTGATGAATGGTGCTCATGTTCCTGAGGCCAGAGTCGTTTCTTTTAATGCTCCTTCATTGCCAGGTATTGGTACCGTAGGTGGCTTTACCTTAATGATAGAAGATAAAGGCGGCAATACGATTGAAGAAATGGATAGGGTCTCTAAGGAATTTATGGCTGCTGCTCGTAAGCGTCCAGAAATTGGCATGATTTACTCTACCTTTGGGATTGACACTCCTGGCTACAAGTTTGACGTAGATCGGGAAAAGGCACAACAATTAGGTGTTCCAGTGAAAGATGTGTTTAGTGCATTGCAAACCTTCCTTGGTGGCGTGCAGGTCAATGATTTTAACCGTTTTGGTAGAACCTATAAAGTAGTCATGCAGGCGGAAGAAAAGTTCCGTAATGATGTAGATGGTACTCGTTTCTTCTTTGTCCGTAGTTCTTCTGGAGTCATGGTACCGCTCAATACTTTATTAAAACCACAAACGATTACGGCGCCTCCTGTAATTAAAAGATTTAACGGGTACAGAGCGATTCAGGTAGGCGGTTACCCAGCGCCAGGTTACAGCTCTGGGCAAGCCTTAACTGCACTGGAAGAAGTGGCATCACAAACGTTGCCTAGCGGCTTTAGTTATGAATGGGCAGATCAGAGTCGTGAGGAAAAAATATCAGGTGGCCGTGCTCCTTATGTCTTTGGTTTTGCATTGTTGTTTGTATTTTTATGCTTGGCAGCTCTTTACGAAAGTTTTGGTATCCCTTTTGCGGTTCTGTTATCAGTCCCTACTGGTATTTTCGGAGCATTTTTCTTCCAATATGTACGTAATTTACAGAATGATGTTTATATGCAAATTGGGATGGTTATGCTCATTGGATTGGCAGCTAAGAATGCGATTCTAATTGTAGAATATGCTAAGGTTAGGGTTGATAAGGGGATGGATCCTGTAACAGCAGCTATCGAGGCGGCTAAATTACGGTTACGTCCAATCATCATGACATCATTAGCCTTTATTATTGGATGTTTACCTCTTGTAGTTGCTACGGGAGCCGGTGCTGGGGCAAGAAATTCGATGGGGACAGCGGTTGTTGGCGGTATGCTAGCAGCAACAATTCTTGGAATCTTCTTAATCCCTGTACTGTTTGTTTTGATTGAGCAAGGTGTAGATAAAATTAAGAAAAACAAGCAACATAAAGAAGAGGTAACTGTTTCTCCTATTTCAGAGAATGTTACTAAATAGGTAAGAAAGAAAATAAACCCGCTTTTATAAGTGGGTTTATTTTCTTAATAAAGTAGGAGGTTCCTATAATGAAAGGATCAGCGACATTGTTGGGAACGATGAATTACGCTCAGAGACATTCAGACATTTCTTACCAGAGTGTTCCTCACATTGGATATTGTGTTAGCTCTGCTGGTTTTGGTTGTTATCGGGTGGATATATCGGTGTTAGAGCATCAACAATCCCTTGAAAAAGCATTAGTATCAGGAATTAATGTAATTGATACCAGTGCCAATTATGCAGATGGTGGTTCTGAAGCCTTAGTCGGTAAAGTTCTTCATGCATTAGTGGGGAAAGGGCAATTACAGAGAGAAGAAGTTGTAGTGGTTTCTAAGGTAGGATATTTACAGGGGAAAAATTATCAACGTAGTCAGGAGCGCAAAGCTAAGGGACAGCCTTTTGCTGATCTTGTCCTATATGACAAAGGACTGGAGCATTGCATTCATCCAGCGTTTTTAGCAGAACAACTAACCATGAGTTTAGCGCGATTAGGCTTAGAAACCATTGATTGTTACCTATTGCATAATCCAGAGTACTATTTAAGTTGGGCCAAAACCCAGAACGTATCCCTAGAAGAAGTAAGAAAAGAATATCTGCGCCGCATTAAAGCTGCTTTTATTCATTTGGAGTCAGAAGTGGCTAAGGGACGCATTTCTTATTATGGGATTAGTTCCAATACCTTTGTGCGTCCTAAAAATCATTTTGAATTCACTTCTTTAGAAGAAGTTTGGCATATTGCTGAGGCTATATCACCGCAACATCATTTTAGAATGATTGAATTTCCTTGCAACCTTTTTGAAACAGGCGCAATAACGGAAAAAAATCAGCTTGATGATAAAAGCTTATTAGAATTTGCGGTAGATAAGGGATTGGGGGTCTTGATTAATAGACCATTGAATGCTATTCAAGAAGGTCGTTTGATTCGTCTTTCAGAGAAAGTCTATCAGGGAGAGGCTGCTCAGCAAGCTATAGAGTTCAAAAATAAAGTAGCGTCCTTGGAAGCGACATGGAGCAAGATACCTACATTAAGCCAGTTGGCTTTGCGAGTTTTACGATCTACAAAAGGAATTTCTTCCGTGCTGGTTGGTATGCGACGTGAGGTATATGTGGAGGAGGTCCTTCATGAATTAAGGCAAGCTACTAAAACTTTGGAAAGAAAAAGTACTTGGGAGCAAATTCGCAAATTGTAAGTGAAACCGTCAAAACCTTTGGTTGAAAAGATGGATAAGATATGTTACGATGAGCCAGAAAAGAATATTTCATGTCAAGGGGGGCTGGAGAAGCTGGCTGAGATATAGATCTGATGAAATCTATGACCCTTTAACCTGATCTGGGTAATGCCAGCGGAGGGATAGCGATAGAGATCTTTTGTATATGTTAAAGCGCATCCTTATGGATGTGTTTTTTTATAGTATTTGGGCAGTTTGGTTGTTTGAGAAAAATGTGGTGAGGGAAAAATTGAACCACAGAGGACACAGAGAGCACAGAGGAATTGCAAGGAGGTATACTCCATCTCAGCGTTCTCTGCGCCTCTGCGGTTAAAAGACTCTATCTTCTTAACTGCGTATCTGAGTTGTTCTTATTTTAATGTTAGGGGGAATTTATATGAAAAAGGTATTAACAATTGCTGGTTCCGATTCCAGTGGCGGGGCTGGCATTCAAGCGGATTTAAAAGCCTTTTCTGCCCATGGGGTATTTGGTATGAGTGTGATTACCGCAGTGACAGCTCAGAATACTCAAGGAGTATTTGCTGTGCAGGATATTGACGTAGCTGTAATTGATAAACAAATTGAAGCTATTTTTGATGACATAACAGTAGATGCTTTAAAAATTGGCATGGTGTCCCGAAGTGAAACCATTCGGGCAGTAGCAAATGGACTTAAGAAATATAATGCGAAGAATGTGGTCATTGATCCTGTTATGATCTCGAAAAGCGGATATTATCTGTTGCAGCCAGATGCAGTAGAGGCATTGGTCTCGTGCCTGTTGCCTTTAGCCACTATTTTAACACCCAATATCCCAGAAGCAGAAGAAATTAGTGGCATGAAGATTCATAGCTTAGAAGATATGGAACTAGCAGCTCGTGCTATTCATAAAATGGGACCTAAATATGTACTCTTAAAAGGAGGACATCGCGAAGAGGATGCTACTGATATCTTCTTCGATGGAGACACTTGTCGGCAGTTAAGTACACCGCGAATTGCCACAAAAAATACTCATGGTACTGGTTGTACGTTATCCGCTGCTATTGCTGCAAATTTGGCTAACGGTTATCCGGCGCAAGAGGCAGTTACAAGAGCAAAAGAGTATATTCATACGGCTATAGAGCATTCTTTTGCTATTGGAAAAGGCGTTGGCCCCGTCCATCATTTCTATAATTTATATAAAGGTGCAGGTATGTTAGATGAATAATACAAGTAATACATTAGGTTTTAATCACTTTTTATTTTTGTGGTTTGGTGCAGCTGTATCTATTGCGGAGATTTTAACAGGCGGGTTTTTGGCACCTCTTGGTTTTCAAAGTGGATTGGCAGCCATTGTGATTGGTCATATCGTTGGTACGATAATTTTGGTGTTAGGTGGTATCATTGGTACCCAGGAAAGAATACCAGCCATTGTTTCTACGCGAATTTCTTTTGGTGTGTATGGATCTTATTTATTTTCCTTGCTGAATGTGTTGCAGCTTGTAGGCTGGACGGCAGTTATGATTATTGCGGCTGCTCGATCAGCCAATGAAATCAGTAAAATGCTTTGGGGAATGGATCAGCTTTCTCTATGGAGTATAGGTATTGGTGCCTTAGTCTTATTGTGGATTGCTCTTGGTAGAGAAGGTGGTTTGAAAAAAGTTAATATGTTGGCAGTATTTCTCTTGTTTGGGATTACTGTGGTGTTAAGTACAGTTGTATTTAACGATAGTACTGCCTTAAGTATGCCTCCTGTTGGCGGAATGTCTTTTGGTGAAGCCTTAGAGCTAAGTATTATTATGCCATTGTCTTGGCTACCCCTCATTGCCGATTATACTCGCTTTGCTAAGAGTAAAAGAAGTGCAGCTTTTGGCAGCGGGCTAGGTTATTTTATCGGTAGTTGCTGGATGTACATCATTGGCCTAGGGGCTGCGATCATTGCTGGTAATCCAGAACCTTCTGCTATGATGTTGGCAGCTAATTTAGGATTGTCAGCACTAGGTATTGTAGTACTCGCAACCATAACGACTACCTTTTTAGATGCCTATTCGGCAGGTGTTAGTTTCGCCAATATTTTCCCTGAGTTGGATGAGAAAATGATAGCTTTGGTTATGACTGTGATTGGCACAGGCATAGCGTTATGGCTAGATATAGAGCAATATGAAAATTTCCTAATTGCCATTGGCTCTGTTTTTGCTCCATTATTTGCCGTATTGTTGACAGAGTATTTTATTCTTAAAAATCGGCAACTGCGTCCAGAACTTCTTGTGAATTGGAGTGCTCTAGGAGTCTGGGCCCTCGGGGTATTCATGTATCATCAGTTTATTACTATGGAGTTTGTATTGGGAGCAACCATACCTGTTCTCTTGCTTACATCATTGATCTATAAAATAATTTGGGGGTATACGAAGGAATGGAAATCCTGCAAAAAGTATCCGACAGCCTCTTAGGCTTAAAAAATAAAAAACCTTTGGTGCATCATATTACCAACTATGTGACGGTAAATGATTGTGCAAATATAACACTGGCAATTGGCGCATCTCCAGTTATGGCAGATGATATAGGAGAAGTAGAAGAAATGGTTTCTTTTGCTTCTTCCTTGGTGTTAAACATTGGCACTTTGAATTCGCGAAGCATTGAATCCATGGTAGCCGTTGGTAAGAAGGCAAAAGCAAGAGGTATTCCTATTGTTTTTGATCCTGTGGGTGTAGGGGCAACGAGTCTTCGTACTGCCACTGCTAAACGAATTATTGAAGAAGTTGGCCCTTCTGTTATTCGTGGCAACATGTCGGAAATGAAAATTCTGGCTGGCCTTAATGCCGATATTAAAGGCGTCGACTCTATTGCTGATGAGGTGGATGGAGAAAAAGTAGCTAGGCAACTTTCCAAAAAGCTTGGTTGTGTAATTGCCATCACTGGTAAGCAAGATGTGATTGCCCAGGGAGATCGAGTATGCTTAATTGATAATGGTCATCCCATCTTATCTCAAGTCACGGGTACAGGATGTATGGCTACGTCATTGATTGCTTGTTTCTGCGGGGCTTCAGAAGATTGGTTTCTGGGAGCGGTATCTGGAGTCATGACCATGGGGTTAGCGGGAGAATTGGCACAGCAATCTTTGCAGGCAGGAGAAGGTATTGGAACCTTTAGGGCTAGATTATTTGATGCTGTATGGGCTATGACGCCAGAAATTATGAGGAAAGGTGGTAGCATCACCAATGAATAAAGGAGCAATTGATTATTCCTTGTATTTAGTAACGGATCGAGATTTACTTGGTACGAAAGATCTTGGAGCAACTGTAGAAGAGGCCATTAAAGGTGGCGCTACCTTGGTGCAAATTCGAGAGAAGAATTTATCTACTTTAGAATTTTTCCAATTGGCGGGAGAGATAAAAGTCATTACCCAAAAACATGGTGTTCCTTTTATCGTAAATGATCGCGTCGATATAGCGCTAGCGGTAGATGCTGACGGTGTCCATATTGGGCAAGAGGATATGCCTTTACCTGTGGCAAGAAAGCTACTCGGACCGGCTAAAGTTATTGGCGTATCGGTCTCCACATTTGAGCAAGCATTGTTAGCACAGCAGGAAGGTGCGGATTATCTAGGGATCGGTGCGGTATTTCCGACTGCGACAAAAGGTGATGCAGATAGCGTAAGCTTGGAGGAATTGAGGGAAATAAAAGCAAGAATTAGAGTGCCAGTTGTTGCTATTGGCGGCATTAATAAGAACAACATTCATAGTGTGATGACGACAGGAGTAGATGGAGCGGCAGTTGTATCAGCAATTGTTGCTTGTGCGGATCCCTATGAAGCAGCCTTACACCTCCGTCGTGTAATGAAAGTATAGAATATCATAAAATCCTGTAAAGTTTACCATAAAAACTTTGCAGGATTTTATCTTTTCTAAGCAGAAGTTGTATAGTTGCGTCGAATATGGTATAAAGATCATAGGTTAATCTTATTTAATAGGGGCAGGCTATTAGCGTAATAATGATGCAAAAGATAGGAGTGTTATGGAATGAGAGATAAGACAGAGCTCAAGAAGAAATTAACTGAGATTCAGTATGAAGTAACACAGAATAAGGGAACAGAACCTGCTTTTCAAAATGAATATTGGAATCATAAACAAGCTGGCATCTATGTCGATATTGTATCAGGGGAGCCTTTGTTTACTTCGTTAGATAAATTTGATTCTGGTTGTGGATGGCCTAGTTTTACGAAGCCTATAGATGAAGCCCTTATTAAGGAAAAAGCAGATTATAGTCATTTGATGATTCGCACAGAAGTTCGCAGTAAAGAAGGCGATTCTCACTTGGGACATGTATTTAATGATGGTCCTGCTCCCACTAGATTGCGATATTGCATTAATTCGGCTGCTTTACGTTTTATCCCTAAAGAGGATTTAGAAAAATCGGGTTATGGGCAATATGCTCAGTTATTTGATAAGGAAAAATAAATGGTAGGTATTCATGAAATATAATCATATACTACAAGGTATTTTTATAAGACGCATCAATCGATTTGTTGCCCATGTATGGATAGATGGCATAGAAGAAGTGGTTCATGTAAAAAACACAGGTAGGTGTAAAGAACTATTTGTTGCCGGGACAACAGTTATTCTGGAGCAAGCGCAAAATCCAGAGAGAAAAACGAGATTTTCTGTAATTGCTATTTATAAAGGGGATCGATTGATCAATATCGATTCTCAGGTACCCAATCATGTCGTTTTTGAAGCGTTGCAGATGGGGCGCATTGAAGAGATAGCAGATATAGATATGGTAAAAAAAGAAGTAACCTATGGAAATTCTCGGTTCGATCTTTATTTTGAGTCTGATGGCTGTAGAGGATTCATTGAAGTCAAAGGTGTAACTCTAGAAGAAGACGGTCTGGTAATGTTTCCTGATGCTCCAACTATGAGAGGGAGTAAGCATGTTTATGAAATGATCAAAGCCGTTGAAGAAGGCTATCAGGGATATATTTTTTTTCTGATCCAGATGAAAGGTGTAAAAAGTTTTAGTCCTAATATTAAAACAGATCCGAATTTTGCAGAAGCATTGAAGCTTGCCGTCCAAAAAGGTGTTATACTGTTAGCATATGACTCTGTGGTCAGCGAAGATGAAATTGTAATTGGAGATAGAGTAGAGATAGTGCTGTAAGGTTTAAAAATATTAAAACACAGAGATTACAAAGATGCACAAAGAACATAAAGACGTGTTAAATAGATCCCCTTTGTGTTATTTGTGTCCGCGTAAGCGGCTTCGTGCCTTCGTGTTTCAACAGTTTTTTCTCTAGGGTTCTCTTTAAAGATTGTGAATTGTTGTTAGTAGGAGGAAAAAATATGTATTTTGATACTGCCGAGGGGCCTGTTTTTCGCCCGCCCAGTGAAGCGGAAAGTTTTATATTACGAGTAACCATAGGATGTTCTCACAATCGCTGTACCTATTGTAATATGTATAGGACGGTTGATTTTCGCATGCGGACCATGGATGAAATCATGGCACAAATTAACCATGCTAAAGGATATAAAGATTTTATTCGCCGTATTTTTTTGGCAGATGGCAATGCTTTAGTGTTGCCTACGGATAAACTATTGGAAATTCTAAGAATACTACGAGAAAGTTTTCCAAAACTTCGCAGAGTTTCTTGTTATGCTGGTCCTAATGATATTTTGCGTAAGACGCCAGAAGAACTGGTAACGTTGGCAGAGGCTGGCCTGAAATTGGTGTACTATGGTATGGAGTCGGGGGATGATGAAGTACTGCTTCATGTGAATAAGGGTGTTACGGCCCAGCAATCCATTGAGGCAGGACAGAAGGTCGTGGCTGCTGGCATAAAACTGTCCTTAATGGTGATTATCGGCCTTGGTGGAAAGGCGGGTTCTAAACAGCATGCTTATCATACTGCCCAGGCTGTGAATGCCATTCACCCAACGATGCTCAGTGCTTTAACGTTAATGATGTATCGGGGAAGTGAGCTGCGGGCTGAATATGAACGTGGTGAATTTGAGATATTATCACCAACTGAAATTATGGGTGAATTATATGAATTGATAAATGCTATTGATTTACCCAGTGAATCTCATTGTTTGTTCCGCAGTAATCATATTTCCAATTATGTAGCATTAGCAGGTACGTTGCCTCATGACAAAGAAAAATTGCTGGCTGACAGTAAGAAGGCAATGGAGCATTTAGCTACGATGACGGACTGGGATCCTTATAATAATGTAGAACAATAGCAAGAGTTGTAATTTGCATTGCCGCTCTTGTAAAAAAAATGTAGTTGCTAGGAAGCAGGAGATGGTATGTTGAAAAGAATAGTGAGACACATTAGTATTATCAGTATTATGCTGTTCCTTTTTCAGCCAGTGACTGGTTATGGAGGAGCATTAGAAGAATATGAAGAAGCCCGGACTTTATATTTAGCTGCTGTTGCTTCAACAGCAGTATATAGTGATCGAGTAGGAAGTCTTGCTCGAGATGCCTTAGAGAAGAATGGCTGGAATACACAGTCTTATGTACAGAAAAATAATAAGGCAGATGCCAGATTTCTAGTGGCTAATAAAACGCAGCTAGGGAGTGCAGTACCTTCTTATTTACTTTCGATAGCAGGAACGGAAGACATAAAGGATGTCAAAGTCGATTTACGAGTAAACAAGGTTTACTTTTCTGGAACGAACCTGGAGGAATTTTCTACTAATGCCCAGAATGAAGATATGCCAAATACCGTCCCTAAGGTGCACGAAGGCTTTAATCAATATGTTCAGACAGGATTCTCACAAGAAATAAGTGAGGAGCATTCTGAAAACTCTTTACTGAAGATGTTGTTAGAAAATAAGGATAAAAAAATATATTTAGTAGGCCATAGTTTAGGCGGTGCAGGGGCTACATTAGGAGGAGCTAGGCTTTTAGATATGGGCGTAAGACCTGAACAAATCGAAGTAATAACCTTTGGCGCACCAGCAGTGGGGAATAAGGCTTTTCGTGATAAGTTTGAACCTCTTTTGCATGTTACACGTGTTGTGACCAGCGGTGACCCGGTTACTGGAGCTTTGCAAAAGCTGGTGGGCGGATATGAACAATTTGGGCGGGAGATTCGTTGGCAGAGGTCCGGAGTTGGAAATACGGATCCTCACCAAATGACCTCCTATTTAGATTTGTCTATTAAGAATTACTATCAGAAGAGACAGCGGGCAGTGTTGGCAGGAGAATTGTCAGTACCTAATGAGTTTATAGGTGCTCCAGGTTCACCCAGAGTATATGTTGCACCCATAAAAAATCAATTGCCTGAAGAGCTACAGACAGATTTCATTTATATGAAGGAAGCCCTTCGAGATGAATATCGTAATAGTTTGCCAGGATACGTGTTAGATATGGAAGAAGAAGGTAAAGATATCTTTAAGAAGGCTGCTGCCGCTGACTGTGATTGGGTAGTAATCCCTAACATACAAGCCCATAAGGTTAAGAACGAGGGGAATATGAGTTATATTACATTGGAACAGCGTGTATATCGGGTAGAGAGTGGTGCTTTTGTTACTTCTGCTAGCTATGGGAGCAGTACGCGAAATCTTACATCCCTTGAGGCTCTAATGCATAATGCTAGAGAAATGAGTGAAGATAGGCAGGATTGGTTAGGGTCGGTTTATAAAGAAAGTAAAAATACCATTTGAGATAGTATTAGTGAACTAATATATAGTAGTACTTTTTAAATGAAGGAGAATTGCTTTATGTTTAAACAACCTCATCTTTTTCCCTTTGCCCTTAGTTTAATGTTGCTTTCAACATCTAGTGCTACGGGAGAAGCAACGGAGAAATCTCGCATTCCCAACCGTCAAGAGGTTTCAGCTGAATATAAATGGCATCTTGAGGATTTGTATACTAGTGATGAAGATTGGCAGGCAGATTATAACAAGGTAAAAGCAATGTTGCCTATGGTCGCTGAGTATAAAGGTAAGCTGGATCTTTCAGGGGAAAATTTATTTTCCTGCTTACAGCTTCGAGATGAAATAACGATGATAACGGGCAAGTTATATCCTTTTGCTCGTATGCATCAAGATGAGAATACGAAGGATAATAAATATCAAGCGTTAACGGGTAAGGCTCAGTCTTTAAACATCGAAGTAAATGCTGCTATTTCTTTTATTGAACCAGAAATAGTGGCAATACCAGTAGAGAAGCTGGAGAAAATGAAGCTACAAGAAAATGGATTACACATTTATAATTTCTATTTAGCAAATTTGATGCAGCAAAAACACCATGTGCTTTCGCCCAAAGAAGAGGCACTGTTATCTCGAGCGGGAGAATTGGCTACCACGCCAGCAACTGTTTTTAATGTATTAGCCAATGCGGAAGTAAGGTTTCCCAACATTCAGGACGAGAAGGGGCAGGAGGTTCCACTAAGTGAAGGGCGTTATAATACCTATCTTCGCTCTTCTGACCGTCGTATACGGCAAGAGGCTTTTGTCGGCATATTAGGTTCTTATCATCAATATCGCAATACATTGGCGGCAACGTTGAATGGGCATGTAAAGCAGCATGTGTTTTTCGCCCAAGCTCATAATTATAATTCAGCACAGGAGGCAGCCCTTGCGCCAAATCATATCCCTGTTGAGGTATACGATAATCTCATTAAAACTGTAAATGAAAATTTAGCTCCTTTGCATCGTTATGTGGCACTAAAGAGAAAAGCGTTAGGTGTAAAGGACATACATATGTATGATTTATATGCACCAATGGTCAAAGATGTAGAAATTCAATTATCCTACTCAGAAGCTCTGGATCTTGTGCGAAAAGCATTAGCTCCCCTTGGTGAGGATTATATAGAAAACTTTAACAAGGGAATTTCAGCCCATTGGATTGATGTATACGAAAATCAAGGCAAGCGTTCGGGAGCTTACTCTTGGGGTGTTTATGGTGTTCATCCTTTCGTGTTTTTAAATTATAATGGACAATATAGTGATGCCTCTACCCTTGCCCATGAGATGGGTCATGCTCTACACAGCTTTTATAGTGCAAAACATCAGCCCTATCCTACTTCAGATTATGTAATTTTTACAGCGGAAACCGCTTCTACGACGAATGAAATACTGCTCATTGATTATATGCTTAAAAAAACAACAGATAAAAAAGAAAAAATCTTCTTGTTGAATCAGTACTTAGAAAATATCCGTACGACTTTATATCGCCAGACCATGTTTGCTGAATTTGAAAAAGAGATTCATGAAAAGAGTGAAAAAGGCGAAACCTTAACTGCTGATGTAATGGAAGAGATTTACCATGACCTTAATGTAAAATATTTTGGTCCAGATATGATCGTGGATAAAGAAATTGATATTGAATGGGCTCGTATTCCTCATTTTTATCGAAATTTCTACGTGTATCAGTATTCTACTGGTTACTCTGCAGCAACTGCTTTTGCTAAGCAACTTCAAACGGAAGGAAAACCTGCTCAAGAAAGATATAGCAACAACTTTTTAAAAGCGGGGGGATCAGATACGCCCATTCATATTCTAAGAAAGGCTGGCGTTGATATGTCTACTCCTCAGCCGATTGAAATCACCTTAGCTAAATTTAACGCTTTGTTGGATGAACTAGAAGCATTATTGGCAGAAGGATAAACAAGTTAACCCTATAATATTATAAATAAAAGAACAAAAGTATTTATGGCAAAAACAAACAAACGCGTTATTTACAAGAATACTACAAAACAATAAAAAAAGATTGACATTGGTAAAGTGAAAATGATAAAATTCATTTCAAAGCATAGAGAAGAAGAGTAATGACGGAGTAAGTAAGCTACTTGTGAATTCTCAGAGAGTTGACGTTTGGTGAAAGTCAACAATGAGCGGTAGTTGAAGATCCCTCCGGAACTGTATTTCCGAACTTTAGTAAGAAATACCGGGTTAGCCACGTTAGCCGGCTTAGGTTTGCTAGAACTGAAGAGGCATTGTTATGCAATTAAGGTGGTAACGCGGGTAATACTCGTCCTTGGATATATTCAAGGGCGAGTTTCTTTATATTCAAAATTAATGGAGGTAACCTTATGTCGAAGCAAAATAACAGCACTTTTCATGTAGCTAATTCTTATGTGTCACTTGAAGATATCTATGCTGCGGAAAAAAGATTACAAGGTGTGATAAAAAAGACGGATCTTATTGAGAGTTCGATTTTTAGCAATGAGTGTGGAAATTCTGTATTCATTAAAACAGAAAATCTTCAAGTAACAGGTGCATTTAAAATTCGTGGAGCTTTTAATAAACTGAGTCAATTAAGTGATGAGGAAAAAAGTAGAGGAGTTATTGCATCATCTGCGGGAAATCATGCCCAAGGGATAGGTTATGCAGCTCAATTGCTTGGCATTAAGGCTACCCTTGTTATGCCGGCAACTACACCAATTATTAAAGTGGAAGCCACCAGGAATTATGGAGCAAATGTAGTATTATTTGGCGACAGCTATGATGAGGCTTATAAAAAAGCTAGAGAACTTGAGGCAGAACATAATTATGTTTTTGTTCATCCGTTTGATGATCTAGATGTAATTATTGGTCAAGGTACAGTAGCTTTAGAGATCTTAAATGAATTAGAGAACGTTGATGAAATTTTAGTTCCCATAGGTGGAGGTGGCTTAGCTAGCGGGATTGCTTTTGCGGCAAAAATGCTAAAACCAACAATACGAATTATTGGAGTTGAACCAGAAGGGGCATGTTGTATTAAGGAGTCACTGGCTAATAATAAAGTAACAGAACTGGATAAGGTGGATACCATAGCAGATGGTGCTGCTGTAAAAAGGGCAGGAACATTAACCTTTGAATTTATCAGAGAGTTTGTAGATGAGGTCATTACCGTATCTGATTTTGATATAGCAGAAGCAATATTGCTGTTAATCGAAAAACATAAGCTGATAACAGAAGGAGCAGGAGCATTATCCTTAGCTGGTCTGAAAAAATTGCATTCAAAGAATAAAAAAGTAGTTTGTCTGGTGAGCGGCGGTAATATTGATATTTTAACGATTTCTGCCATCATCAATAAAGCCTTAGTATTTAGAGGCAGATTGTTCTGTTTTACCATCAATTTACCTGATAAACCAGGGGAATTATTACATGTTGCTAAAATCATTTCTGAATTGAATGCAAATGTAATAAAATTAGATCATAACCAGTCTAAGGTGATGGATAGTTTCAAACAAGTTCAGCTAGAAGTTACTGTTGAAACCAATGGGCATAGGCATGTAGAGGAAATCGAAGCTGCATTTCAGAAAAATGGTATTGAAATCCAAAAGATTTACTAGAATTATAATCCGTGACTGTCCTTAGGAATATGGAATGAGGTGGAGATATGGCTGTTAAAAAGCTATTTTGGCAAGATCCGTATTTAGAAAAATGTACTGCGAGGGTAATGCGTATAGATGGCAGTTGTATTACACTTGATGAAACCATATTTTTTGCCTTTTCTGGCGGTCAGGCATCAGACTCTGGAACTATTAATGGTTATCCTGTGATAGAAGCTCAAAAGGTTGATCTTGAAATTTTCTATCAGATTGATGAAGGTCACGATTTGCAAGTAGGTCAGCAAGTGGAAGTGGTTATTGATTGGGATAAACGCTACAATATTATGAGATTGCATTTTGCTGCAGAGATGGTATTGGAATTAATGTTGAAACACTTTAACAATTCTAGAAAGATTGGTGCTAATATAACGGCAGAAAAGGCAAGAGTTGATTTTGAGTGGGAAGGCAACATTTCAGAAACCTTTCCATTTCTTGAAAAGATGATAAAAGAAATTGTTGATTCGAATCATGCTATTATTAGTAGTTTTAGTGATAAAGTAAAGGAAATCAGATATTGGGAGATTGCTGGTTTTGCGAAAGTTCCTTGTGGTGGAACTCATATAAAGAATACAGGTGAAATGGGTGCTATATTGCTCAAAAGAGGAAAACGGCTAGGTACTAATAAAGAAAGAATAGAAATCTATATAAAGGATAAATAGACTAAGTTTTAAATTAGGTATTGCCTATTGCAACTCCCTACTTTATAATGAAAAAAAAGGTGTCAATTAACTGACACAAGCAAAGGCGCTTGTACAGGGACTATTTTTAGTCCTGTATGAGCGCTTTTTTTATATTACAAGGGAGGCATATGTATGAATACTCATTTTCCCTTAACCATTGATCAACTCCGTTTTTACCTTAAGACGGAAGCAAAAGAACAAATTATCGAGAGTTTTGAACAGCTTTTAACCTTGTATCAATTACAGCAGGCAAGGCTAGAAGCTCTATTAGATACGGTTAATGAAGCAGTCTGTATCATTGATGAAGCAGATAAAGTAGTAGTCTGGAATCGTCATGCCGAACTTTTATATGGAATTGCTATTGATGAAATCATTGGACGACCTATCGAAGGTTTTTTCTCTAATTTGATGTTAACCAAGGTGATGAAAGAACGACGTACGGTGCATGAACAATATCATACTCCTTGTCCTGATACTCATGTCTTAATCAATGCAAGGCCTGTAAAATTAGCTGGTCAGGTGATTGGCGGCGTTTGTGCGGAACGAGATATTACAGAGGTGGTGCAGTTAAATCAAAAACTATCCCAGACTCATCAGGAAGTACAAACCCTAAAGCAAGAAATTGATAAAATTCATTCCCAGTCAGATTCCTTTTCGACGGTTTATG
>JARBUM010000216.1 GCA_029239675.1 Pelosinus sp. | reverse complement strand
CCGGCAATCTTGCTGCCGGCATAGGGAGACGCCGGCTTGACCGGATGTGCTTCAGTAATACCTGTTGCAGTTTGGGCGCGGTCATAGACCATACAGGTACTCATAAACACGACCTTTGTTTCATGTTTTTTGCACTGTTCCAAAACATTAAATGTGCCGATTGCATCATTTTCAAAGGTAGTACGAGGATCATCGATACTGTCCTGTACATTGATACTAGCTGCCAAATGGTAGCAAATGTCAAAATGATTGAAGAACAGCTTATCAAGCAGATCTTCATTTTTAATATCACCCTGTATAAATCCTTTAAATCCAACATGCTCTTTAAACTCTGCGATGTTTTCCTGCCGGCCATTTGATAAATCATCTAAAGCCCAAACAGCATGACCATCATCTAACAGCCTTTTTACTACCCAGCGACCGATAAATCCGGCTCCGCCTGTTACCAGTACATTCATGCTATTGTTCATTCCTTTCCAGAACCTTTTTCACACTTTCAATTACATCTTGTACATCTTGATCTGTCATCTTGGGAAAGATAGGGAGACTTATGATTCTGTTATAAAGTCTTTCACTGTGCCCGCATTGCACATCCTGATAGCCGTTTTGCTGATAATAAGGATGCTTGTATACAGGAATATAATGAACATTTACACCAATATTTTCCTGGAGTAATTCTTCAAAAACTTCTTTGCGACCACAACGAAGTTTTTCTAAGCCTAACTGAATTACATACAAATGCCAGCTTGAGTTGCCGCTATCTTGCTGGAATGGCGTAATTAAAGCGGCCATATCCTTGAAAGCTTCGGTATATGTGGCCGCTATTTCACGCCGCCTTTGCAAAAACTTGTCCAGCTTGCTAAGCTGGCTCAGTCCCAAAGCCGCCTGGATATCGGTCATCCGGTAATTATAGCCTAATTCAAGCTGCTCATAATACCAGGGCCCCTGGCAGTCCAGCATTAAATTTTTATCCCTGGTAATACCGTGGCTTCTGAATAAAAGGAGTTTTTGATATAATGCCTCATTATTGGTGGTAATCATGCCGCCTTCACCGGTAGTGATATGCTTTACCGGATGAAAACTAAATGTTGTCATATCTGAGATGCAGCCAATCAACCGATCCTTATACTCTGCCCCTACAGCATGAGCAGCATCTTCTATTACCAGCAGATTGTATTCCTTGGCAATTCGGCCTACCTCATCCATATCACAAGGCTGTCCGGTAAAATGCACCGGAATAATGGCTTTGGTCCGGTCCGTAATTTTCTTGCGAATCTCAACCGGGTCAATATTATAAGTAGCGGCATCAATATCAGCAAATATTGGAGTACCACCACAATAGAGTACAGCATTAGCAGAAGCGGCAAAAGTAATAGGCGTAGTAATAACTTCATCACCAGCCTGAATTCCTGCTGCATAACATGCCGCATGCAGTGCTGCTGTTCCGTTCGATATGGCTACCGCAAATTTTGCGTTAACATACTGGGCGAAGGCCTTCTCAAACTCTGCAATCTTAGGTCCGGTCGTTAAGTAATCAGATTTCAATACTTCAACTACAGCGTTAATGTCATCTTCATCAAGCCATTGCTTCCCATAAGGTAAGTAGTTTTCTCTCACAACCAGATCAGCCTCCTTTTATCCGTTAACCGGTATGCTTTCAATAATACTACGAACAATTCTTTCTGTACCTTTGCCATCTACCAGCTTTTGACCTTTTCGGCTCATCTCTTTGCGCTTTTCATAATCATGTATAAGGTTAAGCAACACCTTAATAACCTGACCATCTTTTATCCGGTCATACCAGCCGACACTCTGAACATATCCTAGTTCTTCCATCTTCTGTACAATAAATTCCTGATTATTTGCCAACACAAACGCCAAGGTCGGCGTACCACAGGCAGCCAATTCATACAAGGTGCTGCCGCCAGCCGATATCGCCAAATCAGACCGCAACATGATAGCAGATACCTCCGAATATAAAATATTCGGCGAGTTGTTAACCACCGCAGAATTAGCATAAAGAACAATATTATCATAATTTTGACTTAAGTCGATTAATTGTTCATTGTCGGTAAAGCCGCTGCCGATCAACACATTAAATCGTAAAGTTTGGAATTGTTCATGTTGTAGTAAGCAGGCAAGCAGCCCGCTGGTCAGATGATAGGGATCTGTTCCACCGGTAGTAATCATAACCTCTGCAACCTGTTCTCTAATAGATCGCGCCGGCAAATTACGAAATTCTTTTCGAATCATATTATAGCCCGGCCCTAATAGCAATACTTGTTGTTTGTTGTATTGCCTATAGCCCATATACTTACCGGTAATATTACCATTAACAATAATATCTGCTGCATAAGGAAATTTATTGATATCATCTATGTACACTAATTTCTTCACACATGGCTTGAGCTGTAAAAAATACTCACTACTCACGTTGTAAGTGTCGATTACTAGTATATCGATCTGACGTTTCAGCAAAAACGTAATTATTGCGTTAGCTTCTTCAGCCAAGTATGCAGGATTACCATAAAAGAAGCCTTCTATCTCTTGACCTACATAAAACAAACGAACAACGTCAAAATTCTCACGTCTGACTGCTTCTATACCCTCATCCAAATTACTAAGAAAACAAACTTCGTATCCGTTGCGCTGAAAGGTTTGGGCAAGCGACAAGCAGCGCATAATATGCCCCATGCCAACATTTTTTCCGCCGTCTGCTCTTATACAGATCTTAAACATCTTCCTTGACCCATTCGTCTTTTAAAATGGCCATTAGCGTGATGTCTTTAAATACTCCATTTTTATACATTTCCCGTCGCAATGTACCTTCTTCTTCGAATCCTAATTTTCGGTACATGTTTAATGCTTCAATATTATCAGCAAACACTTTTAATTTAATTTTAAACAAATTTAGTTCAAAAAAAGCATAATCGATGATAGCGCTGCTGGCTTCTTTTGCGTATCCTTTACCACGTTCTTGTTTTTCTCCAAGTAAAACACCATACTCGGCAGTCTGATTTTTGTAGTCGATGCCACTCAGCCCTATCGTACCGATCTTTTGATCATCTTCTTTCTTAATAATAACAAACTCGATTCGCTTATCATCTTTTAAATAATTGGTATACCATTGCCTATGCTCATTAATAGTGATCCCTTTATAGCTAAAAAGACTATTTATTACATCGCTTAGATTCCGCCACGCAACTACCTCATGTTCGTCTTGCTCAGTAAGCAACCTTAGAATCAGCCTGCGGGTTTCAATCATATACACACCACCATTACTTAAAAACTACTTTACCAGACCCCAATCAAGCGGTGTTCCTTCTTCAATATCTTGTGCTGCCATCTTACCTAAAATTTCATCATAGTATTTCGGTTCCAAACCATATCCAGGTCTAATTACCCGAAGGTTTTTGTCGGTAAAAACCTCACCTTTCTTTACAGCAGTGACTATAAAAATAGATTTTCTCAGCAACCTGCTATTCTTTTCCTGTTCTGATAATCTGTAGCATCTTCTTAAATTCAAGAGGTTCCATAGAAAAAAAGGCATCCGGATTTTCGATTTCCCTGCTAATACAAAAATGCTTTTCAATTACATTAGCTCCCATTGCCACCGCAGTTACAGCCCCGATGGAGCCTATCGAGTGATCGGATAAGCCAACAGGTATGTTAAATGTATTCTTTAGATTTTGTATAGTTCTAAGATTCATATCATCGGGAACAGCAGGATAGGCACTAGAGCATTTCAAAAGGCACAACTCCTTGTTGCCCTGAGCAAGAACAGTATTCACCGCATCCTCTATTTCTCCCAAAGTCCCCATTCCAGTTGACATAATAATAGGTTTTTGTCTAGATGCAATATATTTAATTAGCGGAATATCCACTAATTCAAAAGATGCTATTTTATAAAAATCTACCCCGATGCTCTCCAAAAAGTCTACGGCAGTTTTATCAAAAGGTGTCGACAAAAAATCGATTCCCACCTTGTCTGCTTCTTCCTTTAACCTTCCCTGCCATTCCCAAGGGGTATAAGCTTTTTGATACAACTGGTAAAGGTTTTCTCCCTGCCAGCTTCCTTTTTTTATCTGAAAATATTCATTATCGCAATTAATGGTTATTGTATCAGCCGTATAAGTTTGTAGTTTTATACAATCGGCGCCACTCTCTTTTGCCGCATAAATTATATCAATAGCCCTATTTATATCCCCGGCATGGTTGGCAGACATCTCGGCGATAATATAACAAGGATAGTCAGAACCAATCTTACGTTCTTTTATATTTATTACTTTATTCATTGTGTCCTCCTTTCTTGGTATAAATGAGTAATTATAGTTTTTTCTGCTCTATATGGGCATTAATTTTTATTAAGTCTGGCTTCATCTCAAATAAACTAATGACATCCTGCAAATAAAAATCATGCTTACCTTTATATAAATGGTGATATATCTCTGCAATAAGTGCCAAATCTTCTTCAGTATCTAGCGTCCATCTGTGCCTCGAATAATCGATTGAGTTTTTATAGAAATATATCCTCGAACTATTTTCATAGATATAGGGAGTAACATGCTCACGGTGATACTGCTTACCAGCTTCTTTAAACGCTTTTTCAAGAACCGAAAAAGAAAAAACTTCTGTATCCAGACCGCGGGGATAAGTTCGGTTGCTCAAGTCACTCCCCGCATTAGTCACAATATCATATACTTTCTTATTCTTGAAAAAATCAACAAGTGCATCGACCACCATCGGATCAATTAATGGGCAATCAGACGTAATCCGTACCACTGCGTCTACATTATTATCTTTAGCCGCCAAATAATAGCGAGCAAGAACATCGTCTTGACTGCCTCTAAAACACTTTACACCACATTGGGCAGCTTCATTAGCCACTGCATCATCTGGTCCCTGTGTCGTAGTGGCGATAAGTATCTCATCAATACTATTAGCCTGACGTATACGTTCAATCACATGTTGCAGAACAGTTTTCCCCATCAAGTCTTTTAATATTTTTCCCGGTAAGCGGGTCGAACCCATTCTCGCCTGAATAATTGCTGCTGTTTTCACCCATATTCACCTTTCATTACTGTACTTGTCCATATTCGGTATTTACAGTTATCTCTTTAGCTAATGCCTTAAACGAAGGAATAATCTCATAAATAAGAACATCACTTAATTTTACACGATCCTGGCTTTCCATCGCTATTTGCAGCATAACAATTTGTCGCAAAAGCTTTTGTTTCACAACCTCAAACTGTGAGGCGTTGTAATACCAATCCTGATTATCGCCAATAGTATTTAGACTGTCAATGATAAACTGTAACCCTTCCAGTAATTGAGAAAATTTATCCCAGGTATCTTGACTAACCCCTTGATAAAACTCATTCACCATTTTATCAATCGCGGGAATAGCCTTAATTGTATATTCTTGAATTGAATTAAGGGTATCATCCATTAATTCCTTCAGGGTTTTAACATTAATAACAATTATTTTAATACTGTCAATATGATCAATTATGTATTGATCATATTCAGAATATAGTTCCACACCGTCTATTTCAAAACTGCTAAGACTAGTATTAGACTGAGTCAGTAGTTGCTGGATCTGATCAAATATAGTGCCAACTGCATCAATTTGGTTTTCACATTCATAAACCTTATCTAATATTTTAATCTGCATATTCATTCCCCTATTTAAACAAAATAGGGCGGTTCGTCAACCGCCCCTTTTACGCGGCTAAATACCCTTGAGAAACAATCTCTAAGCTTATATAAGTCCATTTTCTTTCAGCATTGCCAGTAGTTCCTGACGACTGACGGGTGCCTCATCTTCAGAACTATAACTTTTCTGAATAGCCTTTTTAGCTCCTGGATAGGAGAGCTCCCGTTGTAAAAATGTATTAGGAATAACAAACATATCAGACAGTTCATAAGCGTCCTTGGCCTCTTCAACGGTCATCAATTCTTCGAACATCTTTTCGCCAGGGCGCAAGCCAACTTCTTGGATCTCAATATTGTCCGCATTAATACCCAGCTTCCCGGTAGTTTCTTTAATGATAACTTCGGCTAAATCCTGCAAGCAGATTACAGGCATTTTTAGGACAAATATCTCGCCGCCCTGAGCCTGCTGCATAGCTTTGATCGTCAGATCTGTCGCTTGCCGCAAAGTCATCATAAACCGGCTCATCGTAAGATCGGTAATAGTAATCTTTCTCTTTTCGATAATCTGGGATTTAAACAAGGGAATTACCGAACCCCGAGACCCCATGACATTACCAAA
>JARBUM010000215.1 GCA_029239675.1 Pelosinus sp. | reverse complement strand
TTGGGCTAGAAGCGAACTTGATCAGATTTATTCAGCTTAAGCGATTACCATGATTAACCATAAACAATTTAGTGCAACTTATTATTGCAATTTGGGCAAATATAATAAAATAACCTGTTCAGCAGAAAAGCCAACAGTACTTGCTCGTACCAACAGGAATTGATTTGACGAGTTTCCTAGATTAAATAGAAAACTAACAATGATAAAATACTTCAGCTGATGATCCAATATGCTAGTGGTTTTCTTTTATCTAATTGCTCTGCCAAACGCCCAGAAAAAATTTTTAGCAAACTGGCTAAACTCTCTGCAATACCTTCTATAATACCAACAACCGCAGGTGATGCACCTAATACAGCAGTTAAATACAATGGCACTAGTGGGTAAATCATTTCACTTGATATATCCGTAAACATACTAACTAAACCTAAAATTATAATATTCTTATGCATATATTTTGGATACCTCATCTTTAAAGCATGATCATTCTAGTAGTAGGTGATTAAGATAATCACCCAATAAGCCTAGCAAATCCAAAACCTAACCATGTAGCGAAAAATCCGCCAAATAAATTAAGCCCGACATTATAAAATGCACGCATAACGTCAGCGTCCTGTAAAAGGTGTAAAGTTTCATAGCTAAAAGAGGAGAAGGTCGTAAGACCTCCTAAAAATCCTACCGTAATAAACAGTCGCCAGTAAGGACTGATATTTAAGCGATCTATAGTCATTGCCATAAATAAACCAATAATGAAACATCCAATGATATTGACCAACAATGTTCCAAATGGAAAATCGGCACCAAATCGTGAAGCCATCCAATTTGATGCCAGATAACGACTAACAGCTCCAAGTCCTCCACCAATTGCGACTAAAAAAACTCCTAACATGTAATCTAGATCTCTCCTTTACCGTGCTGGTGGCTTAGTTCCATATTTGAGTACTTCGACATCATCAATAGTAACTAACCCCTTTCCCATTATTTCATCTAAGTAGGGTAATAATTTTGCAACATATTCTTCACTGTCAATAATTTCAATTAATACGGGTAAATCGCTAGACAAATCAACTAAACTTGCCGTATGAATACGTTTATCAGCACCATACCCCATTATACCTCTAAAAACGGTGGCACCAGCCATATCTAACTCTTTCGTTTTAGCTATAATACTTTTGTATAATGATTGGCGTTTATAGTGATCACTTTCACCAATATAAATGCTTAATCGTTTTGCTTTACTCGCAATTTTAGGCATTTTATTTTTCCCTTTTGATGATTTAATTATTTTTTATACTGCTACTTTTTCCATGCTTCTTCAACCGCTACAGCCACTGCTACACTAGCACCAACCATAGGATTATTCCCCATGCCGATTAATCCCATCATTTCTACATGAGCTGGAACCGAGGATGATCCAGCAAACTGTGCATCAGAATGCATTCTTCCCATGGTATCTGTCATACCATACGATGCTGGTCCTGCTGCCATATTGTCAGGATGCAGAGTTCTTCCTGTTCCACCGCCAGAAGCAACTGAAAAGAATTTTTTTCCTTGTTCGATGCATTCTTTTTTATAAGTTCCAGCTACTGGATGTTGAAACCGTGTTGGATTTGTCGAATTGCCTGTAATGGATACATCGACATTTTCTTTAAACATAATCGCTACGCCTTCCATAACATCATCTGCGCCATAGCACCTAACTTTTGCTCGTTCACTAGAAGAATATTTAATTTCTTTGATTATTTCTAAATTACTGGTGTAATAATCAAATTTAGTCTGCACATATGTAAATCCATTAACACGTGAAATAATTTGTGCAGCATCTTTTCCAAGACCATTAAGAATAACTTGTAATGGCTGTTTTCTTACTTTATTAGCAGATTTAACAATACCAATTGCACCTTCAGCTGCAGCAAAAGATTCATGACCAGCTAGAAAAGCAAAACATTTTGTTTCTTCATTGAGTAACATTGCTGCCAGATTTCCATGGCCAAGACCAACTTTGCGATTGTCAGCAACCGAACCTGGAATACAAAATGCTTGTAAACCTTCACCTAATGACAGTGCAACCTCAGTTGCTTTGGTATAGCCTTTTTTTATTGCAATCGCGGCTCCTAAAGTATACGCCCAACATGCATTGTCAAAACAAATCGGTTGAATTTCTTTGACAATTTGATGTATATCAATACCTTTGCTATCACAGATTTCTTTAGCACTTTCAAGCGATTCTATATCATATTGTTTCAATACTTTATTAATACTACTGATGCGTCTTTCATAGCCTTCAAACATAACCATATTTTTCTCCCCCTTATTATTATTCATGTCTTGGATCAATTACCTTAGCCGCTTCATCAAATCGTCCATATTTACCGGAAGCCTTATTTAATGCTTCATTGGCATCCATACCTTTAGCAATCATCTCCATCATTTTACCAAGATGAACAAATTTATAACCAATAATTTCATCATTTTCATCTAATCCAATATTAGTAACATATCCTTCTGCCAATTCTAAATATCTTGGACCCTTTTCAATAGTTCCATACATAGTCGCAACCTGGCTTCTTAGTCCCTTGCCCAGATCCTCTAAGCCTGCTCCAATTGGTAAACCATTTTCAGAAAAAGCAGTTTGGGTTCTTCCATAAACAATTTGAAGAAAGAGTTCACGCATAGCTGTATTAATTGCATCGCAAACTAAATCTGTATTTAAAGCCTCTAAAATTGTTTTACCAGGAAGAATTTCAGATGCCATAGCAGCTGAATGAGTCATACCTGAACAACCAATCGTTTCAATTAGTGCTTCTTGAATAATTCCAGCTTTAACATTTATGGTTAATTTACAGGCACCCTGTTGCGGAGCACACCAGCCAACCCCATGAGTTAAGCCACTTACATCTTTGACCTCTTTTACTTTCGTCCATTGTCCTTCTTGTGGAATGGGAGCAGCCCCATGATTAGGTCCCTTGGCCACCTTACACATTGTCATTACTTCATTTGAGTAGTTCATAATATCTCTCCTCTCTCTGTTAAAAAACAAAAGACTCCTACTAGTAAAGTGTACTAGTAGGAGTCATCACCGCTATAAAACGGAATTAATGGCGAACTCCATCGCCTATATTATTGTATGTATATATTATAGCAATTATATATTCAAAAGGTCAACCTAAATATTTACACAGATTTTGGGATAATCTCATCCCAGCTTCTTTTTATCTTTACTTTATTATAAAATAGCTGAACATATCATACTGCAAGCAGTAAATAAAATAGACTGTTCTCCTTTTTGAGAAGCTCTTTTATAATTCTAACTTCATGCAAATGCTTGATGCTGGGCAAAAATTATTTAGTGCTGAACTTTGCATAAGGTCAGCTGGTATTTCTGTGCGTTGTATCTTCTGAAATCCCCAACGCGCTACAAATTTTTCTGCTGTATTCGTTAGAAGAAAACTGTCTGATTTAGTGTGACAATCCAACTTTAGCAGGCATACCTCGTCCAATCCACTTCCGCAATTCAGCGTCGCTTTAGATGTATCACCAGTAACAACTACCTCTGCTCCAAGTTCTTGCAAGAATATGG
>JARBUM010000214.1 GCA_029239675.1 Pelosinus sp. | reverse complement strand
ATCTTTAATAAGCTGTCGTCAGTGGGAAATACTGATTTTGCCTTTGTAACTTTACGTAGCTGGCGATTGAAGTTTTCAATAGCATTCGTTGTATAAATGAGTGTTCTCACCTCTTGCGGGTACTTAAAGTACGTAGATAAATTGGCCCAATTAGCCCGCCAAGAAAAAGTAATCTTCGGATATTTCGTGCTCCACTTTTCATCAAATACCTTCTGATGATCTAATGCCGTTTGCTCATCGACAGCTGCGTATACCATTTTCAGATCGGCCATTAATGCCTTGATATCCTTATAGGAAACGTATTTCGTTGAGTTGCGAATCTGGTGAATTACACACTGCTGGATTTCTGTCCTGGGAAAGGCAGCTTCAATAGCATTTGCAAAACCAGTGAGGCCATCTACACAGGCAATTAAGATGTCTTCTACACCACGGTTTCTTAGGCCATTTAAAATTCCCAGCCAGAACTTAGCACTTTCATTTTCTCCAATTCACATTCCTAAAACATCTCGAGTCCCGTTCATTTGTACGCCAATAGCAGTGGATCGCATCCATGAATACAACCGCATAGATGCTTTCTAATGGCCGCACCTGCCATTCTTTCACAGCAGGGAGAATTTTATCGGTAACACGGCTGATCGTACTGTCAGATACCTCAATCCCGTAAATATCACAAATATGACTTTCTATATTACTTGTGGTCATGCCCTTTGCATACATCGATAAAATCTTTTCTTCAATATCTCCTCTTAGAATAGTCTGGTTTTTCTTTACAATCTGTGGCTCAAACTCACCTTTGCGATCTCTTGGAACAGCAATCGCTATGTCGCCAAGGCTGCTCTTTAGTGTTTTTTCGCTATATCCATTACGGCTATTATCGGTTTCCTTGTTTCGATAGTCGTACTTACTGTAGCCTAACTCAACATCTAATTCGCCTTCCAAACCATTTTCTAATACTGCGCTTACCATTCCTGAACTCCCGCAACATCGTTAATTCCGGCTCCCTGTAGCAGTTCTAATAATTTCTTTCTTTGTTCTCTGCGTTCTGGGGTAATTTTTCTTTTTGCCATAAATAAAACCTCCAAGTTCAGTGCTTCTATTTTACACCATCTTGGAGGTTTACACAGTTTTCGGGATAGTCTCGCTAAGAAAACGATTGGAATGAAACACCCGAATGCCAGCCTGCTCCAAATCATCCACAATCTGCTCCATTGCCATGGTAGTCTTAGAAACGATGCTTAAAAACCATCTCTAAAATCAGCACTTAAAACATCACTGGAGTTCTCAAATTCATTATAATCAGGAAAAGCAATCACTCTGATAAAACTGATTCGTTGTGTTTCTCAAATCTGCCTAGGATGATCCTTAATAGCTTCGAAATCAAAGTTATTAATTGCGTATTTAATCCAATTTGAGTTGTTAAAGACAGGCCTTCCGATGCCAATTAAATCTGCAACATTATTTTTCAGAAGCAATTCTGCTTCTTCTAGTGTTCTAATACCTCCAGTTACTAAGACAGGAATTGAAACAGCATTCTTGACGGCTTTTGCCTGTTTAATAAAATATCCTGCCTTTTCCGAGTCTGGTACTGTGTAACGACACATTCCGCCGGATATATCAAGCATATCAGTACCTTCCTTTTCCAATTCCTTTGCCACTGTAATACAATCATCTAAGCTAAGTCCGCCATCCATATTATCAGTAGCACCAAGACGGAATAGAATAGGGAAATTATTACCAACGGCATTACGAACTGCTCTCAATACTTCAAGATGAATAAGAATCCTGCCTTTAATATTGCCTCCATATTTATCAGTTCTTCTATTAGTAAGTGGTGACAAAAACTGATTTAATAAATAACCATGGCAGGAATGTATTTCAACTCCATCGAAACCAGCTTGTTTTCCTCGTAAAGCCGCACTGGCAAAATTATTTATGATTCTTTGAATGTCATCACATTTCAGCTCACATGGAAGCTCTAGATTTGACTTTGAAGGGTTTATAACAGCTGATGGAGCAATGGGCTGAGAACCAATAATATCCATTTTCGTACCACTTCCCGCATGGTTTAACTGCAAGATAACAGGACATCTATTATTATGAATGATATCGGAAAGCTGGCGTAAACCGGAAAGCATACTATTGTCAGCAGAAGAAATTTGATGAAAACTGGTTTTTCCGTCTGTTGAAATAAAAGAGTGTTCTGTAATTACCATACCAAAGTATCCGTCACGTGTTTTTTCATCATAATATTGTAAAAGAGGTGAAGTTATTTCTCCGTGTAATCCAGCTCTTGATGTTGCCATAGGAGGCATAATTAGCCTATTTTTAAGTTCCAGATTTTTAATTTTTAAGGGTGTAAGCAAACGAGCCATAGAAATCACCTTCTATACTTATTAATTTTCTCTTTTCAACTATTGAGTACCTCGGTAAAAACAACATATAAAAAAGAGTTTTTGATTTAGAATTCATTTGAATCACATAATTGGTGCCAAGTTACGATTAACGGGGAGCGTTTCACCAGTCGTCTAAAGCTATATTTGGGATAACCAACTATAATTCCACCTGTCACTGTTAAATTTTCAGGTATGTCCAATAGTTGAATTAAGGGTTGATAGCCAGAGCGAGCGCATGTTTCCACAATGCCTGTCCAGCACGTTCCCAATCCCAGACTTGGTGCAAATAATTCAGCATATGCAAGAGCAAAATGAGTATTATCACGTCCACGTGTAAAATTTTTATCAGAAAGTGCTAATATAAAGCTAGGTGCATTTCGTAAAATCACATCTTCACCAGTCTTATGATAATGCTCTGACATTTCAATATAATTAACAGCAGATACTTCTTTGGCGGCAATTGCTTCATCCATCCAGGCAATTGTGGCTTTTGTAATGGCACGTAGAGTTTTTTTGTTATTTACGACCATGTATTGCACACCCTGTGAATTATTACCTGATGGCGCTAATCTGGCTATGTTTAGCAGTTTTAATATTTGATCTTTAGTAACTTTATTTTCTTTATATACTCGTACAGAGCGTCTAGATCGAAGAAAACGTTCTGCAGTCTCAGTATCAAAAACAGGGGTTGCATCAAGCAATACTTGTTCAGAAAGCGGTGCTTGAACGTGATTTAATGCAGCTTGGGGACATATTGCAACACAATGACCGCAGGAGATACAGGTAAGTCCAGCATCGACCGGAAACTTTTCCTTATTCATTTCAATATAATTCTTTGGGCAAACCTGAGCACAGATTCCGCAATGAATACATTTTTCTTTATTTACATTAAGTAAACTCATTTAAATTCATCCTTTCTTTTAAAATGTAATCCATATACTACTTATCATCATTTTTTTGATTATTAAGTGGCTTAGTATAGTTGAATACTTCCTTTGACCAACTACGTGACCACGCACCAAATGGACGCAATAATTCCATAAGTTCTTTTCCACGTTGGGTCAATTGATATCCCTCAATAGTACGTTCTACAATATCGGCTTCTCTTAACTCCTTGATACGATTGTTTAGTATTGCAGGAGAAATAGATTCGCATCGCTGCTGAAGTTCTCTGAAAGTAGTGGAA
>JARBUM010000213.1 GCA_029239675.1 Pelosinus sp. | reverse complement strand
CTTAACAATATCGGCACCAGCTTCCATTGCCTCAATAATCTCACGAATTGTCATAGCACCTGCCATAATTGGAACTTGATAACGATTGCATAGTTTAACAGTATCTATATTAAGGGATGGACTGACAATGTATTGTGCTCCCGCTAAAATAGCGATCCGTGCCGTCTCAGGGTCAAGCACCGTACCAGCACCGATGATAATCTCCCCAGATGCATAGGTATTCGCCAAGCTTTTAATTAACTCAGTTGCTCCCGGTACAGTGAACGTAATTTCGATTCCTGCTGTACCGCCCTTAATACAGGCATCAGCTATTCTTTTTGCTTGCTCTGTACCTTCTGCCCGTACTACGGCAACCAATCCACAATCGGTTATCTTTTTTAAAATTTGATACTTGTTCATAAAGTAACTCCCCTATATATAATGTTTGCTTAAGATTTTCCTTTTCTAAGTTACTTTACCAGATAACCGCCATCAACAGGGATGATCGCTCCACTTACATAGTCACTTGCCGCTGAAGCCAAATAGATTGTTGCTCCTTTCATATCCTCTCCGGTACCCCATCGGTTTGCGGGAATCCGCTCCGAAATTTGCTTGTATCTCGTCTCATTATTTATAATTGCTTCATTCATGTCTGTTGCCATGTAACCAGGGGCGATGGCGTTGACATTAACCCCTCTGCCTACCCAATCATTTGACATTTCCTTAGTAAGCTGTGCTACGCCACCCTTAGCCGCTGAATAAGCAGGTACTGTTTGTCCGCCAAAGAAAGAGGCCATAGAGGCCACATTAATAATCTTCCCATAGCCCTTCTTAAGCATAATGCGTCCTGCTAATTGACACATAATAAATACCGAATGAAGATTGATACTCATAACCTCATCCCATTCCTCAATGGGAAAATCCTCTGCACTATGTCTTCGTTGGATGCCTGCCGCGGTCACCAGAATATCCAAATCACCGCCCAGTGCTGCTAGACAATCAGCAAAAGCGCGATGATTGTCTGCCCTATCTCTTAAATCTGCTTTTACGCCATAACATTTATAGCCTTTTTCAGCAAATGCCGCTGCTGCTGCAAAGGTTTTATCAGAGGAACCAATAATTGCCACTTCACAACCAGCTTCTAACAGTCCTTCCGCCATTCCATAGCCCAGGCCTCTACTACCTCCTGTTACAATCGCTTTTTTACCTTTGATATTAAACATTTTCATAATAGCACCCCTTCTTTATTCAAATAAAAGAACCATTTTTTTCACTTTAGGATCAGGATTATCCATATAATAAAACATTTTTTCGATTTCACTGAATTTAATAAAGGTTGTCGCAATGCCTTCTAAGTTAAATTCGTGATTAGCAAATTTCTCAATTGTAGGTTCAAACTGATAAGAAGACATTCTTGAACCAATCAAGTCAAGCTCACGCTGATTTAACATGGCTTGTGAAATAGCTTCTGGTGCACTGACAAAACCTAAACTTACAATCCGACCAGCGTTGCGCACAAGACCAACTTCAAATAGAGAAGTCAATGATC
Source organism: Pelosinus sp. (assembly GCA_029239675.1). Classification (GTDB taxonomy): domain Bacteria; phylum Bacillota; class Negativicutes; order DSM-13327; family DSM-13327; genus Pelosinus. The sequence goes on along the minus strand of JARBUM010000213.1, from coordinate 2,052 downwards.
CTTGGAAGCAGGCAGAATCAAAGGCAATCGTAACGCCTTTCCCCTTGGTAAATTCCTGCACTCGTTGCACTATATTTTCCTTCTTGCTGTTAATAATATAATCTGCACCATAACCTTTGGCTCGTTCTAGTGTTTCATCGTTAACATCGCAACAAATTACTGTGCAGCCTTTTGCTTTGCAGGTTTGCAGAATAATCGAGCCGATTGTTCCTGTACCCAATATAAACACGATATCCTCGGATACTAATCTACCTCTTGCAGTACAGTGTGCGCCGATAGCATATGGTTCAATTAATGCGGCATCTTTAAAAGGAATGGACTCGGGAAATACATACACATCGTCTTCCGGCGCTGTAAAGTATTCTCTAAAACCACCATCTGCGCCGCTACCACGTACCCGTACATTCTCGCATACATTTTCTCTGCCGATTTTGCACTGGTAGCATTCGCCACAAGTTATAATCAAGTCAACTACAACTCTGTCCCCCACTTTAACCTTCGTCACTTTTGAACCAACCTTGGCAATTACCCCTGCATTTTCATGACCTGGAATTCTAGGGTAGGTAGAGCAGGGATTTGCTCCATGATAAATGTGATGATCAGAACCACATACACCAGCAGCTTTCATTTGTACCAATACTTCATAATCATTGGCTAGTTCCGGAATTGGCACCTCTCTTATTGCATATTCATGGGGTTTTGTAATCACGATTTCTTTCATTGTTCGACACCATCCTTTTCATTTTATATGTGAAGACTCCTATTCTTCAGGAACCACAATACGCTCGACTTTTCCGACAATAAAGATATAAGACAATGCCCCAATCAAGGCCAACGAACTAATAAACACCAATGCTGGTTCGAAATTTCCGCCTTTTGCTAAAATTCCGATAATAATAGGGACAGCAATCGCAGAGAGATTACCCATAAAATTAAACATCCCGCCTGTAAGACCTATTAGATGAGATGGTGCCAAAGCAGACACAAAAACCCAAGTAATAGACGCCAACCCATTTCCAAAGAATGCTAATGCCATAAACATGATAACGTAGGTTTGATCTTGAACATAGTTAGCACCTACAATAGAAGTCGCTAAGATAAGGCCAGTAACAATAGGTATTTTGCGGGCAAAACCAATGGAATGGCCACGTTTTATAAGATAGTCCGAAATAAATCCTGAAGATAATATACCAACATAAGCAGCTAAAAAGGGCAGAGAAGCCATAAAGCCCATTTTTATAAAAGTCATACCGCGATATTGAACCAGATAAGTAGGAAACCAAGTCAAGAAAAACCAAAGAATCGAAGAGAGACAAAACTGGGCAATAAATACACCCCAAATATTACGGTTTTTCAAAACATACTTTAACTGTGACCAACTTGCTTTTCTAACCTTTTCTTTTCCATCCATATCAACTAAACCACCACCCTGGCGGATATAATTAAGTTCAGCTTCATTTGCTTTACTGTCCTTGGGATCACGATAGAAAATATACCAGGCAATGCTGTAGATAACGCCAAGGGCCCCTGTAAAGAAAAGCATTCCCCGCCAGCCGAAAGTATTTTGGATATACACTAGCATTGGAGTAAAAAAGGCAATACCTACATACTGTCCTGATGTATAAAAGGCAGTAGAAGTAGCTCGTTCTTGCTCAGGAAACCATGAGGTAACAACTCGGTTATTCGTTGGATAAGAAGGAGCTTCAAAGGTGCCAAGAACTACACGTAAACCAAAAAGTGTGGAAAATCCATTTACCAAAGCTTGAAAACAGGTAGCAATAGACCATCCGCCTAGTAGAACTGCATACAAAATTCGAGGTTTAATACGATCTACAATTAACCCGCCTGGAATTTGCAAAATAGCGTATGACCATCCAAAAGCAGAAAAGATAAGGCCCATTTGCACCGAGTCCAGATTTAAGTCCTTTCCTAACAACGGTGCGGCTAATGAAATATTACTGCGATCCATGTAGTTGATTATAACACCAAGAAAGAGAAGAAAACCGACCATAAAACGTTTTTTAGTAGCTTTTTCTGGTTGCGTTGTCTGTG
>JARBUM010000212.1 GCA_029239675.1 Pelosinus sp. | reverse complement strand
GCATTTCCTGTGTTATCTAATATAATACGAATTTGTGGCCTAATTGGAGATTGTTTTCTTAGCCCCATTACCACTCCAACTTCACCTGTATTTAATTGCCATGATGAAAAAATCGGTATGATATTCGGAATTAAAATTTTTTTCAAATAGCTGTATTGCCGTTAACTGATCTTTTGTTAAGTTTGCAAAATCTACATTTTTACTCATGAGTAACAATCTCCTTTTCTGATTCGATTGCTACTATGCTTTCCAAATTCGTTTATTTCTATACTAATTCGGCTAGGTAAGGAAGTAAAAAAAGCTGAGACTTTAAGTCTCAGCTTTTTTACTACATACGATTGCTGCAGTTTAATACATTTTTAATTTTGTGCTTAACCATATTTTTAATGGCATCCCGGGCAGGTTTTAAGTATTGGCGAGGGTCAAAATCACCAGGGTGGTTTATAAAGTGCTCACGAATGGAAGCTGTCATGGCCAATCTTAGATCTGTATCAATATTAATTTTACATACACCAAATTTTCCAGCACGTAATAGCATATCTTCAGGTACGCCTTGAGCGCCTGGAATATGTCCACCGTATTGATTGCATTTTGCTACGAATTCAGGCAGTACAGTAGATGCACCGTGAAGTACTAGAGGGTAACCAGGCAGTAATTTAGAAATTTTTTCTAAGCGTGCATAGTCAAGGCTAGGCTCACCTTTAAATTTATACGCTCCGTGACTGGTACCAATAGCAATTGCAAGTGAATCACAACCTGTGCGTTCAACAAATTCAACTGCTTCATCAGGATCAGTATAGGTAGCATCTTTACTATCTACCTTAACAGCATCTTCTACGCCAGCAAGTTTACCTAATTCTGCTTCTACTACTACGCCATGGGCGTGAGCATATTCTACTACTTTTTTAGTTAGAGCTATGTTTTCTTCAAAAGAATGCTTTGAGCCGTCAATCATAACAGAACTAAAGCCACCATCGATGCAAGACTTGCAGATTTCAAAATCATCTCCATGATCAAGGTGCAGAGCAATAGGTAAACCTGAGTCTTCCAGTGCCGCTTCAACTAATTTGGTGAGGTAGATATGTTTTGCATATTTACGAGCACCTGCAGATACTTGAAGTATAAGTGGAGCTTGCTCTTCTTTAGCAGCATCAACAATTCCTTGAATAATTTCCATATTGTTGACATTAAAAGCACCAACTGCATATTGGCCGTCATAAGCTTTCTTAAACATCTCTTTTGTTGTAACTAATGGCAAAGTAATTCCTCCTAAAAAGTTTTTTACTATGTTAATTATACCAGATTTTAGCAGGCTTGTGTATATAAAAGTAGATTATTACATTATCATTTTTTATAACTGTATTTTCTTTTTTCTTTCATTATTATTTATATAATGCAACTATTCGTCATCATTCGAAAGCAATTGGATTGCTTTTAACATATCAGCTGGTAGTGGGCTAGAGATATCAATTAATTTTCCAGAGACTGGATGAGTAAAAGAAAGCCTTGCGGCATGTAACGCCTGGCGACTGATAAGATCTCTTGAACCTCCATACAGGTCATCTCCAATAATAGGATGACCAATATGCGAGAGATGAACTCTGATCTGATGGGTTCGCCCCGTTAATAGTGTTAATTCCACTAGACTTGCGTCTGATAAAAATTCTAATACCTTATAACAAGTCGTGGCATGCTGCCCTTTGCTATCAACAACACGTTGAATGATACTATCAGGATGTCTAGCAATAGGGGCGTCTATGGTGCCTGTAGGAGGTTTGAGTACACCTGTTGCAAGTGCTATATACTGTCTGTTAATATTTTTAACACCATTTATAGATAATAGGTGCTGAATATGAGGGAATTTCGCAATCAATACTAAGCCGGAGGTATTTCGGTCTAGACGATGTACAGGATGGAAGGAATAAGACTGTCCTTGCATATGAAAATAGTGCATAATCGCATTCCCTACTGTTGATAAATGCTCGTTAGTAGTTGGATGTACTAACATTCCAGCTGGCTTATCAATGATGAGTAACGTGTCATCCTCAAAGGCAATATGTAAGGAAATGTTGCTTGGAATGATATCGCAGGACTGTAGCCAATTGAGGGTAATAACATCATTAGGGCAAATAATATGTGCTATAGAAACGTCTTTTCCATTTACCACTATGGAACCTGAGTGCTTGATTTTGCGCCATATTGTAAGAGAAAGACCAATATGGACGCGTAAGAATTCTTTGATTGGCATGGAATGTAAATTACTTGGAACGATGAGATCTAGCATGAGTACTCCTTTAGGTATATTATAAAATTATTCTTTACATAAATAACAATTTTATAAGTACTTATTTTCGCTAAAGAAGGTTATAGTTCCTTTTAAAATAATAAAACACAAAGACAATATGCCAACCCGTAGCATAGCAAGGAGCACAAATAATATATGGATCATTATTTGTGTTCCTTGTGTCCTTGTGTTTTCAGAAAAAAATACAACTTGAAGCTACATTAATTTCTGTGTCATTGTAATGAGATGAGCAATATGTTCTCGTTCCATAGTTAATGATTCTTGAAAATAATCATTCATAGGATTACCACGCAAACTGAAAATATGTTCCATTCGATTGTGTCGACGTAATAAAGCTAGTAGAAGATAGATTACGAATCCACGTTGCAAGCTAAATTGTCTCTCGCCTGTATTGTCGTGTATTTCACCTGATCTCATACTATACTTCTTCATTGAAGCACTCATTGCATCATCATGCATGGAAATAATGTGAATAATATCCATGTATGCATCCCAATGATTTACGGAAATATCGTCGAGACTGTCACGGGTAGTATCGCTGGCTTGTTCAGCGGCCTCTAATGTGGTATACATTAAATCCAGTTGTTCAATCGCTTCTGTATGAAGCATACGCATATGCTCTAAATCCATTGACATGGGCTTTCTACTTTGGCTTCTTTTCAACAGAGTAACCTCCTTAAAACAGCGGATTTTTCCACATATTATGCGACAGATGAATAGAAGGTGAAGGTTTAGCTAAAATTCTTTAACGATGTGATTTAGGCCCAATAAAGCGAATCATTTTAATCGGTACCATCATAGAAAGTGGTCGTTTACGCATACAAACGTTTACAATAATAAAATCACAGCCTACATAGCAAAGTGAGCCACAAAAAGATTCTTGGCGACAAATGCGAGCATCAACTGAAAATATTACATCATCACCTAACATACATAATAGGCGATCTTTAAACGAATTTTCAGGATATGAGTATGCTTTAGCCGGGGGACAACATTCTTGGGGCATCATCTTTTTGTCCATGTAGTCACAGCATGGTTCCATTTCTTCATGATACCAATGTGGATATTTGCCATCCATAACTTGATAGCCTCCTTTATTGATATTTTCTTGGAGTATATGATACATCATATGAAGAACAGAGACATAATGATACTGTCAGTAAACTTTTTTTAAAGGATTTATATGATTTTTTAAAATTAATTTTTCAACTTTTTAATAGTAATAATAGATTAATCTATTGTTACTATTTTAGAGACTTTATTTAAAGGAATTTGCACAAAATAAATAT
>JARBUM010000211.1 GCA_029239675.1 Pelosinus sp. | reverse complement strand
TATCGTACTCAATCTTTTGGGCCACTTCCTTTGCTGCCAAAGGACTAAACAAAATTTTGATAATGAAAAACCCTAGCTCTAGGCCAGAGCTTACTCCGGCTGCAGTAATAATAGGTCCATCCTGTATAACCTTGGCTTTTTTTACTGTAACGTCAGGATAGGCTTGCAACTCTTCGAAAGCAGAATGGTACGTAGTGACGTTCTTACCGGTAAGTAACCCTGCTTCGGCTAAAAGGAAAGCACCTGTACAAACAGATGTGAGGTACTGAGTATGGCTTGCCTGCGCTAACAAGAATTCTTTAATTGTGGTATTGTGCATAGCAGCAAGGCGGCCTTTGCCGCCAGGCACCACTAAAATATCTAGTCTAGGGCAGGTTTCAAATGAATGATCAGGTTTAACCTTCATTCCGTTAAAAGCTGTTATTACCTCAACATTCTCAGATACAAGCACTACTTTAGTGCTGCCAGGTTTGATTTTGTTGATATAACTCAACACCTCAAAAGGGGCTACAAAATCAAGCTCTTCAACTTGCGGAAAAATTAAGATGCCTATGGTGATCATACTAAACCTCCAGATAAAATATAAAGAATAATTCTATTATATGGTAAATATTCCTCTCGATATATTTAAAACCGGAGAATGATGGGTGGATCATTTGACATGTAATGTTGAGCAATTGATGATAGGACGACATAGTTTCGGGAAATTATAATGAAAAGGCTAGAATGAGCCTTTCAGCGCTATCCTTAATAAAACCTAAGTACTTTAGTATGCTTTTTTGTGCTAAAGCGCCTCAGTTTGAGCTAATTTGAACATACATCGCTGTTGTGATTTATGTTATAAACCAATATAATGTATATCAATATGATAAACGGGCAGGAAGATTAGGTATCTATCAACTAATATACACAACTATTCATATTGATAAAACATATGTCTTAGTAGTGTGGAAGTTAAGCTAAACTTCGTAAAAAATGCATAAATGGCTAATCTCTTTCGGAATTAGTGCAATGTGTATTTTTATTTTGAGCATAATGCTTTGAGCTTTTTGAATATTAATTAAAATATATGGAGGTGAACCTATTCTCTCATACAGAGAGATAGGAATTTATTGGACCCTGCGTCTATACTGTTAAATTTATTTCTTGTACTGCTGCTGGTTTTATTAAATGGTTTTTTTGTTGCCGCTGAATTTGCTATGGTTAAAGTACGAAGTACTCGAATCGATACTCTTTTACAGGAAGGGAACACAAGGGCCCGGTTTGCCAAGAAAGTAGTAGACCATCTTGATACGTATTTATCGGCGTGTCAGCTAGGAATTACCCTTGCATCGCTCGGTTTGGGGTGGATTGGTGAACCTGCCGTTGCCGCAATGATTGAGCCTGTTATGATAAGTTGGGGCTTTCCGGCACAGGTAATACACACGGTTTCTTTTGTGATTGCTTTTTCTATTATTACTGCTTTACACATTATATTGGGAGAATTAGCACCTAAGTCGTTAGCTATCCAAAAAGCAGATAGAGTAACCTTGTGGACATCGGTTCCATTGATTGCATTTTATAAGCTAATGTATCCGTTTATATGGATTTTAAATACAATTTCCAACTGGATTCTTCGTATGGTAGGCATTCAGGTTGTAAACGAGCATGAAGCGGCACATACTGAAGAAGAAATCCGAATTCTAATGGAAGAAAGTCATAAGCAAGGATATATTAATAAGACAGAACTTACTTTCGTCGATAATATTTTTGATTTTGCCGAAACAAATGCCCGGGAGATTATGATTCCCCGAACTGACATGGTATGTTTGGATGTTCAGGACACCTTTTCGGAAAACTTGGATAAAGCCTTGTCAGAGGAACTGACACGTTATCCGGTATGTGATGATGATAAGGATAATATTATTGGTTTTGTCCATGTCAAAGATATACTCAAAGCGGTAGCAAAAGGGACAAATCCTAATTTACGGGAAATGGTGCGAGAGGTAACAGCAATCCCTGAAACAATGCATATCAGTGATTTGCTTAAGGTTTTACAAAAAAACAGGACTCAAATGGCAATCGTAGTTGATGAATATGGCGGCACTGCCGGGATGGTAACGGTTGAAGATATATTGGAAGAAATCGTCGGTGAAATTGAAGATGAGTTCGACGAAGACCGCTCTTGGATTGAAATGCAAGATAATAACACTTATTCAGTAGATGCCCGTATACAACTGGATGAGTTTAATGAATTTTTTGAGGTGCAACTAGAAACCGAAGAAGTAGACACATTTGGCGGCTGGATTTGCCTTCATACAGAATTGCCGCCTAAAGTCAATAGCAAAATTGAATATAATGAATATGAGTTTATTATAACTGAGGCTGACCATATGCGTGTTAATAGGGTTCTTGTTAGGAAAAACAGGGAATCTTTAATGGCAGATGATCAATCATCACTATAAAATAAACTGACAAATATTTACTCAATGACTTAAAATGTGAAACAAGCCTGCTTGGGGGAGTAAAGCAGGCTTGTTTTTTGGTTATTATAGTAGATTATTCAAGTTTTAGACTTAGCTAGATTGCGTATTAGTTATTTTTCTTGTTTATTTGAGATGACTAGTGCGGTATCATCAGACTCGATGATAGACATGTCACCCTGCTTAACCACAAGACTGTGTTTAAAGTATTCAGCGATAGCTTCAAATGCCCTTTTGATCTCATCTTTTCCTCGCGCAAGCGTGCCAGTATAGAAAATAACTAAAGAACTTAGTCCGGGAAATGGTTTTAACCCATAAATCTGACCTGCCGAATTGGACAATGTGACTATAAGCTTTGCAAACTCCCACTACCTGACAATTGACATGCTGCACCCAAAATGCTATACTAAGTATCGTTATCTTTACTCTTGCCATGACTGCCGAACTTGCCGATATCGCCGATTTGCCGTCACTTGCGCGAATTCCATTAGTGCCATTTTTGGCTATTAATGACGACGGTAAACGATGTAATGATCGATAGTTGCAGCGGTTTGAAGTGGCGGAAAACCTCATAAGAGGGACATGCGCCCGTAGCTCAGGTGGATAGAGCGGTGGTTTCCTAAACCGCGTCAGCCGGTGGTTCGAGTCCTCCCGGGCGCACCAGAAATAAAGGCTTCCAGGGGTGGTGCAGTCACAACCGCACCGTAGTTGTGGTGCAACCTTGGAGCAACATATACAAAAGCAGGTCATTCAGAACTGAGTGGCTTGCTTTTTTACTATCTATAAATAGTAAATCTCGCTTATGTAGATACCTGCTTGAACGAAATAAATGGCGGCCAGGTTATGTACCGGCTCGCCGTGAATAAATTGTTCTTTGAAAGTAAAAGCCTATCTCAGCTATGGCTGGGGATAGGCTTTTAAAAAAATCCTTAGCAAGAGTTCTTTACTTACTAGGCTGAATACAGTTTCGTAACATTGAACCAAGAATCTTGCCCGCTTTATAGGCTTGATATTTTGCCTGTTCTTGCTCTTTAAAATGTGGCGGAAAATCTTTGTCTTCGATTTTTTCAAGAAATCCGTGCACTCTGACAACTCGTCCAACGCCACAGTCGTGTCCGTAACCGCAGGTATAGCACTGGCCATAA
>JARBUM010000210.1 GCA_029239675.1 Pelosinus sp. | reverse complement strand
CCCAAATTTTTGCGAAACAGTACTCGATATAATATTGCGGAAAGACGCTGCAATGGCTCCTAATGCTGTAATAAAGAGCATGAAACCTCCTTTTAAAAGAACATATTCCATATTCTTTCCGGCTATCCCCACATCAATAATTTGCGACATGATCGCCGGCAATATAAGATCACACACCGTCTCACACATTACAAAAAATACAGCCAGAAAAAATTTTTTACCATATTTTCCTGTGTAACGACTAAAAAAGTTCATGCTTTCAATCTCCTTGAAAGTTCCAAATTAATGCTAAAATTATAAGATAAGCAACTATAGTACATTATACACTATATCGTATAGTTGTTAAGAATCGCTGCACTGAGTATTTCAAGATTCTTTTATATTTTTTTCTTTTATTCTATTGACAAGAAGTGTTTTAATGATTAGAATAAGTAACAATATAGTCAAAGGTAATGACTGGGAATAGTAGATGTTTAGAAATTTTCAGAGAGCCGAAGGTTGGTGCGATTCGGTAAATTTTAGGCATTGAACTCACCCATGAGCTGCAGCCCGATAATGTAGGGTGAGCCGGAATTCCACCGTTACAGGGATAGATGGTGTTTGCCATCGAAAAAGGGGGTTCATTTTTGAACCAATTAGGGTGGTACCGCGAGTTAACCTCGTCTCTATTATAGTAGAGACGAGGTTTTTTAGTGTCTAAATCCGGATTAGTCACTAAAAATCTCCATGATTATATAGAATAAACTTAGGAGGTATTTTTAATGAGTAGAAGAGTATTAGTATTGGATACAACCTTACGAGATGGCGAACAAGTGCCTGGTGCAAAACTCAATATATACGAAAAACTTGAAATTGCTCATCAATTAAAAAAATTAAATGTAGATATTATTGAAGCTGGTTTCCCTTCTTCTTCTAAAGGTGACTTTGACTCTGTACAAAGAATTGCCAAGGAAATTATAGATGGTCCGATGATTACGGCTTTGGCAAGAGCTGTTAAAGCAGATATTGATGCAGTCTATGAAAGTATTAAATATGCGCAAAATCCCCTCATTCATATTGTTTTAGGAACCTCTGCCATTCATGTTGAGAAAAAATTTAATAAATCTAAAGAATCAATTTTAGAAATGGGCATTGACGCCGTACGATATGCAAAGACATTACTTCCTAATGTTCAATACTCTACAGAAGATGCCTCCAGAAGCGATTTTGAATACCTTTGGAAAACGATTGAACAAGTAGTAAAAGCTGGAGCCACCATGATTAATATCCCTGATACGGTTGGATATGCGGTCCCTGAAGAATTTGGCGAACTAATTAATAAAATTAATTATAGATTAAAAAATTTAAATGATAAGGTAATATTAAGTGTACATTGTCACAATGATACAGGTCTTGCTACGGCCAATACCTTAATTGCTGTCAAAAATGGAGCCACTAAAGTAGAATGTACCTTAAATGGTATTGGCGAACGTGCAGGCAATGCAGCATTAGAAGAAGTAGCAGTGGGTCTTAAGCTACGTTCCTCCTATTACAATGCCCACACTAATGTGGTGCTTAAAGAAATAAAAACAACCTCAAAGCTTGTCAGCACTTTAATGGGATTAGATATCCAGGTTAACAAAGCAATTACCGGTGACAATGCTTTTGCTCATTCCTCTGGTATACACCAAGATGGTCTGCTAAAATCTCGTGATGCCTATGAAATTATTAGACCCGAAGATGTTGGCGTGGAAAATATGGAACTCATTCTAACAGCCAGATCGGGAAGACATGCCTTTAAAGATGCTATCAGCAAAATCATACACAAAAACATCGAAAATAAGGACTTCGAAAATCTTTTCAATAATTTTTTGAACCTTGCCGACTTAAAAAAAGAAGTCTATACTCATGATCTCTATTACCTCGTTGACCGCTACTATTTTGAGCAAGGCAATACCCAAGCAGAAGTACACACGGTAAGCGGAAAGTTATATGAACTCGTGGCTTCCCAGGTAATCAGTAATGATATTTTTCCATCTGCAAGTGTACGCTTAAAACGTGGTGAAGAATTTTTTAAAGACAGCGCAGTTGGAGATGGTCCTATTGATGCGCTTTATACAGCCATAAAGAACATTGTAGGTTTTGACATCGAATTAGTGGAATATAAGATCACTAGTGTTTCAAGAGGCAAAGAGGCTCTAGGACGCGTCAATTTACAAATTCGATATAACAATAAAGTCTATTCATCTAAAGCAGTCGACACAGATATTATAAGAGCCAGCGCTTTAGCTTTTCTCAATGGCGTAAACATGATTATCATTGAAGACATTGGTAACGAAAAATAACGCACAATACTTGATAATTTACTATTGCCAAAAGGCATACAACTCCTTCTTCTATTGAAGTAAGAGTTGTATGCCTTTATGGCAATATGATACGGATTATCCATCTTCAGCTACTGGCACCCTTCACAGCCTTCCGAAATCGTCTTCTTACCGTGATTCTTTACCCTAGGCACTGCATAGGAGGCAGGCTTTGATGCAATACTTTCTAGCGTCGCTATATAAAATTCAGGCAATCCCTGCTCTTTTGCCCCTTGAACAATTATATCTAAATACTCGGTGCTAGGCAGCTTAGGTTTTCCCAATCTGGCTTTCTTATAAATACTTGCTTCTCTTACCCTACTTTGCTCATCAAGTACTTCTACCGGATAATGAAAATACTCCCCAGTTCCATCTAACCTAACGTCTTCGCAATTATCTAATTGTTCCCAATCATAAGATTCTAATTGATACAACACTCCCCACACTTCCGATTGAGTATCAGGAATAACAGTTTCTACAGCTCCATCCCAGATAACAGAATTTTCATAAAACCCTATTTTATGCTCCGGTAATCGGGCTATGCAAAGTACACGTGGCTTAGTGCATTTTTGCTTCATTCTTTCAAAATCGAGATTAAACCCATAAGCAAAATAAAGACGACTTGGATTGGTTGTTCCCATATGATTACACCCCTTTTATTTTCTACTCATGATCTGCAGGTTATTTAAGCCGCTATCAGTGCAGCCGAACATCCTTCAGCAGGAAGCATAGCAATAAATAAAAAAGCGCCAAAAACAATACGAATTGTCTTGGAGCGCCATTGCTTCACTACTTTATTCTCTTTTGAGTTCCTTTAGAATATCATATCTCAAAGTAAGAGATATGTCTAATAAAATTTTAATCAATATATAATAATAGCAGCTGCAGTTTTTCTATTTTATGATTTTTGATGAATATATCCTGCTAGCTGCTACAAATCACTTGCAGGAAGATCTCCATTGTACCACCGCAAACCATACCTTCATCAGCAGCAGTATCATCGAGTAACGACAGAATATGAGTAAACGACACCCCCTCATCCAATGCTCGAAGAGCTTGTAACTTAGCTTCTGACTCTGTACAACCACCACCAATCGTACCTAGTATCTTTCCATCAGGATAGACAAGCATCTTGGTGCCAGCTTTACGAGGCGTCGATCCACGAGTATCAATGACCGTGACTAATACAGCCCTACTCTTTTCCTCTTTAACTATACAAATAGCCTTAAAAATTTTCGCATCCATCTTATTCCCTCCTTTTACCGCTAAGCGGTAAGCAGGTAG
>JARBUM010000209.1 GCA_029239675.1 Pelosinus sp. | reverse complement strand
TCCTTTTATTAAATCCTGATGTTTTCCGCTAAGACGCTCTCCTAATACAACTACTGATTTCCCTTCTGGCGTGTCGTCTTTTAAAGAACTGATAACCGCAGCTTGCATCAACTCCTGTTCACTGGCTTTTCCCACGGGTATAAATTTTGCAGCCATACGATTTCCGTAAGTGATGGTACCGGTTTTGTCAAGTATCATTGTATCTACATCTCCGCAGACTTCTACTGCTTTACCGGACATAGCGATGACATTAAACCGAGTAACACGATCCATACCAGCTATACCAATGGCTGATAGCAGACCTCCGATGGTTGTAGGTATCAGGCAGACAGTAAGTGCAATCAGTGTAGAAATCTGTAGACGAACCCCACTATAAACAGCAATTGGATACAGGCTTACTATAACTATTAGAAAAATCATAGTTAAGCTTACTAACAAGGTATTTAGTGCAATTTCGTTGGGTGTTTTTTTGCGGGATGCTCCTTCCACCAGGGAAATCATTTTATCCAGAAAGGATTCACCAGGGTTAGAAGTGACCTGAATCTTTAACCAGTCGCTAACTACCGTTGTACCACCAGTAACAGATGCAAAATCTCCCCCACTCTCCTTTAGAACTGGTGCTGACTCTCCGGTTATTGCTGATTCGTCAACAGAAGCAATTCCTTCTATAACCTCACCATCATTTGGTATTAATTCTCCTGCTTTAACCAACACCACATCACCTTTTTTCAGAGTACTGGCACTAATAATCGTTTCTGTGCCCTCTTCACTTAAAATGCGAGCCTGCATATCCTTTTGAGTCTTTTTAAGACTCTCTGCCTGAGCTTTTCCACGGCCTTCTGCTACCGCCTCTGCAAAGTTAGCAAACAGTACTGTTATTAAAAGGATGACTGAGACGATTGCATTATATAAGCGAAGATTGTTTCCTTCATCTCCGAATAAATTTGGAAAAAAACAAAGTAATAAGGTCACTGCAAATCCTATCTCCACCACAAACATGACTGGATTTCGCATCATGTACATGGGATTTAATTTTGTAACTGCTCCAAGAATGGAGGATTTTAATATATCTCCTGTCAATAACTTTGACTTATTTTCTTTACCCATGAAAGTAACCTCCCGAGTTCCATAAGGTCATATGCTCAGCAATAGGGCCAAGAACCAGTGCCGGGAAGAAAGTTAGAGCGGCAATGATTATTACAACCATGAAAAGCGCTATGGCAAATGTCCTAGTATCAGTTCTTAATGTTCCAATTGTTTCATTTACCGATTGCTTTAACATCAGTGAGCTTGCAATTGATAGTAGTATAATAATTGACAAGTAACGGCCGAAAAACATTACTAATCCTGTGGTTATATTCCAGAAGACTGTATTATCCGCTAAGCCTTCAAAACCAGAACCATTATTGGCTGCTGAGGAAGCAAACTCGTAAAGGACCTGAGAGAGGCCATGATGCCCTGGGTTTGTAATACCCAAAAGACCTGCCGGAATCGCTATAGCAAGCCCCGTACCTGTTAGTATTAATAACGGGTGAATAATAATTCCAAGTGCTGTCAGCTTCATTTCCCTTCCTTCAATTTTCTTAGCCAAATATTCAGGTGTACGTCCTACCATAAGTCCGCAAATAAATACTGCTAGTATTACATACAAAATCATGTTCATTAGCCCCACTCCTTTGCCACCGAATACCATATTGAGCATCATATTAACCAATGGTACCATACCGCCAAGTGGTGTCAGAGTATCATGCATATTATTAATACTACCTGTTGTAAAGGCAGTTGTCACTGTGGTAAAGAAGGCTGATTGCGCTATACCAAATCTTGTTTCCTTACCTTCCATATTTCCCATACTTTGGCTTAGCCCTGCCTGTTCCAATAGTGGATTTCCTGCCTGTTCAGCACCAAAACATATAAATACCCCTACGACCAATAATAAAAACATAACAGCAAAAATGGGTTTGGCTTCATTTCCTAATAAAATCTTCTTTTCTTTTCCTTTTTCAGTATCCTTTTTACGGCTACGAGCCATATAGCCAAACATAACAACACAAGAACCAGGCAGCAACATCATAGAAAACATTTCTATCATATTAGTAAAAACATTAGGGTTTTCAAAAGGTGCAGTTGAATTAGCTCCAATAAAACCTCCGCCATTTGTACCTAAATGCTTTATGGATTCCAAAGCTGCAATAGGTCCCATAGTCAAATCTTGATATTTTCCCTCAATGGTCTCTACGGTAACATTAGGAGATAGATTCTGTACAACACCTTGAGATACCAGTACCAATCCTACTATTAGGGAAAGCGGTAAAAGAACACGAGTTATAATACGTATAAGGTCTACAAAAAAGTTACCCATGGTTTTTGTTTTACCAGTTATTCCTCTAATAAAAGCGATTGCTATTGAGAAACCAGTAGCCGCAGAGGTAAACATCATAAATATAATTACTACCATCTGGCTTAAGTACGTTAGTCCTGATTCTCCAGAATAATGTTGGAGGTTGGTATTTGTAATAAAGCTGATGATTGTATTAAATGCTAAGGTCTCCTCCATTGCACCAATACCATTAGGATTTAGAAACAAAAGACCCTGAAGTCTTATAATTAGATATCCAATAAATACCATGACTGCATTTGTACCAAGCATGGCAAAAACATATTGCTTCCAATTCATTTCCTTTTTATCTATACCGCATAAACGATAAATTCCATTGTCGACCCTATCAAACAACGGGTCGGCAAAGGTATGTTTATTTAGTGCGATATGATAAAGATATTTCCCCATCGGGAAGATAATGACAATAAATATTGCCAACATCAATAGAATTTGCAGCATTTTTTCTCCACCTCTCCATTAAAATTTTTCCGGATTTACCAGCGCATATACTAGGTAGGCCCCCAAAGCAAAGAGCAACATTCCAAGAACTATCATATTTTACACCCATTACATATCGCAGGCCTGCCTGCGATACTGCCACATAAAAAAAGAGTGAACGAATCTTAGTGTGGCAACCTTTCTATAATAAATTTTCTTTCAATACTAAATTTTATTTCACTCTTACACCCTCCTCTATGATTTTTCAACCTGGCGTCCACACCAATCGGCAAACAATTTAAGCAATAGAAAGCAGACTACCAAAATACCAAGCATTAAAAGATCCATACCTAATTCCTCCTTTGTCATAATTTGCATCCATTTTCTGTGAATGGTGCTTGCATTCATTCTCAGAACGCAAACTTCAGTGCGAAAGTGTTTTTCTTTCAAACTTACTCCATCAGTGTATCACCTTTACCATTAGTTTGGGGTTAGGGTTCCGGCAGTCAAATTAATATTGCATAAAGATTACTCTAAACTACAAATAATATAAGCAACATCTTTATACAATCTTAATGTGGATGGAAAATTTATAATACTATGTTGATTTTGCTTGTGCTATACTATTTAATAAAACCTATTCAGAAAGGAGGATTATAATAAATGGCTATAACCCAAACCGATTCCGAGTTCCTATTGGATCAGTTATCCTCTATGCCAGTTGCGAATAAACGTGGTATACTTAGGATTTATTTTGGTTATGCTGCTGGTGTCGGAAAAACCTGTGCGATGTTAAGTGATGCCGGCGAAGCAAAAATAAATGGA
>JARBUM010000208.1 GCA_029239675.1 Pelosinus sp. | reverse complement strand
GTGCAGCCGTTCATAAAAGCGTTGGGGCGCAAACTTTCCGGAGTAGCGTAGTATATAAAAAATTTGCATTCCGCAAAAAGTATTAGTAGCTGAAGTTTAGGAACGTACAACTTCAATTATATATGGATGAAATTTATCAGCTGTTTGATATGTGATTATCGAAAGTTTTCTACTTCCTGAATACCAGGTCTGGTGTCTTGAAGAGTAACCGTCAATTACACCTGTGGAATCTTTGGCTAGTCCAAAGTTATTATTGGCGTTCTTTGTTAAAGCTCGCAGCATTCCAGAATAGTAAATTCCATTGGTGCGATAAGCCATTTTATATCTTATTTTATTTATAGTTCCGTTAGTATCTGCATCAACAAATAAAAACTTAGCTATATCATAACCAGCCTCAGGATCGTTATTTTGCATGTGACTATAAAATATATGTTGCTTCATCCTTTCGTCAGCTTTATATCTTGGATACCATTGTTGACTATAAGGTGATTTCGTGAACGCTTGACGAAGTAATTCTAAATTGTTACCAATGCTTATATCGCAAACTGAATCCATTGAGGAAACCAGATCGGCAGATAAGTCGCTTGCAAGGGTAGAGGTAGGGACTCCCAAGAGAGAAATAATGGCTAAAAGCGTAACTAAAACTATTTTTTTTACCATGACTAAAACTCCTTTTATATTGTAATTGTCACTATAATATGTAAATGTTCGATAAAGAGAAATCCAAATCCTCTTTATGACCTGGAAAAAAAAGGGGTAAATTATGATCAAGAGTTTGATTAAAAATAAATAAAGGGCAGCTAGACTGCCCTATTTTCCGGTTTTTTTTGCTATTGATGTGATAATATGGTAATGGGTAAAGATGGATGTTTGAAAATATAAAAAAGCCCCCGAAGGGGTTAACACTTTATCTCTTTAACTCTATTAAAATACATAACTATGCATGGCGCAAACATATGTTCTCTGATATAATATATTTACACCACTAAGAAAGTAGGCGTGACATTGCATAAGGACATATGGAAAGAAGTAGAACAGCTGCAAGAGATACTTAATGAAACCGTTCGTAAGAAAGGTGTTAATTCACCTGAAGCAACGAGAGCGATTCAAGCATTTAGAAACAAGTTGCAGGAATATGATAATCTAAAAAACTAATCATTTAAGAGCCTTCAGGCTCTTTTCTTTTACCCTAAGGAGGCAGTCCTTAAGAGCGGCTACTCCCAAAACAAAGCCAGCGCGGCAGTCCTTTGCTGTCGATTACTGCAGCGCCCTAGGATCAAACAATCAAAGGAAAAGATTACGGCGTTGCTGGGAGTTGTTTCTGGTAAATCATGAGCTGTAAGCAGGAAAGGAACGTTGTGACATACGTTTCATTAGGACGCGGCTAATTAGGTGTGAGTTATGAAAGTACGTCAAGGGGAAAGTAGTACAAGCAGCAAAAGAGCCACCAGTGTCAATGAACAGCACCCCAAAAGTTAGACACTATGGTAAAATAGTAATCTAACGAGAGGGGTGTTTTTTCATGACAAAATACAACAGTGAATTTAAACTGAAAACTGTAGAAGCTGTTTTGAATGATGGACGCACTGCAAGGGAAGCCTCGGCCACGTATGGAGTTAACAAAGCTGATGTGCAAAAGTGGGTAGCAGCCTATCAAGCACATGGACTTGCTGGTATAGAAAAGAAACGAGTAAGTTATTCTGGGGAATTTAAGCAAGCAGTTATCGAAGATATGCGTGAAAACGGTTTATCTATGCGACAAACGGCTGCAAAATACAATCTTGGCAATCATACCATAGTTGCTAAATGGGAAAGAATTTATCTTGAAGAAGGTGTGCAAGGGCTTTATGTTGAGCGAAGGGGGCAGAGTGCCCGTACAAAAGAAGAGCGATCGCACAAGCTTTCGAAGGAGAAGGAAGAAGACTTGATCGCTGAAAACCAGCGGTTAAGAATGGAGGTTGAGTACCTAAAAAAATTGAATGCCTTAGTTCAAGAACGGGAAAGGTTAGAGAGAAATATAAAGCGCAAGTAATCTATGAGCTAAGGCATAAATTTAAAGTTATTGATCTCGTCAAAATAGCCGCAATCGCCCGTAGTACCTACTACTATTACATAAAGTCCATGGCCAAACCCAATAAATATGCTGAAATTCAAGATCAGATTCATACTATCTTTCATGAAAATAAAGGTCGTTACGGTTATCGCAGAATAACGATGGAGCTGCACAACCGAGGCTATGGCATCAATCATAAAACAGTGCAACGATTGATGAAGGAGTTGGGGTTGCATTGTGCTGTAAGGCTCAAAAAATATCGTTCTTACAAGGGCGAGATTGGTAAGATATCGCCGAATCTGCTTTATAGAAACTTCAATGCGGGTAGTCCTAATAGGAAATGGGTAACCGATATCACGGAGTTTGCTTTACTCGGGGAAAAGATCTATCTATCACCTATATTGGATTTATATAATGATGAAGTTATCAGCTACACGATCTCTACGAGTCCGAGATATTCACAAGTCTCCGATATGCTAGATCAAGCATTTGAGAAGATACCGGATGATACTAATCTCATTTTGCATTCGGATCAAGGCTGGCAATATCAGATGAAGGCATACCAACGGTCTTTAGCAAAGAAGGGCATCCGCCAGAGTATGTCACGTAAAGGCAATTGCTTAGATAATGCTGTAATGGAAAACTTTTTTGGGCTATTGAAAACCGAGTTGTTTTACCTTCAAAAATTCGATTCCATCGAGCAGTTTATTCAAGAGCTACATGATTATATGGATTACTATAACAACCACCGTATTAAGATCAATTTAAAAGGAATGAGTCCTGTTAATTACAGAACTCATTCCCGAAAATCTGCTTAATTTAATTTTGTCTAACTTTTTGGGGTCAATTCACAACTGATGGCTTTTCGGAAAATGGTTATTGGTGTTTATGAGTAATTTCGGCGTTCAGTAATATTCTGTTAATTTATGCGAAATGACGTAATTGTAAGCGGCGATAATGATATTTCTATTCATAACTGCTTCGGGAGTGTCTCCGTAATATGCACCGCCTGGCATGTTGCCATGTGATTCATATAAGAGTTTATCAGGGGAATCGCCCCAAATCTCTTCATTGTTTAGCCAAATTGAGCCGTCGGTGTACCATTGATTGGTAGTTTTATTAAAAGAGCATTTGAAAGTGAAAGTTTGTTTTTTGTAGTTTATTTTGTTATCGAAAGTCTGGCTTCTTAATTTAGCTAAAGAATCTTTATCCGGTATACAGATCAAACTAAATGTCATTTCAAAAAGTGATTCTTGCTCAGTTTTAGATGTTACTTTTGCTTTTAATGATTCGGTGTGAAGATACTTAGTAAAACCATTTGCCGTAACGTTGTATACATCTTCTGCGAAGCATACGTTGGTTACCATAGTAAAAATAAATATAAGTAAAATCTTTTTCACTGCACATCTCTCCTCTTTGTTTTAACCATTCTTTATATTAACGCATAATCCTCCATCTAGAAGCCTGCGGGGTGAGGCTTTTCTATTTTTTGTCTGAAGAAAAAACTGACAATATTCGACAGCCATTAGCGCTATAATGGTACATGTAATAAAAAAGTGGGAGGTTTTACCATGAAGAAACTGATAGTTACTCTTGTTATGTGCTTTGCCGTGTCCAGTATTGCTATGGCGGCACCAATGACAGACTTACAAAAAGGAGAATCGGCGGCTGGCTATTTGTACTGGAATCCTAAAATTGAAATTGGCTCTTATGATATCGGCTCTTATGATATCGGAAGTTCAAACGCAAATGGATTTTACACTGAAACTGCCTTAACTGACAAGGTGATTGTTGGTATTGAAACTATGAAGGGAGACCGGACTATAAATGTTCTCGGCACCAAAGTTAGTGCTGATACTAGGTTTACTGATTTTACTGTACAGTACAAGGTTGATAATAACGTTAGGATCATTGCCGGAAACCGCAACTATGACACAAACGCATCTGCGACAGGCTATGGTTCCATAAGCGCATCAACAAATAAATTTATCTATGGCATAGGTGCTTCTACTCCGATAGGAGATAAAACTACTGGATATGTTACCTATTTACATGACAGTTATGCTGATGATTGGCAGATTGGTGCTAACCAAACACTAAGCAAAAATGTACTGTTAAATGTTAACTACCGTTATCACGACGAGGATTATGTAACACTAAAAGGCGTTGGTGCTGGGATAATCTATAAGTTTTAGAGTAAGGGAAGCCGTTCTTAATTGAGCGGCTTTTTTATGTGTTTTTACAACCCTGTCACAAAATCAAATGATATCCCTGAGAGGGAAAGAACAAGAATAACCGTGGTTGGGTCGGCTATTCTAGTTTTAGTTAGATAGTTTGTTTTTGATTTATCTATAAAACTAATGTATGGAAGGGGTATATGCTTTCTGCATTGATTTTACCGGAAGCTTCGTTAAGGGACTGTTAAAGGCTTGCATAGTTCTGGGTAGTGATGGTTTCCAAAATTGTATATTTAGAGCAGTCCAGATTAGCATTTTGATTTAAATATAAAGTTTTCAATCAACCATTTACCAAAGATAGCTTTCGTCACATAAATAGGAAAAGAGCAGATGTGATACCAATGTAACACTATATAAATTCTAGACCATTCGGCGAGCGGTTCGCCCACAAACGCTAGCAAAAAAGATGAAATGATTTCTGCAATAATAAAGGTTTTCCATTGTGGGAAATATTGGTATATGAGCATATGCAAAACTGGTAAAAAAGCACAATCAATTGCTACTGCATACCGAAACGAAGGAACTAGTTTTATGGGGTAAAACCACAGTAGGTGACCTATGCCAAGCTCATTCATTGTAATTATCTCGAGCATTAAAAATAAGCCATAAGCGAAGATAATTCCTCTTCTTGTTTTATCTACAACCCGCCACCAAATAATCCAAGGGATAATCAACATTGCAACAAAAGCCCACCATTGGCCTGTAAAAAGTTCATGTTTTAGCCAGTGGTCATATTGCAAATCATGGAGTTGTTTTTGCAAAGTCATTATATCGTCAAGTTGTGTATCTCTCACATTTAAAGCCCCCATATAATCGAGTGACTGAGTTATTATAATGCCGATATTTGGAAGAGGGTATACTTATCGAGTGATGTAAGACAAGGGGACGGTGGTAAGGTCGTATTTAATGTAATACCATAAGAAAATTCTTCTCGTCCTTATTGTTGTGGTAAGGGCTAGGGGGCTATGATGGCCCCCAGAGCCTATCGCCATGGGGAGGAAACCCTATCAAAATAGGCGACAGCCAATAAACATATACCGATTACAACTAACACTGCAATTGTTATTGTCACGGCACACGCCTCCTTTGCTGCTAGAGATAGGTTACACTACCCCATACTTAGTATGGAATATTTAGGAATTACTTATGAGGGGTAATAGTATGAAAATCAAACATCAACCTAAAAATTGCGGTACATGTCGGCATCTTGTAGAGAATAGATATGATTCACCAGTTTGCTATCATACCTTCACGGGGAGGGGAAGGAAAGCCATAACAATCCTACAGCTGTGCCTGGCCAAGAACTCCGAATTGAGTTTGTACCGGCCAATAGTATGAGAGGATTTCGTAGTAGGAAGTAAAAACGCCCAGCACATAGTGCTAGGCATAATCGTTGCTGGGGCGAGGAAAGCACATTAACTAGACAGTTTCCTAAGGTCGAATATTTTATGAAACATGTAGAACAACCAGAATAGTATCCAGTCTGCTATATATGAGTGCCATAAAGTCCAACCAAATGAATGTTCCATGTGTCCTGTTATCAGGTGGATGTGCTCGATAAGAATTGCTAGTGTTGTCCACAGAAAAAAATAGAAAAACATATTCAATAATGGTCGCTTTTGGGGGAGCCATTGGATGAAGAAATAGGTTGCAACTGGAAATATTTCAAATTCGTCGCCTAATTCTAGAATCAGGGGATGTACGCTATCGTCGATATATTCCCAGTAGGGGTAGTGCTCTACAATTATATCTGTCACTACTCCGAGAAATGAAGCAAATATACAGACTGGAATAATTTCTTTCCAGCGCCGTTTGTCTGCCAATACAATCCAAATAAACCATACAAGTATGAATCGTGCAATATAAAACATTTATACTCACCTAAACGTAGCGTAGCCTAAAAGATATGCGCCTATACAGATAAAGGAGGCCAGACCTCGAAAACATAACGATCCCGCAGCCGTGGGTAAGCTTAATAATATATAATTTGGGAAGTTTGAGACTGAGCCGAGGAAAGACGG
>JARBUM010000207.1 GCA_029239675.1 Pelosinus sp. | reverse complement strand
GAAACTATTGATTGGCGTGAAGAGAATGCTGATATTTATTTCGATATGGTTTGGGATAGAGGTATTGTCGATGGGGAAAGTGGGGCTGGAAAGTCGGAATTTAGCAGCGAAGATGTTAAATGTATAAAAGTTAGAGTAACGGAGGGAGAAAGGTTCGGTTACATTTTACACAGCAGCGGGAAATGGATACCTTAAGCTTGATTGATCACTACGTGAAGCATATATGCATAACGGTTCGCATGTCATGCTCAGGTATTAACGTCTGAGGCTAATAATAGAGCTGAGGCCATCCGTCGGATGGCCTCAGCTTATTTCATTTCTTTACGGTAAATTTGTGGACAGTGGTTGATGAAAACCATTGGCCTGGACTTAGTACCGTTGAAGGGAAGTTATCTTTGTTAGGAGAATCAGGAAAATGTTGTGTTTCCAGGCAGAATCCTTCGCGGAAATTATAAGCTTTGCCGCCTTTTCCGATATCTCTAGGAACCTTTCCCTCAAGGAAGTTTCCTGCATAGAATTGAATACCTGGTTCGGTTGTATAGATTTCCATGACCCTTCCCGATTTAGGCTCATAGACGCGAGCCGCAAAACTCAGTTCGTTGCCTGTCTTGTTTAATACATAGTTATGATCATAACCTGGGCCGTATTTAAGCTGTTCATAAGAATCATTAATTCTAGTACCAATTGTAGTTGATTTAGTGAAGTCCATCGGAGTTCCCTTAACAGGGCGGATTTCACCAGTTGTAATTAATGTACCGTCAACAGGCGTGAAATTATCGGCATTCAATGTAAGCTGATGATTTAAAATGGTGCCGCTGCCTGATCCTGCCAGATTAAAGAAGGCGTGGTTCGTGAAGTTTACAATGGTTGACTTATCAGTAACTGCATCATAGGTAATTACAAGTTCGTTGTTGTCTGTTAGCGAGTAGACTGTTTTCAATAAGCAATTCCCAGGGTATCCCTCTTCACCGTCTTTAAAATAGTAAGTGAGTTGTAGGGTTTTTGCATCAATTTGGTTGGCGTCAAATACAACAAATCGGGATCCCTTGGTACCGCCATGCAGGTGATTGGCACCATTATTAACGGTGAGTTGATAGTCTTTTCCATCTAAAGAAAACTGTCCTTTACTAATCCTATTGGCGTAACGGCCGATAGTACATCCCATCGAGGCTTGTCCATTGATGGTTTGATCAAGACTCTCATATCCTAGTACTACATCGCTGAGTTTTCCATTTTTATCAGGGA
Source organism: Pelosinus sp. (assembly GCA_029239675.1). Taxonomy (GTDB): domain Bacteria; phylum Bacillota; class Negativicutes; order DSM-13327; family DSM-13327; genus Pelosinus. The sequence goes on along the minus strand of JARBUM010000207.1, from coordinate 2,410 downwards.
CTAAAAGCTGTACAATTTTGCCGCCGTAATTGGTGATTTTTGCAACCATGCCAGTTTTGTTTGTTAGAGTGTACAAATCGACTTGCTTTCCATTAATCTCTTTTTGGAAAGCTTCACGTTTGATCTCAACGTAATCACCGCTGGCTTGTGCACTGACAATAGACGTAGAGGACATAAGCAGTACCATAATTGCAAGAATAAAGACCTTTTTCATTAGAGACCTCCTTACGATAGACATTAAATTATCCAGGCGGAGAACAGAAAATGCGGTAAAAGGCGATGTATAGTTTATTCCACCTCCTGCTGCTATCTAATGTATTTTGTTACCGGGTTAATTGATATAAGGTAAAAATATGCCCTCCGTAGGATACCTATAGTATACAATAATGAGAAAAAATGGAATGTATAGTTTTTTTAGAATCTTTTGTGATTTATTTAGGATTGATAGAATAGGATTGTTCCCTCGCGGATGAATGAGGGCGAAGATAAGATCACAGTTGATAAATAAGAAGTGAATTCATAAGAAATGAGAAAAGGACGATATGTATAACTCGTTTCCCACAATCGGAGGAGTTAGTGGATAATCATGAAGTGTATCACCCTTAATTTGCCCTAGTACGCTTAGCTGTGCGGCAAGATCATCGGTGTACTCCCAGGAAGAGAGAACTTCTGCCAGATCTTATGCGGATTTGGCAGGAGTTTTGTATTTGTTAGTAAAAGCTTATAGGTATGGTGTAGGCAAAGATGTGTCTAAGGATAAGAAGGCTCTAATTGCCAGTAAGTAGAAGAGGTAGATATATGAGGAAAATCACAGTGGTTGGAGCACCTATGTGGCTTGGCCAGTCTAATTTTGGAACACAATTTGGGCCTGATGCAATTCGATCAACTGGTCTTATAAGGTACTTACAGTCAAGAAGTAGCGATATAATTGATCTTGGGAATTTGAACATCAAAATCACAGAATTATGTTACAGTACTAAAGATGTCAACTGTAATATCAGGAATTTAGAAGCCGTTCGAGAAGGTGTAGAACTTTTGGCTTTAACATCTTCAGAAGTTGTTAGGAGTGGAAGATTTCCTCTCATTTTAGGTGGTGATCACAGTATTGCCATAGGAACCTTAGCTGGCATTGCCAAGCATTATCGTAGCCTAGGTGTCATATGGTTTGATGCACATGCCGATAGCAATACTGCGGAAACTTCACCTAGTGGCAACATCCAAGGGATGCCGTTAGCGGCAAGCCTCGGAGACGGTCACCAAGATTTAATTGAAGTTGGTGGATATACAAATAAGATCAAGGCGGAGCATGTTGTACTAATTGGGGTGCGCGATATGGACCCAGGAGAAAGAGACCTTATTACTAAAAAGCAAATAAAAATATATACGTCAGAAGATGTAGACAGGATAGGTATAGGCAAGGTTATAGATGAGACTGTTTCTTATCTGGCCGCAAAATGCGATGGTATTCACTTGAGTTATGATTTAGATGTAATTGATCCAAGCGATAGTCAGGGAGTGGGGACGCCAGTAGATGGTGGAATATGTCTTGAGCAAACTATTGATGCGATGAAACTACTTGCGAAATATAATGTAATTACCTCAGCTGAATTCGTAGAATTAAACCCTTTGCTAGATAAAGATGGTAAGACAGTGGATGCCACTATTGCGCTAATACGAGCTTTACTTACGACTTAAGAAAAAGTAAATACTATAAAATATGGTAACAATAAAGTAGGGGGTTTATTTAAGTACATAAAGGGGAGTTCTGAGAAACCAAGCCGAGATTTTGCCAAATATAGATCTTGTGAAGGTTGTTTCTGACAGCAAAAGTTTCGGATGGTGAGGCTGAAGAAAATGATATATGTTATGGCATGTGAATTAGTTCCTAACACATTGCTTGAGAGCAGCGGGATAATCGATTGGTAACATATATACTTATATGAGACAAAGCGGTGATTGATAAATAGTATATAAAAATTGGAGCATTCACCCATGAAAAGATATAAAAAAGTTTATTTAGAAATAACAAATGTGTGCAACTTGAAATGTGATTTTTGTCCTGAGACTAAAAGAAAAGCTGAATTTATGTCAGAAGCTATGTTCAAACAAATTTTAGATCAGATTAAACCATTTACAGAGTATATCTACTTACATGTAAAAGGAGAACCCCTAGTACATCCTAATTTAAGTAGTTTTCTAGATATAAGTTATGAAAACGGTTTTAAAGTAAACATTACAACAAATGGGACGCTAATCGATAAAGTAGCAGATATCTTAATTGATAAGCCTGCGCTGAGGCAAATAAATTTTTCACTTCATAGCTTTGATGGAAATCAGAACGAAATAGCTAAAGATAAGTATATAGACAATATTTTTGGGTTCTGCGGTAGAGCAATAGTAGAATCAAAAA
>JARBUM010000206.1 GCA_029239675.1 Pelosinus sp. | reverse complement strand
CGCATGAGTGTGGATGATTTTATGGTTGCAGTGTGCGGCTTACTGCGGCAAGATTATCATGATGTCATGATCAAGAGAGTGGCGAGGTAGGGGGAAAGATTATTAGACGCGAAGACACGAGGCTGTTTTTACAGCTCGCGAAGCACACGAAGGAGTACGAGATGTTATCATTATCCTTCGTGTGCTTCATACTCCTCGCATCTTCGCGTTTAAACGTATTTTCCCTCATTCCTTTCCATTCTTCAATACCAAAATATCATAAATAATCTCCACCAGCTTTTGGGCTATGGGCATGAGGTCTGGGTGGGAATGAGTAGATTGGGAGATATGGGATATAGCCAACTTAGCGGACTGTAAATGCTTTTTAACCGTTGCGCAGGTCCAAAACACTGGAATATCCGTACCCCCGGTTAGTTTTACGATTGACTGATAAGAGGAGATGCTATTTTCAGCTACGCCAGTTACGGCATAGTAATTGATATATCCTGTACTTGTGTCACCTGTCACTTTGGGAATTCTTGTTTTCACGGGACAGAGAACAAGTCCAGGAGCAATGGGGAGAGGCTGTAAAATGCTTTGACCTGTGGCAAGAGTAGTATGGTGTCTTAATGCAGTGAGATCCGTGGAACGACTGTGGGCTAAACGGCGTAGGACCGTGCGAACAGAAGTAGTAGTAGAAGTAGATTTACCATCTGTGGTAATAATGGTAGTCGTGTCCCCTGCCTGAGTATACAAGGGAATAATGGCAGCAATATGATTAAAGATAGGTAATTTTTTTGGCATAATAGACTCCTCTTATCGAACATATGTTCGGTATTTTTGTTTTTATAATAACAAAAATTAAATAAGATAACAAGAGAATTTACGGGAGAAATTTTTGTATAGTTGATCCTATTCCTTCACATACTTTATTAGTAATGGGTCAATAAGGAGGAAGACATCATGTTGAATGAACGGGCAGACAATACGGAAAGTAATTATAAATGTAGCCGATGTGGCGGTATGTTCGGTTCTTATAACGAGAATATTGTACGCTGCCCTTTTTGTAATATGGTTTGTGAAGAAATAAAATGCCGTATTATTGAAGGTAGCTATGAAGAATATTAAGAAAGACAAAAAAGTTACAAGGAAAATGATGGGTTACGTCGAAAGAATAATAACAAACAGACCCTTAGCCTGCAATGAAAGCTTTTGGGGGAATTGTGGCTCTGGGTCTATTGTTAATTTTGGATAGGGGGTTGATGAATTATGGCTTATGGAAAGACAGAAAGTAAGAATGAAAGTGTGAAAGATACTGGTTTAGAGCAGGTAATCATTATGCTGCGCGAAGACTTAATTGGAGAATTGGAAGCTATTAATCAATATCAGGCTCACATTGATAAGATTGATAATGATGAAGTTAGAGGATTGTTGGAGCATATTCGCGATGATGAAAAAGAACATGTCGCAGAGATTACTCATCTTTTGGCACGTATTGATGTTATTCAACGGGAAAAATTTGCTGAAGATCATACAGTAGCTCCAGAAGAGCGTGTAGTAAATGAATCTTCACATGATGATGAAAAAGTAGCAACGATTGGGAATATGTTCGGTAAAAAATAGGTAGAAAAAGAGAGGAGAGATAATAATGGATATTTTGGATCGGGATTCAGCACCATTGACTGAAGTTGAATGGTCAAAGATTGACGAAGCGGTAGTAAATACGGCTCGTCGTATGTTGGTAGGTCGACGAGTAATTGAAGTTCTCGGACCTATGGGGCCTGGAGTATATACCATCCCTTATTCTATCTTTAGTGGAAAATCAGCTACTGGTATTGATATGGTAGGAGAGCAAGAGGAGTTCATCGTAGCACCTAGTTCTCGCGCTATTACCAGTGTACCTATGTTATATAAGGATTTCAGAATTATGTGGCGTGATGTGGAAGCCGATCGTCATATGGGTTTACCTCTTGACGTGAGTACTGCTGCAGTAGCTGCTAATTATGTAGCTGTTCAAGAAGACAATTTGATTTTTAATGGCAATAAAGAGCTTGGTCAAGTTGGATTGTTAAATGTAGTGGGTCGTAAGACTGTAAAGGTTAGCAATTGGGATGAGCCAGGTAGCGCTTTGGCTGATGCAGTAAAAGCGGTTGCAGCATTAAGTGAAGCTGGACATTATGGTCCTTACGCTATGGTAGTAAGTCCAATTCTGTTTGGCCGCATGGTACGGGTGTATGGTAATACGGGCATGTTAGAATTAGATCAGGTGAAGGCTTTAATTAGTGGCGGTGTATATTACTCCAACACGATTAGTGGCAATAAGGCTGTAGTATTAGCTACAGGCGGTCACAATGTGAATCTGGCAATTGGTCAAGATATGACTACTTCCTATATGGGAGCTACTGCCATGAATCACACTTTTAGAGTATTAGAAACAACGGCATTATTAGTACGTCGCCCTGATGCGATTTGTACGATTGAGTAGTAAATAGAAAAGATTTTTAACCGCAGAGGCACAGAGGACACAGAGGGAGATATATCTCTCAGTCCACTGTGCCTCTTTGTGTTTTGTAGCTTTATAGGAAAACGCTGAACCGCGAAGGCGCAAAGAAATATGAAGAACACGAAGGGCGATTATACTTATTTCCTATTCTTCATATCTTCGCGGTTAAAAATGTTTTTTTCCATATTTCCTGGCTCGCAATCCCTTCACTTGCAGGGCATACTGTTGCCGAGTATAATGTTATAAGAATAAGTACGGCCTTGCGAGGTTTGTTTGAGGTGGATAGATGGGAATATTGCGGGTAGAAGGTTTACATAAAGCCTTTGGTATTGAGACATTATTTACAAATGTGTCTTTTGAATTGGATAGAGGAGATACCATTGGATTAATCGGTGCCAATGGTACGGGCAAGACGACGCTCATGCGATGCTTACTGGGGCTAGAATCCATAGACGGTGGGCGTGTGGCAATACCTGTTGGTGAGAATATTGGTTATGTTCAGCAGGATTCTACCTTGCATCAGGGAACGCTGTACGAGGAGTTATGCTCTGCCTATGCGGATATATTGGCTTGCCAGGATAAAATGCATGAATTGGAACAAGTCATTGCAGGTACCAAAGAGGAAACGGTTCTAGAAGGACTGATGAAGGAATATGCCAAAGTAGTAGACAAGTTTGAACGGGGCGGTGGCTATGAATATGAAAATAATATTCGCCGAGTTGCCTTTGGTTTAGGCTTTACTATGGAGGATTTTGAGCGTAAGATTGAAACCTTTTCTGGGGGACAAAAAACAAGGATTTGCTTGGCGAGGGCCTTGATCCGTCAGCCAGATTTTTTATTTTTAGATGAGCCTACCAATCATTTGGATATTGGGATGGTGGAGTGGCTAGAGGACTTTCTGATCGGGTATCCCGGGGGAGTACTGATTATTTCCCATGATCGCTATTTTTTGGACAAAGTGGTGAATCGGGTCATTGAATTGGAAAATAAAGCACTGACAGCCTACAAAGGCAACTATAGCTCTTATATGCAGCAAAAGGCTGAAAATATGGCGGCGTTAGAAAATGCTTATGGCAAACAACAGGATCATATTGCGAAAACGGAAGCCTATATTCAGATGTATCGAGCGGGGATTAAGTCGAAGCAAGCCAGAGGGCGGGAAAAGCAGCTGCAGCGCTTGGAACGAATTGTATTG
>JARBUM010000205.1 GCA_029239675.1 Pelosinus sp. | reverse complement strand
GAAGGTTGTTTAAATGCAAAAGCAAATTTCAGCGAAATTGTTGAAGCTATTAAAATTGGTGTAATTGCTGGAGGTTCTATTACTTATCCGAACGCTAGATTTGCTTTTGATAAATTACAAGAATTAATGGCATAACTAAATAGAGAAAATAACCAAAGTATCAGGATATTACTGATACTTTTTTTGTACATAATAAATAAGAATATGTTATGTAATGGAACTGAAAAATAGGGGTGATTTTGCACGCCTACAATCCAGTAGATTGGCACCCTTGGGGCGATGAAGCGTTTGAAAAGGCAAAGCGAGAAGATAAGCCAGTATTCTTCAGTAGTGGATATTCGTGCTGCCATTGATGGCATGTTCGTAATCGACACCGAGTAGTGAATGCCTTCTTATTGACGATAAGTAGTTTGGGTGCTGGATTATACTCAATAATATAATCGCTAATGCACCAGAAAATATAGCACTAAATATGACATTGCATTGTCGTATTTAGTGCTATAATTAATTTGGGTGATAACATGAAAATGAATCGATTATTTGAGATAGTAACTATTTTGCTTAATAAAGGGACGGCTACTGCCCAAGAATTAGCTGATCGTTTTAGCGTCTCGACTCGGACAATCTATCGAGATATTGATGTGCTTTCGTCGGCTGGTGTGCCTGTATATATGAACAAGGGCAAAGGTGGTGGCATTCATTTGCTGGAGAACTATGCAATAAATAGAACGCTTATCTCTGAGCAGGAAAGTGAAAGTTTGCTAATGGCGATTAAAACTTTGCAGGTAATAAACTATCCAGAATTGGATAGAATATTGGAAAAACTAGGAGCATTATTTAAAAATATACCTAATCATGATTGGGTGGAAGTCGACTTTTCTCCATGGGGAAGTGCCTCGAACGAAAAAAACAAGTTTGATAACATTAAACAGGCCATGTTGCGGCGAAATGTCATTCGCTTTGACTATATAAATGGAGAAGGACAGAAAAGCAATCGACTGGTAGAGCCACAAAAACTTATTTTCAAAAGTAATGCCTGGTATTTAGCGTCCTACTGTCGGCAGCGGCAAGTGCAGAGGACTTTTAAGATATCACGTCTGAAAAATTTGGAAGTAATGGCTGAAACGTTTGAACGCAAAAGTTCGTCTAAAGAGAAAACTAAAGAGAAAACTAAAGAGACAAATGAGTCTTCGCAGCCGCTAATTTCATTAAACCTCCGCTTTCAGACGAAGGTTCTAAACCGTATCTATGAATATTTTGATGATTCACTTCTCTGCCAGAATGAGGATGGAAGTATAACACTGGTGGCGCTGCTTCCAGAGGGAGAATGGCTCTATAGCTATATTATGTCATTTGGTAATTTCGTGGAGGTACTAGAACCGGAACATATCAGAAAAACAATCGTCAGACGAATAAGGGAAACATTAAAAATTTATGAAAACTGATTATAATATGACATACTGTTGTCTTATTACCTTGTGTACAATAAAGAAAATGGTTTTGGAACATAATATATGGAGGTAAAATAAGCAAAAAGTATAGCAAACGTAATTATGTGGGGGTGGCACTGATGGATAATCATAAAGTCTTAGTTTATGGAGCAACTGGTTACACTGGTAAACTAATTTGTCTGAGGCTCAAGGAACTTAATATCAATTTTGCTATTGCAGGGAGAGATAAAGCTAAAGTAGCTGAGTTGTCCTCTCGATTAAACGTGCCCAACTTCGTGTTTGAAACCAGTGATTTCGGGGCATGGCAAGAGGCTTTGAGGGGAGGGGTATGCTTAATCAATGCGGCTGGACCTTTTGCCCTTACTGCCGAGAATGCAATGCATGCTTGCCTTCAAAGCAAAGTTCATTATCTGGATATTAGCGCCGAAATGCCAACTTACCAACTCGCTGAATCTCTGGATCAACAAGCGAAGGAAGCTGGGATCATGATGATCTCCGGAGCGGGCCTGTTTGTTGCCTACGACGCCCTAGTTGTCCATACAGCGAAAAGAGTGAAACGTGCTCAGCAGCTTTTCGTCGCATTTAGACATTATGGCGGATTTTCGAAAGGCTCTGTTAAAAGCTCTAAGTACATCGTGGACCTCGGCTTACTGATTCGAGATAATGGAGAGTTGAAACAAATCACCGAAGCTAGCGCAAAGGTTTTTGATTTTGGTGAAGGACCGCAAGAGTGTTTTCCTACCTCGCTAGGAGGGATTATCGTGTCCTATAAATCTACATCAATTCCTAATATAAGAGAATACTTTCAGTTGCAATTACCTGTACTGACGACTAATCCTACAGATATTGAAAATCTTCCAGATGGGCCAACAGCCGAAGAACGTGCTGGGGGAAGAAGTAAATTAGCTGTGGAAGTGATTGGGACCGATGGCGATTCTGCCTATTCAATTGCAGACCTACCTTCAGGGTATACACTAACTTCGTTGTCTGTTGTTGCAGTTGCTTGCCGGATCTTAAATGGAGATTTAATGCCTGGGTATCAAACAGCAGGCTCCGCTTATGGTGAAAATATCATGAGAGATATTCCTGATTCACATATTATTGACCGTTGACCCTAAGCCAAGACTGATCATCATCGATGATCAGCGTTTTTGAAGGCTTTGTCGCTACAGCTCCTGAATCGTTTGTTCCTGACCACGCTGACTTAGCAAGTCCAAGTGAATGGGTTGATGTTCACTAATAAGTCGTCCATTTCAGGCGGCTTCTGTTTTTGAACTTCGTCAACAATTTTTATGAATTGAGCCTATTTTTATATAACAATACTTAATGCGAATAGCAAGTTACCTGGAGTAACGCATGAGGGTATTGAACGCATAAAAATCCACTAGCAGAGAAGAATAACGCAAAAAAGGAACTTTATAGGGTGCAATAACGTTTAATTATGGAGGAGAGATTATATGAGTAAAGAATTTCCAAGACATATTGAAATTGATTTTACTAAGGCCACTGAACGCGCTATGCGTGTGCGCAGGCTTTACCAGCAACTCGAAAAACAATACCATGAGAATGTATGGACAACTGAAGAGGACATGCTTGCTTTTTCTACTGATGTCGGTGTCCTCGGCCGTCTGATTATGGCTTCTGAGGGGCGATGGGCATATAATGGAGATGTGAATTCCGAGCTTAAAGGCAAGCTTGCGGAGTGTCTTTGGTGGATTCTAGTATTATCTGATCGCATTGGAATCGATGTCAACGAGGCTTTCACGTCATTCATAGATAGACTCGACATTGAGCTCGAAAGGAGCGCGACAAAACAATATTAAATTTCCAAACTGGACTGGAAAGCAGTTCAAGGTCAGCTTGTACAACATTATATATGAAATATGTTTTTAGTGCTTTTCCCATCGTGAATCTCCTTATTGTGTACTCGTCAATATCCTGATGGACAGAATTGTGAACAAGTGGGGCGACGATTAGACCAAGATTTCTTTGATGCCCTTTTTGATGGAATTTTATCTAACGTTAGCGCGGCAGTTACTGGAAGTAAGGACGAGGCTGCTATTAAAGATTTACGTGCTATGATAGGACAGAAAATGGATAAGGTTAGCCAGGAGGATAAGGCACTAAACGGGTATACACCAGTTATGAGGACGGTGTATACTCGGCTGATGAATTTGCCCAACGGCGACAAGGTAGAGAGTAGTTATCCTGCGTATAATTTATAAGTGACTGGTGACGGTGCCTGTCATGAAAAGAAACTTCTCATTAGCCTAGGCTGTTCTGAGAAGTTTTTTCCTATCTAGGTGTATAGTGAATCAAAATTTTGATATTGCAGATGCTAGCGTTAATAAACTATAATCATACCAAGTTAATAACATATACAGGGGAGGTGGTCATATGCCAAACAACAAGATACCCAATAGATTAGCTCAGGAAAAGTCTCCATACCTACTGCAACATGCTTATAATCCGGTGAACGGGTACTCGTGGGGGGATGAGGCTTTCC
>JARBUM010000059.1 GCA_029239675.1 Pelosinus sp. | reverse complement strand
AGAACGGCAAGGAACTAGTGTGAGTATTAGTCCTATAACGGAATTACATGCACCAGCAGAGATTAATGTACCTGGGGATATAAGTTCAGCGGCTTTCTGGTTAGTAGGGGCAACCATTATTCCTGATAGTCATTTAACTCTTAAAAACGTGGGAATAAACCCAACGCGTACAGGTATTCTAGATATTCTTAAGGAGATGGGTGCGAATATTACAATTGAAAATCAACGATTTAGTGGCGCAGAGTTAGTGGCTGACCTTGTAGTAAAATCCGCATCACTAAAGGGTGTTACTATTGATGCTCCGATTATTCCAAGATTAATTGATGAAATACCAATATTAGCGGTCGCAGCATTGTTTGCTGAAGGGCAAACAATTATTCGTGGCGCAGAAGAATTACGAGTGAAAGAAACGGATCGGTTAAAGGCAGTAGCAAGTGAATTATCAAAAATGGGAGCCATCATGGTTGAAACGGAAGATGGCCTTATTATTGATGGTCCGCAAAAACTACAATTTGCTAATTGCAACTCTTATCATGACCATCGGATGGCTATGTCACTTGCGATAGCGGGTGCTGCATCGGCAGGAGTAACTATTCATAAACCTGATTGTGCTAATATTTCCTACCCCAATTTTTTTAAAACATTAGATGATCTTAGAGCATAATATACAGCTTTTAATTGAAAATATCAGAAGTTATCTATTTGATTTAGTATATGGAGGCAGTTATGAAAAAATTAATTATTGCTATAGATGGACCTGCTGGTGCGGGAAAGAGTACTGTAGCGCAAATTTTAGCTCATCGTCTTCATTATAATTATATTGATACTGGAGCTATGTATCGGGGAATTACCTGGAAAGCAATGAAGAGTAACGTTATTGGCAATACCACAGCTATTGAAAGAATCGTTCAAAATATTGATATTAAGTTAACCTATATTAATGGCAAAACTACCGTATTGATCGATGGTTCTGATGTTACTGCTGAAATTCGTACACCTGAAGTTTCTCGCATGGTATCAGAGGTTGCTCAAGTTCAAACTGTACGTGAAGTTATGCTCCAATTGCAACGTGAAATGGCAGTCCACGGTGGAGTTGTCATGGATGGACGTGATATTGGTACCCATGTGTTACCAAATGCAGATATAAAAATATTTTTAACAGCATCCATTAAAGAACGTGCAGAACGCCGTTGGCGAGAATTAACAGAGAAAGGTTTTGAAGTAAAATTAGAAGAGCTTGAAGAAGAGATTGCTACTCGTGATAAAAATGATTGTGAACGTGAATTCGCTCCGTTGGTACAGGCATCTGATGCTATATTAATTGATACTACTTTCCTCTCTATAGAAGAAGCGGTTGAGGAAATCACGAAAATTTGTGAGGAGAGATATAGCCTTGTATAGTGTAGTTAGAGCCTTTTTACATTATTTTTTCAAAATAATCTTTCGTTGTAAAGTCATGGGGATAGAGAATATTCCAATGAGTGGAGGTGCTATTATAGCCTCTAACCATGTGAGTCTGTTTGATCCTCCTGTTATTGGTACTGCTTTTACTAGATCGATTCACTTTATGGCAAAAGAAGAACTATTTGCAATATCGGCTATAGGATGGATCTTCAAGAAATTAAAAGCATTTCCAGTGCGGCGCGCTACAGCTGATCGGACTGCGATTCGTCATGCTATCAATTTACTAGAGAATGGGGAATTACTTGGTCTCTTCCCAGAAGGAACTCGGAGTTTAACTGGTCAATTGGGTAGACCTGAAACTGGGCTTGCTATGATTGCCTTAAAATCTGGAGTGCCGATTATACCTACTGCAGTTATTGGCACAAATAAAGTATGCAAAGATGGCCAGTTATTATCCCGTTTCATCGTTAAATTTGGAAATCCAATTGCTGTAATTAAAGGAAAAGCCGATAAAGAAACAATGGAAGAACTTAGTAACCAAATAATGAAAGAGATATCTCTATTATTAGAAGAAAGGTAAACTTGTATAAGTATACCTTTCTTTTAATTTATTATTAATTTTATTTCCAATTAATTAATAATACGTTATAATAATTATATGGTAATAGCTGTAAAAAAATTGTTTATAACAACGGCAGAAGGGAGGAAATATGGTTTAAAAAGTCTGTATATTCAGATAATTGCGAAGGAGAGGAAAATATGAATTCAGTAACTTTGCTCGTTATTACTACATGTGTATTTCTTTTAGCATATCGTTATTATTCTGCTTTTATATCGGCTAAGATTTTAGTACTAAATGATACTATTGTTACACCTGCTTATCGCTGTAATGATGGTCGTGAATTTGTCCCCACTAATAAGTGGGTACTCTTTGGGCACCATTTTGCTGCTATTGCTGGAGCAGGTCCGCTTATTGGTCCCGTATTAGCTGCTCAGTATGGTTGGGGGCCTGGCTTTATGTGGATTTTATTAGGTTCAGTCTTTGCTGGATCAGTACATGACTTTATTATCTTATTTGCATCAGTTCGGCATAGTGGGCAATCCTTAGCAGTGATAGCCCGAAGAGAAGTAGGACCCGTTACGGGTATTACCACATCGTTAGCTATTCTCTTTATTATTATTGTAGCATTAGCAGGATTAGCCATTGTTGTAGTGAATGCTTTATTTAAAAATCCTTGGGGTGTGTATACTCTATCTATGACAATTCCTATTGCTATTATTATTGGGCTGTATATGTTTAAAATTGTACCTGGTGCCATACGTTCAGGATCTATAGTTGGCTTTTTAATGGTCTTGGCTGCTGTTATTACTGGCAGCTACATCCCTGGCTCTTCTTGGGCGGATGCATTTACCTTGACTAAAAATCAATTAGCCATTGCGTTGCCCACATATGGTTTTTTTGCTGCAGTATTGCCTGTGTGGCTATTATTGGCTCCACGAGATTATTTGAGCTCTTATATGAAGATCGGCACAGTTATAGCTCTTGCACTGGGAATTTTAATTGTACAGCCAAATGTGAATATGGAATTTGCTAGTAAATTTGTAGATGGCGGTGGCCCCATAATTCCAGGACCTGTATGGCCATATGTATTTATTACGATTGCCTGTGGTGCAATTTCTGGCTTTCATTCATTAATTAGCTCAGGAACAACCCCCAAAATGTTAGAGTTGGAATCCCAAGCTCGACCAATTGCCTTTGGTGGCATGCTTGTTGAAGGCTTTGTGGCTGTTATGGCCCTTATTTCTGCTGTAGTATTAACACCTGGTGATTATTTCGCTATTAATACTCCACCGGCAGTATTTGCGAAACTAAATATATCCACAGTTCATTTACCAGAACTTTCAGCATTAGTTGGTATGGATATAGCTGGCCGCCCAGGTGGTGCCGTGTCTTTAGCAGTAGGTATGGCTAATATATTCTCTAGTATTGGTGGTATGAGTCACCTTATGGGTTATTGGTATCAATTTGCTATCATGTTTGAAGCCTTATTCATTTTAACAACTATTGATGCTGGTACTCGTGTGGCCAGGTATATTTTACAAGATATTTTAGGGAGTTACACGTATGCTCCGTTAAAACGTGCAAATTGGTGGCCTGGTGTTCTCTTTACTAGTGCTATAGTAACTTATAGCTGGGGGTATTTGCTTTATAGTGGAGATGTGGCAAGTATATGGCCATTATTTGGTGTAGCAAATCAACTATTAGCAGTAGTAGCTCTAGCAATTGGTACAACAATTATTCTAAAAATATCGTCTAAAAAATCCTATGCCTGGGTAACATTTGCTCCTCTATCTTTTCTAACGGTTACTGTAATTTACGCAGGTATTTTAAATACTGCCATGTTTTTTAAACGAGGCGATGCACTAGGTAATATTAATGGGACTGTGAGTATTATCTTGATTGTATTAGTTATAATTACCTTACTAGATTCTATCCGCAAATGGATTGAACTTTTAAAAACCGATAAACCTATTGGTATGAATATAGAACCTCAAGAGGTATGTACATTCGGTAATACAAAACCCAATATCCCGAGCTAAATCCACGAGAGATTTAAGTTACGTTTTAATATTATAACTTAATTTCTTTTAGAAACATGAAAGAGAGCAATTTTGGCTCTCTTTTTCATGTTATAATTATTAAATAAAAGGAATTATAATATCTACAGGGAATATCAATTTAAGTAATTTATAATTATAGGAGGTCACATGAAAATAATCGCAGCTGAGCACCGAGGCTTTTGTTATGGTGTTAAACGAGCAGTGACAATGGCTCAAGAATGCATTGGTATAGATGGTGATATACATACTCTAGGACCTATTATACATAACCCACAAGTAGTAAAACGCTTATCAGATCAAGGAATCGAAGTAGTAAACGATGTATCTACTGTTAATAATAAAAGCACAGTCATTATTCGTTCTCATGGAGTAGGTCCTGCTATATATGAACAGGCCCACGCTAAAGAATTAAAGATTGTTGACGCTACTTGTCCTCATGTAAAGAAAGCCCAGCAAGCAGCTTATGAATTATTACAGGATGGTTATACAGTAGTCATCGTTGGTGAGAAGCACCATCCAGAAGTTAAGAGTATTTTAGAATGGTCAGATAACAAAGGACTTATAGTGGAAACTATAGAAGAAGCAAAAGCGTTACCTATTATACATAAATTAGGTATTGTAGTACAAACCACGTTTTCTGGAGAGGTCTTTCAGACAATTGTTACTATCTTAAAAACTAAATGTGAAGATTTTAAAATTTGTCGTACTATCTGCACTGCAACTGATCTTAGACAACAGTCAGCGTTAGATGTAGCTGCTAAAGTGGATGTGATGCTGGTAGTTGGTGGTAAAAATAGCGCTAATACTTCAAGACTAGCCCAATTATGTCATAATGCTGGTAGTCGCGTATATCATATAGAAACAGCTGAAGAATTGATGATAGAAAATTTTTCTGGAGTAGAAACAGTTGGTATTACCGCTGGCGCATCTACCCCAGACTGGTTAATAGAGGAGGTTTATCAAAAAATGCAAGAATTCAATCAAATGTTAGATAATGGAATGAAAAAACTTGAGGAAGGTACTATTGTAAAAGGTAAGATTGTAGGTATCCGCAAAGATGAGGTTTTTGTAGATATTGGCTATAAAGGAGAGGGGAGTATATCTTTAGCTGAATTAGCATATCCGACACCAGAAACTGCTATAGAAGTAGTGAATGAGGGTCAAATCATTGATGTTTATATATTAGATTTAGACAGTAGTGATGGAGTTATAAAACTATCTAAAGTAAAAGCGGATGCAATTGTAGCCTGGGATGTTTTGGAAGATGCATTGCAAAATAAAAAAACAATAGAAGCTAGGGTATTGGACGTTGTCAATGGTGGATTAAAAGTATCTGTTTTGGGTATTAGTGGTTTTGTACCTGCTTCACAGCTCGAACTACGATTTGTAGAAGATTTGGCACCTTTTAAAGGCCAGACATTGACGTTTCTACCCATTGAAGTAGACAGTATAAAAAAACGAGTTGTCTTGTCTCGTAAGGTATTATTAGAAGAACAACGTCGCATACAAGAAGAAGAAACGTTGGCCAAATTAGTAGTTGGTCAAATTATCTCAGGTACAGTACGACGTATTGTTGATTTTGGTGCTTTTATTGATATTGGTGGTATAGATGGATTAGTACATATCTCTGACTTATCATGGCATCGTGTAAAAAGCCCCCAGGAATTTGTAGCTTTAGGAGATGAAGTAAAGGTACTTATTTTAAAAATTGATAGCGCAACAAAGAGAATTTCCCTTAGCTTAAAAGAAGTAGGGCGTGATCCATGGCTTGATTTAATAGAACAATTTTCAATAGGTAAAGTTGTAAAAGGAAAGGTTACTAAGATTACTAAATTTGGGGCATTTATAGAGCTAGTTCCAGGTATAGAAGGCTTAGTTCACATGTCAGAACTATCTGATGAAAGAGTAAACAAGGTAGAAGATGTAGTAACTATCGGACAGCAAGTAACTGTAAAAATACTGGAGATTAGTAAACAAAATAAGCGAATTTCCCTTAGTATAAACAAAGCACAACAGGATGCTGAACGGGTAGAATATCAATCTTATTTAGATAAGCAAGAAGGAACAGGCTCAACAATTGGTGATAAGCTTGGGCACCTATTTAAGAAATTTGAGTAGGGAGATGAAAGGGTGCGTCAATCACGTAAATTAGATCACTTAAAATATTCACTAGCATTAAAAGATGGACCGAATGGTAGCGGATTTTCCGATATTTCCCTCGTGCACAATTGTCTTCCTAATTTATCTTGGAATGATATTGACATTTCAACTTCTATTGCTGGTATATCTCTCAGTCATCCTCTTATCATTAATGCAATTACAGGTGGGGCTAATGATGTTACATCTATTAATGAATGTATTGCAGAGTTTGCTAGTTTAACAAATACAGCAATGGCGATTGGTTCTCAATATGCAGCTCTGGAGAATCCAGAAGTTCAGCATTCTTATAAGGTTGTTCGCCAAAAAAACCCTCATGGCGTAATTTTCGCAAATTTAGGAGCTTATGTTACTCCAGAGCAAGCCCAGATAGCGGTAGATATGATTGAAGCTCAAGGTATTCAAATTCATTTAAATGTGGCCCAAGAAATTATGATGACCGAAGGTGATCGGGATTTTACAGGATATTTAGCGAATATCGCTAGCATCGTTGATAAAGTGAATGTTCCTGTAATCATAAAAGAGGTTGGCTGTGGAATTGCGCGAGAGCAAGCTATTTTGTTGTCAGATATTGGTGTTAAAGCAATTGATGTTGGTGGCACAGGCGGGACAAACTTTTTAGCAATTGAAGCAGCTCGCAGCCAATTAGAGGCTAATTTAGAAACTCTATCTTGGGGTATTCCTACAGCTATAAGCGCTGCTGAAATCATTTCAGTGCTTCCAAATCACATAGATATGATGGTATCTGGCGGAATACGTACATCACTTGATGTCGTGAAGTCTCTTGCTTTAGGCGGCGCTGCCACAGGTATGGCGACACCTATAGTGAGAATGCTATATGAAAAAGATATAGATTATGCTGTAAGTTGGCTTCAACAATTTTTACATGAGATTCAACGTTACATGCTATTGTTGGGAGCTGACAATATAAGACAGCTAGGAAAGACACCTCTGATTATTTCTGGCTATAGTAAGGATTGGTTGATGGCTAGGGGAATTGATGTAACCAAATATGCTATTAATAGAAAGCATGGCTGATGCCATGCTTTTTTGCATGTTTTCTTTCTGAAAGGGGCAAGATAAACCATAAAATACAGCAGAGGTGAATAAATATGAATATGCCAATAGGGATGATTATGCTATTGGTGGTTGGTGTTTTGGTTTATTTTGGGGTAGCCCATAGAATTCTTGATAGAATGCGCTTAACAGACAAGCAGGCTTTACTTTTTATTGGAGCTGTAATTGTAGGTAGTTTTATTGATATTCCTCTAATGCGTACTCCAGTAGAAGTAAGCATTAACGTAGGAGGAGCCTTATTGCCAATTTTATTATCTATTTGGCTAATTTTCAAAGCAGATGAAACAGCTGAAAGAGTACGAGCCATACTGGCAGCTATTTTAGTAGCTGTAGCAGTATCTCTAGGATCTCGCTATTTGCCCTATGAACCAGAGAATATGTTTTTGGACCCTAAGATCATATATGGCATTTCAGCAGGTCTTATTGCCTATCTTGCAGGAAGATCGAGACGGAGCGCCTTTGTTGGAGGAGTATTAGGTATCGTTTTAAGTGACATTGTGCATATGGTTACTATTATAGGGTTAGGTGTCCCTGGAACAACCGACATTGGTGGAGCAGGTGCCTTCGATGTAGTTATGATCGCGGGAATTATCGCAGTGATGATAGCAGAGTTAGTTGGAGAAACTAGGGAAAAAATGCAAGGTGGCCCTATGCTTGGCAGATACCGACCAGAAGGATTATATGAATTTAGTAAAGAGCTTTCTCATAATAATCAAAAAAATAAAAAAAATCGTAATAAGAGTATAAAGTCCGAAAATATGGACCAGAAAGATAGAGGTGAAGAAAATGAATAGGCTGCGTTGGGCAGTTATAGCACTACTATTGGTATGTAGTATAACAATCAAAGGATACACTCATGAACGAACGGATGGTGGATACTATTCTCTTGTGGACGAAAGCGGCAATGTCGTTTATATAACAGGCTGGGGAGTGGACATAGGTGATCAGTTTATTACTGAAAATAATAAACGTTATGAAGTTATTAGTATATTAGGCGATATTGCTCAAAGCAAATTTATAGGTGATGTAAATTTAAGTAAATATGGAAACCCTGAAAAAAATACTTTTTTTAGTATATTACAACCTTCCATAGCGTGGGCTCAGGGGAGCGGCAAAGTCGCTATTTATCACACTCATTCCGATGAATCTTATATACCGACGGATGGCAAAGATAGTATCTTGGGTGCTGGCGGTATCTATAAAGTTGGAAATTCATTTGCTAGTGCCCTACAAGGCAAGGGCATGGAAGTCTTTCATTCTGACGCTAAACATGATCCCCATGATAATATGGCCTATGAACGTTCTCGACGTACTGTTGCAGAACTTATGAAAAAGCAACCAGATGCTATATTTGATATTCATCGTGACGCAGCTCCGCCAGAAGTTTACAAAGGTAATATTGATGGAAAAGATATTACAAAGCTACAGTTAGTTGTCGGCAAATATGGGCCAACAGGTAAACAAATCGAAGATTATGCTTTGCAAATTAAAGCAAATTCCGATACGCAACATCCAGGATTAATTAAAGGTATTTTTTTCGCTAAAGGCGGTGATTATAATCAAGACTTGCATCCCCGTTCTATGTTATTAGAAGTTGGCTCAGAGACGAATGATCGCCAATCTGCGGAAAGAGGCGTTGCACTATTTGCTGATGTAATACCTACTATTTTAGGAAAAACAGCAGCTGCTCCTAGCAATGCCGAAGGAGAAGCTGGTCTTGGCACTGCACAAGTAGGACCTTCTGGCGCAAGTAAATCGATCGGTTGGATTGTAGGTTTTTTAGTTGTTGGTGTTGCTGCATTTTTGTTTTTGAGTACTGGAAGTATGAAAGAAGCAAAAGGGAAGCTTAAACAATTTACGACAAAAGAATTTGCCAACTTTTTGGGACCCAAAATAAAAGAAAAAAAAGACATTCATAAATCGGATCGCCAAAAAGAAGAAGAGTAACTTTGACGCAAATAAAAATAATTTCATAATATAAATAGTATTTCATTGAAGTTTATAGTATGATATAGAATGAAGTCTAGATTTTATAATAAGAACGAATTCTAAATTTTCATTTGAGAAGAATCTAGATAATGATTTATTTAGAGTGATGTTCTTTCATCACTCTTTCTTTTATTGCAGAAAAAAGAGAATATAGCATGAGAGGTGACGATGTTGGCATATAGTGGTATTATTTCAAAAGTTATGCCAGATAGTATTGCAGATGAAATAGGCTTAGCACAAGGTGATCGTTTGCTTGCAGTTGATGGACAAAATATTCGAGATATTATTGATTTAAGTTTTGCTTTAGCAGATGATTGTGTAGAACTTTTAATTGAAAAAAGAAATGGTGAACAAGAAGTTTTTGAAATAGAGAAAGAATACGACGAGGACTTAGGCATTGAATTTGAAAGTGCAGTCTTTGACGGTGTTCGCCGATGCGCTAATAAATGTATCTTCTGTTTTGTGGATCAGATGGCACCTGGTATGAGAGAAAGTTTATATGTGAAAGATGATGACTATCGATTATCTTTTTTATACGGAAATTTTGTCACTTTAACTAATCTTGGCCCTAAGGATATAAAGAGAATCAATCAACTTCATTTATCACCACTGTATATATCAGTACATACTACCAATGGTGTGTTACGTGAAAAAATGTTAAACAATAAGTTTGCTGGTAAAATCATGGAACAGTTACATACGTTAATTGACAATGGGGTAGAAATGCATACGCAAATTGTATTATGTCCTAATATTAATGATGGTGATGAACTGGAAAAAACCATTAATGATTTATATGCATTACATCCCAATATTTTATCTATGGCGATTGTTCCTGTTGGATTGAGTCGTTTTCGGGATAATTGTTATGAATTAGAGGTTTTTACACCAGATAAAGCTCTTGCTGTGGTTGAAAAAGTAAACAGATGGCAAAAAAAATGTCGTAAAGATAGTGGAACATCATTTGTCTATTTGTCTGACGAATTCTATCTAGCAGCGAATCAGCCTATCCCAGCTTATGAAATGTACGATGGTTTTCCTCAGCTTGAAAATGGAATTGGTCTTGTACGGAATTTTCTGGCTGAGTGGCAGGAAGAATCTATAGTGACTCAAGGATATTCTGAGCCTCATTACATAGATGTAGTTTGTGGTGTATCTGCTGAAAAAATATTAGGACCATTATTAAAAGATATTAATATTCCGAATCTAACAATTCGTGTTTTGTCTGTAGAGAATATCTTTTTTGGCACGGATATAACAGTAAGTGGCTTACTAACAGGCCAAGATATAATTCGTACCTTGATGCAAGCTGGTGGAGTAAGGACAGGAATCATCATACCGGGTGCATCCTTAAAAAAAGGAGAAGCTGTTTTTTTGGATAATATGACTTGTGATCAGTTAGAAAACCAACTTGCAATTCCTGTACGCGCAGCTTACGGCGCGAAAGATTTAAGAGAACTATTACAAGCCTGGAGGTGATTTTATGACTGATTTAGGCCTAATTCAAGTATATACTGGTAATGGTAAGGGGAAAACTACAGCTAGCTTAGGTTTAGCATTTAGAGCATGTGGACATGGTTTGCAAGTTTGTATGATTCAATTTATGAAAGATAATACAGAGTACGGTGAATTTAAGTCTAGTGCTAATTTACCTGGTTTTACATTGCTTCAAGTTGGCCGCAATGATTTTGTAAATCTGGAATCCCCTGAAGATATTGATATCAAACTAGCTCAGGATGGTTGGAATAAAGCAAAATCAGTTATAGCATCTGGCAAATATGATATAGTTATTCTAGATGAGATTAATGTAGCTATGGCTTGCAAGCTATTAGATGTAAACGCTGTAGTGAGTTTTTTAACTGAGAATTGTAAGTGTTTAATGAAAATTCCAGAGATTATATTAACCGGTAGGTATGCGCCACTAGAAATTATCAGTATTGCCCATTTAGTAACAGACATGCAGGAAATTCGGCATAATTATTCAGAAGGAATTGAATCACGTCAAGGTATTGAGTTTTAAATTAATTGAAAAATATATTGATAAGTATAGGAGATAGATATGAGTAAACCAATTTTAGCTATTGTTGGACGCCCTAATGTTGGAAAGTCTACATTATTTAATTACATCGGACAAAAAAGAGTATCCATCGTTGAAAACATTCCGGGTGTTACTCGGGATCGTATTTACCTTGATGCTGAATGGCTTGATCGCCAATTTACTATGATAGATACTGGTGGTATAGAAATTGAATCCAGCGATAAAATCTTAACTGCAATGCGTTATCAAGCGAAATTAGCTATTGATGAGGCAGATGCTATTTTATTTATGGTAGATGGTAAGGTAGGTTTAACTTCAGCAGATGAAGAGGTTGCTATTATTCTGCGTAATACACGTAAACCCGTAATCGTTGCTGTTAATAAAGTTGATAATATGCAAAAAGCAAATGAGATTTATGAATTTTATAACTTGGGACTTGGTGATCCTATCGCCATTTCTGCAGCAAACGCTTTGAACATTGGCGATTTGCTAGATGAGATTGTTAAACGTTTGCCTAATGAAGAACTTATAGAAGAGGATACTGAACAAATTAAAGTTGCGGTCATTGGACGTCCTAATGTAGGAAAATCTTCATTAGTTAATCGGTTAGTTGGTGAAGAACGGGTTATTGTAAGTGATGTAGCAGGTACTACTCGTGATGCCATTGACACTCACTTTACCAAAGATGATACCTCCTTCGTTTTAATTGATACTGCTGGAATGCGGCGTAAGGCTAAGGTCGAACTTCCTGTTGAACGTTATAGCGTTATGCGTGCATTGCGAGCTGTTGATCGTTCAGATGTAGTATTAATCGTTATTGATGCAGTAGATGGAATTACAGAGCAGGATAAAAAAATAGCTGGCTATGCTCATGAGGCGGGTAAAGCTTCCGTTATTATCGTGAATAAGTGGGATTTACTTGAGAAAGACGGTAAAACTTCTCTTCGATATACGGAAGAGATTCGCTCTGAGTTGGCTTTTATGCAATACTCACCAGTATTATTTATTTCTGCTCTTACCAACCAAAGGGTTCCACGGGTTACTGAATTAATAAAATTCGTGGCTGAGCAGCACACTATGCGTGTAGCTACTAGCGTCTTAAATCAGGTAATTGAAGATGCTATCTCAATAAATCCGCCACCATCACAATTTGGTAGACGCCTAAAGATATACTTTACTACCCAACCTAATGTAAAACCACCGACTTTTGTTTTCTTTGTTAATGAACCTGAAATTATGCATTTTTCCTATTTACGCTTTTTAGAAAATAGACTTCGAGAAAGTTTTGGTTTTGAAGGAACACCTTTAAAATTAGTGGTACGTGGACGTAAAGAAGAAGAAGAAAATATGGGGAGAAGATAGTGATATATGACTTATTTACTTATCGCTGTACTCGGATATTTGATTGGTTCTATTCCTAATGGGTTACTTATCGGAAAAAAATTATACAATATAGATTTAAGACAATTTGGCAGTAAAAACATTGGGGCCACAAATGCATTTCGAACATTAGGTTTGTGGCCAGCTATCTGGGTCTTTCTTACCGATGCTGCAAAAGGGGTTATTGCAGTATATTTGAGTAGCTTCTTAGTAGGCACGCCTATAGCGTTATTAGTAGGCGGCATTGCTGCTATTGTTGGTCATAATTGGTCAATTTTTTTAAATTTTACAGGTGGTCGTGGTGTTGCTACAGGCTTAGGTGTTATCGCTGTATTGGTTCCTCAGATTACTGCAATTATATTTTTAATATGGGCAATTATCGTATATGTTACTCGTTATGTGTCATTAGCATCTATTGTGGCAGCAGTATTAGTACCAATTTTCATGTGGCTTATGGGCGAAAAAATTGAGTTCCTGTATTTTGGCATTATTGCTGCCTTATTTGTTGTCGGTAGACATAAACCCAATATTGAAAGGCTCTTGAAAGGCACAGAGTTAAAAATCAAAGTTGGCAATATGATAGTTGATTCTAAGAAAAAGTAAATTCAATCAGCTAAAGTGAAAGTCTTCAAATTGGATAAAGCAGAAAAAAGAGACTGGGCGTATGCCTAGTCTCTTCTTATTTTGTAATATTATTGCTGGCATGTCATATATTTATAATGATTAATTGACTACTATTTAGTTAATTTTAAAATACTATTTCCATTTCATTCGGTTTTAATTTTTCTTTAAGGAGGGATGGTTGCGAGTGTAGAATATACATCTGTATTTTCCATAAAGCACAGTTGTGGGGAGGGAAAAGGTAAATGGAAAAATTCGATTTATTTCGAGATATTGCCGAACGCACTGGTGGTGATATTTACATTGGTGTTGTCGGTCCAGTAAGAACAGGAAAATCAACCTTTATTAAACGATTTATGGAAACAATGGTTTTACCAAATATGATCGACCCGTATGAGAAAGAAAGAGCCAAAGATGAATTGCCGCAAAGTGCAGCTGGCAAAACCATTATGACGACTGAGCCTAAATTTATTCCAAATGAAGCTGTAGAAATTAATATCAAAGATAATGTCAATGTGAGAGTTAGAATGGTAGATTGTGTAGGTTATACTGTTGATGGTGCACTAGGGTATGAAGAACAAGATGGTCCTCGCATGGTACTTACACCTTGGTTTGATCATGAAATTCCATTTCAAGAGGCTGCAGAAGTAGGTACAAAAAAGGTAATCGATGAACATTCTACAATTGGTCTAGTGATTACTACTGATGGTAGTGTAACAGATTTACCACGGGAAAAATATTTGCCTTCGGAAGAACGAGTTATTAATGAATTAAAAGCACTGGAAAAACCTTTTTTAGTCATATTAAACACTTGTCGGCCAACATCAAAAGAAACACGTGAATTAGTAGCAAAATTAGAAAATGAATATGATGTGCCTGTTGTACCTGTTGATTGTATCCAGCTGAACCAAGATGATATTTATGCCATTCTACAAGAAGTATTATATGAATTCCCTGTTAAAGAAGTGAATATTTCCTTGCCGAAGTGGATTAAAGAATTAGAATCTGAGCATTGGCTTAGAGAAAAATTTGATGATGCAGTGCGTGAAGTTGTCCAATATGTACGGAGACTTAGAGATATTGACCGAGCAATTGATGATTTATCAGGATATGATTTTATTGCAGATGTAATTTTGCATGATATGGATCTTGGTAATGGGGTTGCTGTAATTGAGATAACTGCCAGAAATGATTTATTTTATCAGGTGTTAGAAGAATTGACAGGCTTCACCATCTCTGGTGAGCACCACTTATTACGTTTAATGCAAGACTTATCAGTTGCTAAACGTGAATACGATAAAATAGCAAGTGCATTGGAACAAGTAAATTTAACTGGCTATGGAATTGTATCACCACAGCTAGATGAAATGGTGCTGGAGGAACCAGAAATCATTAAAACTGGTAATCGCTTTGGTGTAAGACTAAAAGCATCTGCACCGTCATTACATATTATAAGGACGGATGTACAGGCTGAAATATCACCTATTATTGGCAGTGAAAAACAAAGCGAAGAATTGGTTCAATATCTCATGAGAGAGTTTGAAGGAGAACCAGAAAAAATATGGAGAACAAACTTATTTGGCAAATCACTAAATTCCTTAGTACGAGAAGGTATTCAAAATAAACTTTCCGGTATGCCTGAGAATACACAAATTAAATTACGTGATACCTTACAGAAAGTTGTTAATGATGGCAGTGGCGGATTAATATGTATCATTTTCTAAAAAAAACATAGAAATCATAAAACTATATAGCTGAATAGGTGAAAAATGATCAATCTGTACAGATTGATCATTTTTTTTATTAATAATACTTGTTTTTTGTAGTATAGTAATGCTATACTGTCTACTGAGAATAGATTATTATCCGCATGAGTAATACTGAAGGGGGTAAAAATAGTGATAGGACAAAAATCCGTATTTTTCTTGGTTCGAGAAGAAATATTACCTGAAGCAATAAAAAAGACAATTAAAGTAAAAGATATGTTAAAACGTGGTGAAGCACGTACGATTAATGAGGCTGTGGAAAAAATGGAATTAAGTCGCAGCGCTTACTATAAATATAAAGATTATGTCTTTCCTTTTTACGAAGCCAGTAAAGAAAAAATAGTGACATTAGCGTTATTGCTCGAACATAAGCAAGGGGTTCTATCGAGAGTGTTAAATACGATTGCTAATGAACGTGGCAGTGTCTTAACGATTAATCAAGGAATACCTCTCCAAGGTGTAGCCAACGCTACTATTTCCATTGAAACAGCTG
>JARBUM010000204.1 GCA_029239675.1 Pelosinus sp. | reverse complement strand
AAAACTGCTTCTTTGTCCTAGGAGATATTTACCTTATAGACTAGTAAAACTACGAACACATTAGATTTCTAAGCATATTCTAATAATAGAGCTAAATTAATATTTATTTGCTTTGAGTACACCAATAAAGGGGGGGTTACAATGTTATCTAGAACTGACTTCATTAGACATTCACTAGAACTGAATCTGTTTTTTGCTAGGATCATGAAAGAACACATGGTCTTTGTAGCATCAGCTCTTACACCAAAGAATTATAATCTTATCCAACCGGCTAATGAACTTAAAGACAGTTTAAATCATTTGTTAGTTGAGACAGTAATGCTGTCAAATGGAGTGATCAGTCCTGAAGCAATTGCATCTGGGGAGATCATAACACAATTTACTCTAAATGCAGAATTAGCTACACAGTACTATACAGGTATTGCAATTGATACTCGCCTTACACAAGCAGAAGCGGCACTTGTCGGCAGTTCCCATATCATTTATAATCCAATGCTTGAACAAAGGGTTTATGCATTAAACCAAAAAGCTATTGCGATTACTACGGCCGTTGTACAGCTTAAGGAAACTATTTTACGAGATGTATTGGCTTGTAGGATGTTTACCCTTAACTATCCTTTGCTGGTAGATCATATTTTACGAGAAGCCAGATTCTACTTGAAAATGTTATTCAAGCTTCAGAGATTCGATGAAATCGATACTGCTGTAGAACTGATAGAACAGGAAATATTCTGGAACAGGATTATGGCGGAACATTCAAAATTTATCCGAGGATTCTTAGATCCTACAGAGGAAGAATTAATGGAGATTGCGAATAATTTTGCTAAGGAATTTGATGTCCTAACAGAAATGGCTATGAAGACGATGGATAGTCACAGAGATTTATCTAAAACCACGGAAGAAAGTTTGGAAGCAACACAGGAAATTCGGAAGTTTAAAGCGCAAGGTACGGAAGGAATACTTCGATGTAAGATTAAATCTATCATATTACCGTTGCTAGGCGACCATACCTTAAGAGAAGCGAATCATTATATGAGATTGTTAAAAATGTTCAAGCATCAAGCTGGATGTCAACATTCAAAAAAATAGATAAAAGATTGCTCGTTTTACGATTAGTAGGCCTAACCTGCAACAATAAAGTTTCAAAACAATATTAAAGATAAAATTATATGATTGAGACAGGTGGTTTGGATTTTTACTTCTCGACAAGTAGAATAAACCACCTGTCTTTTGTTTATAACCTAGGAATGATAAGACATATAGAGAAGAACTAAAAATACTCGAAAGAATTAGCATGTCGAGAGTAAGTAGAGTGCATCTTAAAAATAAACAAATGTGAAGTGTTTAGCTGGCCTTAAATAAGATTTATTGATAATAGCTAAAAAATAATATATGATAATTTACAAATATTAATAATATAGTCCTATACATAAACACTAGAGAGGTGGATTTCAATTGAGCACAGTTGGACACATTCTTATTTGTGATGATCAATTTATCATTCACGAGACAATCAGTGCATATTTAAAAGCGGATGGATTTACCTACGATTCTGCGTATGATGGAGAAGAAGCGCTTAAAAAAGCCCAGGAAACGACACCGGATTTGATTATTCTTGATCTCATGATGCCAAAAATAAACGGGATTGAAGTCTGTCGTACACTGCGTAAAACCACGGATGTACCAATTATTATGTTGACTGCTAAAGGTGAAGAGATAGATAAAATTCTTGGACTAGAGTTAGGTGCGGATGACTATATCGTAAAGCCTTTTAGTCCTCGTGAGGTGGTCGCCCGTGTAAAAACAGTTTTGCGTCGTAGAACGTCGAATACCAAGGAAAATGAACCTATATTACGCTACGAAGGTCTAGAGATAAACATATCGTCCTACGAGGTGCGCCTTAATGGAAATCTTGTCCATTGCACACCGAAAGAGGTGGAGATCGTGTATTTATTAGCTTCTCATCCGGGACAAGTTTTTGATAGGGAGCAAATATTGCTAAAAGTGTGGGGGTCTGACTACTTTGGAGATACACGGAGCGTGGATACTCAAATAAAGCGTATTCGCCAAAAAATTTCTTCTGAGAATATGAGATGGAGTATTAGAAGTATTTATGGAGTGGGCTACAAGTTCGAAATATTAAGTTGATAAAAGATTCTTATACAAAAATAAATCTACTTAATGCATATTGTAGAAAGCTAGACTCGCTGTAAAGCAGTTTCATTCACTTATGAGCCGTTTCGATGATGGCGGAATGGGAGTTATTATGAAAAAAAATATATTTCTTCGAAGAGTGCTAGCATTATTAATAGGCACGGTTGTGTTATATGGCATTCTCAATACGGTAATCTTTCTGTTCATAGCGAATGACATGTTCATAGAAATGCAAATTCGAGAACTTAAACCCCGTGCGGAAGCAATTACTAATTTAGTGTTGAAATATCAGCAGGGAACTATGACAAAGAGTGAGCTTGATGAGCAGTTTGCAATCAATAATAAAGTATGGAATGCTGCAGTCTATGTATATGACGAGAAAGGCAATCTCATAATAAAAAATGAAAGTATCCAGCTATCACGGCTTCCCAAAGATTTTCAGCAGCACATAACGCCTATACTGAATGAGGTGTTTGGAGAATATCTTAATTCAGTTTTGTCTGGCCAGGAAGTTGTTTCTACCCAAAGCAAGAATAATAGACGTTTGTTTCTTGTAGTAGGTCAACCTATTATAAATAATGGCACTATAACTGGGGCTGTTTTTCTAACCAAGCTACCAGAGGAACTTGCAACAGCTGCATTCAGCCTTAGACAATCAATGGTGTTAAGTGCCCTAGGCGTTTTATTGCTAATGGTTTTTCCAGTATACCGAGTTACCCGACATATTGTGAATCCTCTAAAGCAAATGCGGGATGTGGCTATCAATATGGCAAACGGCAATCTCACGGAACAAGCCAATGAAGCATATAAAGGGGAAATTGGGGAACTGGGGCGTTCACTGAATTACTTATCTACTAGATTATCCAAGACGATTTCTGCTTTAGAAGTAGAGCGAAACCGACTGAAGCAGACAATTGATGGCTTGTCAGAAGGGATTGTAGCAATTGATATGGAGGGGAATATCACCCATGTTAATCCTGCTATTCGTAGTATTTTCGGTACAGGTCAAGAAGATGGACGTATGGGTATTATTCCTAGCCAAGAGTTATGGGAAGATTTTGATACTGTGCTTTCGCAAGGATACACCATTGTCCGTAGTATGCAGTGGAAACAAATGGTTCTAAGAATTACCATTTGTCCATTAGAGGATGAATTGAATCATATCGTAGGTGCAGTTGGTTTGTTTCGTGATGTTACTGAATCAGAGCGGCTAGAACAGACGCGCCGTGAGTACGTTGCCAATGTTTCCCATGAGTTACGCACCCCGGTATCGGCCCTTAGAGCATTATCAGAAACATTGGTGGATGATATGGTCCCTGACGAAGATACGAAAAAGCGTTATTATGGTCATATGTTACATGAAACGATGAGGCTTACACGTCTTATCAACGACTTGCTTACATTATCCAGACTGCAATCAGACCCAGCTGCTATACACCGAGAAACATTCCCAGTCAATGAGATCATGGATAATGTGGCTGAACGGTATATTGTACTTGCCAGTGAAAAAAGGATAAAGTTTTCTTTTACAGCGCTAACTGAAGACGTGATGGTAAATAGCAATATGGATTTTGTTGAACAGGTGCT
>JARBUM010000203.1 GCA_029239675.1 Pelosinus sp. | reverse complement strand
CAGCCGAACAACTGCTTCGCTCTCTCAATCGCAAGGTTTTCAGCCATATCAACAAATTCACAGCCTCCATAATATCTCTTTCCGGGATATCCTTCCGCATACTTATTGGTTAATTGGCTACCCATAGCAGCCATAACTGCTTTACTTACAAAATTTTCAGATGCGATTAATTCGATATGGTCATTCTGTCTTCCAATTTCCAAAGACATCGCCTCAGCCAATTCGGGATCAAATGCTTTTACTTCATCAAATGAGTACATTCTTTTCATTTCCTTTCCGGTTATAATACAGTTCTTTATTTTTATGCATATTAGTATAACATATCAGATTTCATTATGGAAGCGAAATTACCCAGATATAGCAGGATCATTCATAACAATATCTAATATTTAATATTCCCACACATTATAACAAAATGAATATTTATAAATGTTCCGGCCCAAAACCCAGCGGCAATAATGCTTCTAAGGAATAGATGATATAATCCTCCTCCGACCTAGCAAGTATCACAA
Organism: Pelosinus sp.; assembly: GCA_029239675.1. Lineage (GTDB taxonomy): Bacteria > Bacillota > Negativicutes > DSM-13327 > DSM-13327 > Pelosinus. The sequence continues at coordinate 3,260 of JARBUM010000203.1, read as the reverse complement.
GAAAACTCTTCGGATCCACAAACTCTCGTAAAGCTTGCCTGCAGATTCCACATGGCGGGCAAAAGTCTGTAATAACACCCTTCTTACCACCTACTATAGCGATAGCAGCATATTCTCTTTCTCCTTCACTGATCGCTTTAAAAAGTGCCGTGCGTTCTGCACAGTTCGTAGATCCAAATGCCGCATTCTCAATATTGCAGCCGGTATAAACTTTTTGAGCTGTCGTAAGAAGTGCTGCTCCAACGTGGAAATTCGAATAAGGTGTATAGGCATATTTCATCCCGTCCATCGCTTCTCTGATCAAGTTCTTAACCACTGATCTTGTTACAATCTCCGTCTGTGCAAGTAACTCTCCCTTTTCCTGAGGTACTAGGCTGTTCATCTGAATATCATCCTGTTGTAAATTGTCCTGTTCGCTCATAAATATAACCTCCCTATCAAAATCATTTTTAAAAGCGTGTAGCTATATCTGATATATATAATGTCATCTGTAGTCTATAATTTAGCTCTAAACTATTTAACTCTAAACTATTTTGTTCTAAAACTATTTAGTTCTAAACTATTTAGTTTTAAACTATTTAGCTCTAATCTATTTAGCTCTAAAATATTTGGCTCTAAAATATTTAGCTCTAAACTATTTAGCTCTAAACTATATAGCTCTAAACTATTTAGCTCTAAACTATTTAGCTCTAAACTATTTAGCTCTAAACTATATAGCTCTATACTATTTAGTTCTTACTATATTTATTGTATTTTCACTCTTCTCTTCGTAGCTAAGATCAAATAATAACTTCCTGTTTATCTTTTAATAACCCGCGCCATCCTGGTTCTTAGCAAGCTTTACGATTCTGCTCGTTCCCAGCCTAGCTGCACCTAGTCCTATGAATTTTTCTGCATCATCAAAAGAAGAGATTCCCCCAGCTGCCTTAATCAAAACCGCATTGCCGACATGCTTTGCAAATAAATCCACATCTTCAAAGGTTGCTCCTGCTTTGGAAAAACCGGTTGAAGTTTTAATAAAATCAGCTCCTGCTTCAGTAACGATTTCACACATTTTTATCTTCTCTTCCTCGGTCAGTAAGCAGGTTTCAATGATTACCTTAAGAATGTGATTGCCGCAGGCTGCCTTCAGTTGCTTGATTTCGTCAAGAAGGCAACCATATTTTTGATCTTTTAGCTTGCCCAGGTTAATAACCATATCGATTTCATCCGCACCGTTTGCTATCGCATCCCTTGTCTCAAATACTTTAACAGCAGTCGTATTATATCCATTGGGGAACCCTATTACGGTACATACCGCCATCCGATCCTGTACATATTCCTTTACCTGTTTAACGTAAGAGGGCGGAATACAGACTGAAGCCACCCCATAGTTAATTGCATCATCACATATCTGCTTGATTTCCTCCCAGGTTGCGGTTTGGCTCAATAAGGTATGGTCCACCTTTTCAAAGATTAATTTATTATCCATTGTTCCATCCTTTCCTTCCGTATGTTATGCAATTTCCAACGCGATTTCCATCATATCCCTGAAAGTCAACTGTCTGTCTTCTGCTGATAGCGACTCACCGGTAAATACATGATCAGAGACAGTCAATATGCAAAGAGCTTTCTTACCTGCTCTTGAAGCATTCATATATAGAGCTGCAGCTTCCATCTCTACTGCCAGAATGTTCATCTTGCGCCACAGAGCGTTTGCTTCAGAGTTATCATCATAGAAGGTATCTGAGGAAAGTATATTTCCTACTACCGTCTTAATATTCATCTTTTCTGCAGCTTCTACTGCTTTACGAAGTAATCCAAAATCTGCGATCGGTGCATAGGTCCCCGGCAACTTATATTGAGCAGCAAAATTAGAATTCGTAGAAGCACCCATGCCGATTACAATGTCACGAAGCTTCACATCTTCCGCTATGCCACCAGCTGACCCGATTCGGATAATATTATCCACATCATAAAAATGATACAGCTCGTAAGAATAGATACCGATGGACGGCATACCCATGCCTCCACCCATGACTGATACCTTTTTGCCCTTATAGGTACCGGTAAATCCAAGCATATTTCGTACTTTATTAAAACAAACTACATCCTCGAGATAGTTATCCGCAATAAACTTTGCTCGGAGTGGATCTCCCGGCATCAGGACTGTTTTTGCTATTTCGCCTGCTTTCGCTTCATTATGGGGTGTAGGAATACTCATATGAAATCCTCCTTTGGAATTTAAATGTCAATTTGTTTGGTAATATTTGTTTCATTATTTTAGCACATTTTGAAGTAAAAGGCAATCTGTGAATACCACCTGCACCTTCTTATGATGTATAATATTAACATTAATCATACCAAAAATTCACAATAATAACTTACTACATTGATTTCCAAGCCAGAAGTGATATAATCTCCATATCGGTTTTTTTCGACACAGAAAGGAAGTTGAACTAATTGCAATTGACTAATTTATTATCCGTAAATCGTATGGTAAAGAAAGAACAGATTCTTGGTGCTTTACCAGCTTCAAAGACCGCTTATAAAAATTTCTATAAAATCGCCTGGCCCTCGGCATTGGAGGCATTTTTGGTAGGCTTGATTGGTGCTGTGGATACTATGATGGTCGGAACCTTGGGAAAAGGTGCAATCGCTGCTGTAGGTATTACCAATCAACCGAAGTTCGTCCTTCTAGCCATAATTTTCTCTTTGAATACAGGGATAACAGCTGTTACCGCCCGTAGAAAAGGTCAAGGTGATCAAGAAGGTGCAAACAATACGATACGGACCGGTATCCTGATAAGCATAGTTGGTTCAATTCTTATGGCCTTCTTAGGTTACGTATTTGCTAGGCCCATCCTGTTATTTTCAGGGGCAGATAGCTCCTATCTTCCGGATGCAATTACTTATTTTCGCGTACTTATGCTCAGTATTCCGTTTCAGGCCTTAAATTTAACAATAAACGCGGCCCAACGTGGTTGCGGTAAAACAAAGATTTCCATGTCTACCAATATCACCAGTAATGTAGTTAATATTATCTTTAATTTTCTCTTAATTAATGGCATTGGTATGTTCCCCCGGCTTGAGGTAAAAGGTGCTGCAATCGCTACTGCAATGGGTGCTTTTGTTGCCTTCAGCATCTCACTAGCCACACTGTTCAAGAAATCCGGATATTTGAATTTTCATATCAGAGCAGGTTGGGCAATCCAAAAAAGGGTGTTGAATCCTATCGTTAAGGTCAGTAGCAGTGCCTTTGTAGAGCAAGTTTTCTTACG
>JARBUM010000202.1 GCA_029239675.1 Pelosinus sp. | reverse complement strand
TCTTATCTACGACATGGTGCATGCAGTTCTGTGGCTAACCACCTTTTTGGGTGTCGGGGCTATGCTAGGCAGTAATTGGCATACTATTGTAGAAAACCCGTGGCTTAAGTGGATTGCCATTGGAGGCAGTTTATTGATATTAGTTTATGTGTTTAGGGATTTACTTCCTGTACGTAGCAAAAATAGGGTATAAATGTAGATGGTTAAGTAAAGTGCTAAGTACCTAGCGAGAACCACAATTACTGAAAGATGGAAGCAAGACACCGGCTTGGATTTGCTGGCTTTTCAAAACTTGTAAACGGTGTTTTAAGTGACAATGGTGGCATGTTCATAAAAGTAACAACAAATTCCTCAGAATAGTGTCAAACATGATATAGCTTCTGGCTTTAACATTAGCCAGGATGCGGTTATTTCTTATGGTTTAGATCCCACTAAAACAGGGCCCAAATCCTTGAAACTCAAAGGTTTGGGCCCTGTTTTAGTGGGGTTTGGGATAATCCTTACTCTTTTAATATTCTTGTTGCATAAGTAATGAATTTTCGTACTGCCGGCGAAGCTGCCTTTATAGACGGAATGGCGATTCCCAACGTAATACTTTGCGGCGGGTCGAGTGGAAGCATGACGACGTTGTTTTGTCGCCCTTTAGTAACAAGCTCATTCATCACACTCATGCCTAGTCCACATTCGATCATGGAGAGGGCTGCATAATTTTCCAGTGTTGAAAAACAAATCTGCGGAGTCAAGTCTGCTTTCTTCAAAAGCCCAACAACATCGTCGTCTTTTCCTAACGCAGGCATGATGAATGCTTCCTCTTGGCATGCGGAAAGTGGGTACACCGCTAGCTGCGCCATCGGGTGTTCAGGCGGCAAAACGGCAAGCATGGGATCTGTTTTCAGAGGTATCCATTCGTAAGACATCGGCTCTTGATAGCTGAAAAAGGCAAGATCTACTCGCCTTTCTGAAAGCCACCCATCTACTTCTTGCCGGATACCCTCCATCAAGTGGATTTCAATATGCGGATAATTCTCTCGGAACGCCTTAATAACCTTGGGTAACCAATGAGTTGCAATGCTGGAATAAGAGCCGATTGTAATGGTACCAGTTTCAAGGCCGTTGATTTCTGCTGCGGTCTGCATGAACTGCTCATTCCAACGTAGCAGTTCCCGCAGTATTGGTAGCAGCTTTTGTCCGTTTTCTGTTGCTGTGACCCCTCTGTGCCCGCGCACCAAAAGCGGAAAGCCAATTTCGTCCTCCAGCGCGTTCATCATATGCGCCACGCCAGAAGGCGTGTAGCCTGACTGCTCTGCCGCTTTCGAAAAGCTGCCAGTGTCGATTGCTCGAACGAAAACCTCGCACTTCTTCAAATCCACGGGTTCATCTCCTAACTATGAGAATTTCTCATATCAAATGTAAGAAATTATCGTTTTACTTTATACTAAGAACCATTGTATATTGAAACAAGTAGAAAGACAAGGTACAGGTGGCATGGGGAATCTTCAGCGCATTGAGCAGTTGGTTCGGAGAAGACATCCCAATCGGATTACCAAAGAAATGGTCTTTGAAATCTACAACAGATTGTATTAACTTGGAGAGGAAATTATGATGGACCTAAAAAAAACAATAACTAATATGATTCAAACCTATGTGCATAAATATCAGAAAAAAACAGATATCACATCAAAATGGAGTGAGTCATTAGTTGGATTTGCTGATGCAAATCATCCAGATATTTTAAAACTAAAGGATATTATTTCGCAGCAACATGTTATGCCGCATGAGATCTTAGAAAAACCAACAATTGTGATTGCCTATTTTGTCCCCTTTACCAAGGAACTTGCAGATACAAACAAAGCAGCTGGTGACGTGGCATCTCCCGAGTGGGCTCGTACCTATGAAGAAACCAATGGGATGTTTGGAGAATTGAATAATTATCTAATAGAAGAATTAAAGAAAATGGGATATGAAGCAGGGATTTCAAAAGAGTCAACAACATTTGACCGAGAAAGATTAATAAGTAATTGGTCGCACCGTCATATTGCAAGAATTGCAGGGCTGGGCACCTTTGGCATTAATAATATGCTAATTACTAAAAAAGGCTGCTGTGGTCGATATAGCACAGTAGTTACAAATTTAGATGTAGTGCCTGATAAACCGCTTGATGATGACTATTGCCTATATAAGAGTAAAGGGGTATGTGGAGTTTGTGTAAAACGTTGTCCTTCAGGTGCGTTAGCTCTTGCAGGATATGACAGGAAGAAATGTTTTCAAGTTTGCTTAAAAAATGCTGGTCTTTATAAAGATTTTGGAGATTCTTATCTAGATGAAACCGGAAAAGGTACGAATAGTGCTGGTAGTGAAGTCTGTGGAAAATGTGTTGTCAATGTACCGTGTTCTTTTAAGTAAATGAGTTGAAATCTATTTTATTTGCAGGATTTTTGTATTTTAATTAAGATAATGTATGATATAGGATTTTTTAAAAAAAGTTTCCATGTTGTAGCAGCATAAGTCTTACTATAAGAGCAGGAATTCATTTTTATGCGCCAAGAGAAAATCGAAAAAAAGTTACGAGTTGGTGACTTATCCAGTGAATACACAAGGCTTATGGAGCAAGTAGACCAACTATTAGAAGGGCAGCCGGAAAAAGTAAGTGAAGCCGTTACCGAGTTAATCGTGTCGGTCACCTATATGCACTATAACAAGGGCTTTTTTGATGGCATGAAGATTGGCATGGTTATGGGGAACTTATAGGCAGATATGCCATTTAGGAACTATCCAATGAAAAGGTGATTTTATGAATGAACTTGAATTATTGCTGCCTAGTAAAGAACTTGAATTTGCAGCACTTGAATATAAAAGAGAACATTTTGATAATCAAGAGTATGAGCTGCATGGAAGCTCCCTTTTTGACCACACAGATTCATATGATGATTGGTTAGAGCGAGTAAAAAATAATTCAAATGAACAGACAGTAAATCCCGATCCCGATTGGGTAGTTTCAACCACGTTTTTTGCTCTTCGCAAACGCGATAGTAAGATCGTAGGTATGCTTGATATCAGACATACACTAAATGAGTATCTGAACCTCTATGGCGGAAATATAGGTTATGGTGTGCGACCTTCTGAAAGAAAGAAAGGATATGCTACAGAGATTCTCAAGTTAGCATTGAAGTATTGCAAACAACTGGGCTTAGAAAAAGTCATGCTTGTTTGCTATAAAGACAATGAGGCTTCAAGAAAAACTATTATAAATTGTGGAGGTATATTGGAGAAAGATTTTATATATACAGATGGGGAAATTGTACAAAAATTCTGGGTTTCCCCATAAAGGCATTAAAAAAGGGATATAGTTACGTATGTGGAATAATTAAGATTATAATAAATGAATTATTGGTTTTTTGGGGGGGATTATGTTGACGGTAGAAGAAATGAAAGAATATCGACTGCAATATAATAAAGTGATGGTTGAAGCAGATTCTTTCTTTGCTGAATTTGGTAAGCTGGATGAAAAAGTGTATGCAGATGGAGCAATTAGTAAGAAGCATAAAGAACTTATGGGTTTGGCTATCTCACTTGCAACTAGATGTAATGAATGTATTTTATACCATTTGGAAGGTTGTTTAAATGCAAAAGCAAATTTCAGCGAAATTGTTGAAGCTATCAAAATTGGTGTAATTGCTGGAGGTTCTATTACTTATCCGAACGCTAGATTTGCTTTTAATAAATTACAAGAATTAATGGCATAAATAAATAGAGAAAATACCAAAGTATCAGGATATT
>JARBUM010000201.1 GCA_029239675.1 Pelosinus sp. | reverse complement strand
GATAACAAAACCTTTGGCGACCTGCTGATAGAAGGAAGATACATTTCACAAATTAAGCCCATTATCGAGAATACCAATAATGAACGCGCCAATTAAAGTTCCGCCAATAGTGCCTCCGCCCCCCGCAAAACTAGTACCACCTAATACTACTGCAGCAATTGCATCCAATTCAAAGCTAATACCTGCTGTGGGTTGTGCCGAGTTTAATCTTGAGGCCATAATAATGCCGCTAAAGCCTGCAAGTAAGCCACCAAGCGCATATACAGAAAGTAAAATTTTCTTGGTATTGATTCCCGATAATCGAGCTGCTTCTTCATTACCGCCAATGGCATAAATATAACGGCCTAGGCGGGTCTTTTTTAGCATGATATAAGTAGCGATAAAAATGATTATCATAATAATCACCGGTACTGGGATACCACCAATATAGCCGCCACCTAAAAAGCGAAAACCCTCTCCCATACCAGTAATGGGCCGCCCCTCCGTATATACTAAGGTAAATCCTCTAGCCGCAGTCATAATACCTAAAGTGGCAATAAAGGGTGGAATTCTTCCACGAGTTATTAATAATCCATTGCACAAACCTAATGTAACCCCTACGAGCATACCAACGAGGATTGCTAAAAAGATGCTTTGTCCGCCAACTAATAATCCAGCAGTAATGCTTCCTGTTAAAGCTACAATAGATCCTACTGACAAATCAATACCACCTGTCAGAATAACGAGGGTCATACCTACACTAATAATGGCATTAATGGATATTTGCCTAGTAACATTTAATAAATTATTAACTGTAAGAAAACGATCTGATAATATGGTTAATGTTAGACCAAGCAACAGTAAGCCAAGTAATGGGCCCATTTTACGGATAAACGCAAATTTATTTTGTTTTTCTTCTGACACAATTACTCTCCTCCTGCGGCATAGGCCATAACTTTTTCTTGTGTGGCTTCTTCAACTAGCATTTGACCCGAAATACGCCCACGGCTCATAATCAACACAGAATCACTCATTCCCAGAATTTCCGGTAATTCTGAAGAGATCATTACAATACCTACCCCAGCCGCCGTAAGCATGTTCATAATATTGTATATTTCAGCTTTAGCACCCACATCAACACCACGAGTAGGTTCATCCATAATCAAGACTTTTGGATAGGTAGCCAACCATTTGGCAATTACCACCTTTTGCTGATTGCCACCACTTAGATTTTTGACAAGTTGAGTCATTCCAGGAGTACGGATATTAAGTTTTTCAATATTATCCGTAATCATTTTCTGTTCTCCAGCTTCATTAATAAAACCACTTTTACAGAAAGAAGCCAGAGAGGACAATGACATATTTTCACCTACAGACATCGTAAGCACCAGACCTTGTTGTTTCCGATCTTCCGTAATTAAGCCTATCCCTGCGCGAATTGCATCAACTGGAGAATTGATTACACACTTTTCACCGTTTACAAATATATCACCTTTATCGATAGGATCAGCCCCAAATATTGCCCTACCTACTTCAGTACGCCCTGCGCCCATCAGTCCAGCAATACCCAAAATTTCTCCAGCCCTCACGCTAAAAGATATATCTTCTAATTCATTTTGGCGGGCTAACCCTTCTACCCTCAGCACCTCTGCTCCCAATTCAGCAACCTTTTTGGGAAAACGTGCCGTCATATCCCGTCCAACCATCATTTTAATCAAATGATCAAAATTCGTTGTTTTTGTCTCTACCGTACCTACATAAGTACCATCTCTTAGCACCGTAACACGCTGACTTACGATAAACAATTCTTCCATACGGTGAGAAATATAAATAATACCGACACCGCCAGACGCTAGCTGCTGGATAATCTGGAACAGCTTTTCCGTTTCACGCTCGGTTAAAGCTGCCGTAGGTTCATCCATGATCAATATCTTGGTTTCATAGGAAAGGGCTTTGGCAATTTCAACCATTTGCTGTTCACCAATGCTCAGACTCCCTACGACGGCAGCAGGGTTAATATCAGAACCAAGCTTAGCCAGAAGCATGGCTGTCTCTTGTTTCATGGTTTTTGCTTGCAAAAATCCAAACCTATCTGTTAACTCTTTGCCAAGATAAATATTTTCCCAAACCATCAATTCAGGTACTACATTCATTTCTTGATGAATGATGCCAATGCCATGGAGTGCGGCTTTACGCGGACTGCCGATTTCTACTAATTTCCCATCGATCCAAATCTCACCTGAATCCTGCTGATAAACACCACTTAGCACTTTCATTAACGTTGATTTGCCTGCACCATTTTCTCCTAGCAAAAAATGTACTTCTCCTGCATGCAAAGAAAAATCCACTTTCTGTAGTGCCTTTACTCCTGGAAAACTTTTTGTAATCTCCTTCATGACTAAAAGTGGCGTAGTATCCATTGACTCATGACCTCCTAAAAAAACACGCCTGATTTTAAGATAATATTAGCATAGGCTGTGCATTCTCCTGTACGGATTACAGCTACCGCTTGTTTCGTCATTTTCTTAAATTCCTCATGACTAACAGTCTCAACAGGTATATCCCCAAGTAATGATCTTGTTGTTGCATACAGTTCTGGACTAATTTGCAGCATTTCATTCGCCATCACTACACTCTCAATTTCTAATTCTTGTTGTACCACTGACAAGGTTTGTAAGAAAGTAGGCACACCTGCCGTAAGAGCCAAATCAATCCTTCTTACTTCAGGAGGAATGGGCAAACCACAATCACCGATTACTAGCATATCCCCATGTCCCATACCAGCGATTACTTTACTAATTCCTTGATGTAAGGTGCCAATTTTTTTCATACTTCTCTCTCCTGCTGTTTCATAAATTTTTCTACATCCGAGCGGTAAGGCAACGAAGGCTGGGCCCCTTGTTTTGTTACGGATAAACCAGCTGCAGCTGCGGCAAAATCCATGCTTTCCAAGAGGGTCTTGCCTTCTGCTAAGCTTGTTGCTAACGCCCCTGTATATGCATCCCCTGCTGCAGTCGTATCTACTGGGTCTACTTGATAGGCTTTGATCTGCTTAACTCCCAGTTTATTGCAGCATAGCGCTCCTTTTTCTCCCATTGTTACAATAATATTCTTGACTCCCCAATCCAGCAATTTTTGGGCAGCAACAACAATGTCCTCCTGTGTATTGGCTGGACCATCTGTCAGTAAAGATATTTCTGTTTCATTTGGAATAATGATATCCACTAGAGGCATTAAGCTGTTATCGATTTGCCGAGCAGGTGCAGGATTAAAAATAACTAACCAGCCCCTTACCTTAGCAGCGCGAATAGCATATTCAACGGTCTCTAAGGGTATCTCATTTTGTATTAATAAAATTCCTGGTTCTGCCAAATTTGCTAAGGCTTTATCAACGTCCAATGGCTTACATTCTCCATTGGCCCCACTTACTACTACGATGGTATTGGCACCAGCATCATCCACTGTAATTAATGCCGTCCCCGTGGAGCAATCGACTTTCCGCATAAAATCGGGATAAACATGATTCAGCTTTAGGCTTACTAGTAGTTCGTCTGCAAAACTATCAGATCCAATACAGCCTACCATAGATACATTGGCCCCTAGCTTGCCCGCAGCTACCGCCTGATTGGCCCCTTTTCCGCCAGGGAAAGTTGCAAAGCTCTTCCCAAAAATAGTTTCACCCTTTTGGGGAAGCCTTTGAGCAGAAACTACTAGATCCATATTCAAACTTCCCACTACTAATACTACTTTTTTATTAATCATAACTATCTCCCTTCTCACCAGAAGATTTACGCAGGATAAGTTCCGGCTTCAAGATGGTATC
>JARBUM010000200.1 GCA_029239675.1 Pelosinus sp. | reverse complement strand
TGGTTTTCCGTATCTTTAATACCCCATAGTGCTTCTGTAACTACCTTAGGATTTAAGAAGACTGGTGATGTTGTAAATCTAGAAGCTGATGTTATTGGGAAATATGTAGAAAAGTTGTTAAATTTTAATTCAAATCAGCGACAGTCTAATACTTCTACTATTGATATGAACTTTTTACAGAAACATGGATTTTAGTTATTATACTTGGAGGTAATGAATATGAAATTTAATACGATCGAAGAAGCGCTTGAAGATATTAAGAATGGTAAAATCATTGTGGTGGTTGATGATGAAGATAGAGAGAACGAAGGCGATTTGTTAATGGCTGCTGACAAAGTTACTCCCGAAGCCATTAATTTTATGGCGACTTATGGACGTGGACTTATTTGTATGCCGGTGATTGGCTCCAGATTGGACGAGCTAGGTATTGGTGCAATGGTATGTGATAATACAGATAATCATTGTACTGCTTTTACAGTATCTGTTGATGTGCACACTGTAACAACAGGTATTTCAGCACATGAAAGGTCAGAAACCATTAGTGCTATGCTAGATCCCAATGCTCTTCCTGAGCATTTTAGAAGACCAGGTCATATTTTCCCCTTACGTTATGTGGAAGGCGGAGTGTTACGACGTGCGGGACATACGGAAGCCGCAGTTGATCTACCAAAGATGGCTGGATGTTATCCAGCAGGGGTGATTTGTGAGATTATGAATGAGGATGGTACTATGGCTAGAGTGCCAGACTTAATGGAATTTGTTACAAAACATGATTTGAAAATTATTACCATTGCTGAGTTAATTAAATATCGTAAGGCAAATGAATCATTTATAATACGTGGTGCTGAAACCCAAATGCCGACTAAATATGGTAAATTTCGTTTAATTGCTTATGAAAGTAAATTAGATAATCAATGTCATATTGCTTTAATAAAAGGTGAAGTAGCTGGCAAGGAAAATGTCTTGGTGCGCATACACTCCGAATGTTTAACAGGTGATGCTTTAGGATCATTACGTTGTGATTGTGGTGAACAATTGGATAGTGCTCTAAAACGTATCAGTCAGGAAGAAGCAGGTGTATTAGTATATATGCGACAGGAAGGGCGTGGAATTGGCCTAGCCAATAAAATTCGTGCATATGCATTGCAGGATCAAGGCAAAGATACAGTAGAAGCGAATGAAATATTAGGCTTTGCACCAGATTTAAGAGATTATGGAATTGGTGCTCAAATACTAGTTGATTTAGGCTTAACAAGTATTAAGTTATTAACGAATAATCCTAGAAAAAGAGCTGGTTTAGAAGGTTATGGGTTAACTATCTCAGAGAGAGTACCTGTTGAAATCAAAGCAAATAAATTTAATCAACGCTATTTATCTGTTAAGAAAGTTAAATTAGGACATATGCTCAAACAATATGGGGAGGAATAGAACATGGTACATTTTATTGAAGGACAATTAGTAGCTGAAGGATTAAAAGTTGGTGTTGTGGTGGCGAGATTCAATGAATTTATAAATAGTAAGCTGCTAGATGGTGCGTTAGATGGCCTTAAAAGACATGGCGTGAAAGAAGAAGATATTGAAGTTGCTTGGGTTCCTGGTGCATTTGAAATACCTTTAGTGGCGCAGAAAATGGCTACTAGTAATAAATATCAGGCTGTAATATGTCTAGGCACTGTAATAAGAGGTAGTACTACTCATTATGATTACGTATGTTCAGAAGTATCTAAAGGTGTAGCCCATGTAGGTATGGCTACAGGTGTTCCTACTATTTTTGGTGTTCTTACTACTGAGAGCATTGAACAAGCGATTGAAAGAGCTGGAACTAAAGCTGGAAATAAAGGGTTTGAGTCTGCAGTAACAGCGATTGAAATGGCTAATTTATTAAAACAAATATAAAGAAGAATAAGATTCAGAGGGCGTTAATACTCCCTCTGAATCTTAGTTATACTTATCTTTAGGATTTGGTCGCTTTTAACTCTTTACTTGTATAAGTGAGCCTTGGGCTTTGATACCCTTATGGTAAATTTTATTCGAGTTATGCAGTCTATTTTCCTTAACCATTTGGGGCAGGAATTTACAGGCACCTAAACAAGATAGAAGGTGAGCGTTTTTAAAAGCGAAAGTAAAATATTTCCAGGGAAATGATGGGTGATTATATGCATATTGGTATTATTAGTGATACTCATGGTTGTATAGATACATGGGAAAAAATTTATAATAAATATTTTGCTCAGTGTGATTTTATTATTCATGCTGGAGATATACTATATCATGGTCCTCGCAATGAAATACTGAAAGAATATAATCCTAAACAGTTAGCCAATGTATTAAATGCTTGCCCAATTCCAATTATAGCGGCTTGTGGCAATTGTGACGCTGAAGTAGATAGTATGGTGCTAAGTATGCCGATACAGTCGCCCTATGCTTATATGATAATTGAAGGCTTACGTATTGTTGCTACCCATGGACATCATCTTACGGATGAGAAAAAGAAAGAAATAGCGGTCAAGTTTAAAGCTGATCTATTTATTACAGGTCATACTCATTTGGCATCATTGGAAAAGCACAATGGGATTGTATATTTAAACCCAGGATCACCAGCTATGTCCAAGAGAGATGATGGAATTGGTACATTTGCTAGGTTAACAGAACGAGTTATTGAGGTTCTAGATGTTACAACGGGGCGAGTTGTAATGTCAGAAAGGTTATAGAAGGAGGGGAATCATGGAGGATCATATTACAAAAGCAACTATAGTAGGTGGAGTGCGCGCTTTTGCTGCAGTAACTACAACATTAGTAGAAGAGGTTAGAAAACGCCATGATTGTTATCCGGTAGCAGTAGCAGCCCTAGGACGAACAATGACAGGAGCTTTATTGTTAGCTGCTAATCTTAAAACAGATGAGAGCATTACAATACGAATTTCAGGTGATGGCCCCCTTGGTGAAGTTGTTACGGATGCACATGCTAGAGGGCAGGTTCGTGGCTATGTAAAAAATCCACATGTCCATCTGCCTTTACGTGATGGTAAATTGGATGTTGGTGCAGCTGTTGGTAATGGGCAAATATCTGTTACTCGCTTTACAGGTTTAAAGCAGCCTTTTACAGGTAGTGCGGAATTAGTTAGTGGCGAAATAGCTGAAGATATTACCAATTATTTATATATATCAGAGCAGACACCGTCGGCGGTGGCCTTGGGTGTTTTGGTGCAACCAGATATGACTGTAACAGCTGCTGGTGGATTTATTGTACAAGCTTTACCGAACGCTGATGATGAAGTTTTAGGCAAAGTTGAGAAGAATATAGCCTTATTACCACCTGTTTCACAGTTGATAAGCGAAGGACTAGATGCGACTGGTATTATTAAACGGATTTTTGCCGATTGTTCAGTTACTATCTATGAAGAAACTCCTTTAGAGTTTAAATGTACTTGTTCTTATGAAAAGGTACAGAAAGTATTGATTAGTCTTGGAGTGGAAGAAATTAACGATATTTTAGTTGAAGATGGGCATGCAGAAGTTTGTTGTCCTTTTTGTAGTGCAAAATATCAATTTAATAAAAGCAATCTAGAAACGATAATTGACATTATTGAAAAAGAATAGAAAAAAGACTGGGAATTTTCCCAGTCTTTTTATTGTGCCTCAGTTATAATCTATAATGATTTACATTTAAATTAGATAGCACGTTGAATTTTTCCAGAACGTAAGCAACGAGTGCAAGTATTAACTCTTTTAGTTTCACCATTCACAACCGCTTTAACCCGTTGAATGTTAGGTTTCCAAGTGCGTTTCGTTTTTAAATGAGAGTGGCTGACATTAGAGCCAGTAGTTTGACTTTTACTGCAGATTTCACAAAGATTT
>JARBUM010000199.1 GCA_029239675.1 Pelosinus sp. | reverse complement strand
GAAAATAAGCATAACTTAAAGTGACAGGGGGGGACGTCAGAGTGTGCAAAAACGCTCAAATTTGAGTATCAATCTTAGCCAAGAAAAAACATGGGGAAAAAACATGGGGACAGGGGCTATGTTTCATTATTAAGAACATCCCTGCCCCCATGTTTCCTTTGATAGCTGGGGTTATTTCATAATTACCTTTCGACTTATCCATAAAGGCGTACTGCCTTAAAGACAGCCTATTCCTTATTGTTCTTATTCTATTAATAAACCACTTTTCTATATTTCCTTTTTTAATAGGTCTTTTCCGATAGTAAATGCCTGGGCAATTTGTTTCCCTACACCATAGTAATTGCCACTGTCAGGAGCAAAAATTAAAGGTTTTATTTGTTCAATAACCGGCTGATCTCCTTTTTCTTGTATGGTCTCATCCATTTTAACATCCATGACCTCACCTATAAACTGAGTATGCAGCCCAAGTTCAATAACCTGTATAACTTTACACTCCAAATTAATGGGAAATTCCCTGATGTAAGGAGCATCAATAATATCACTTTTCACCGCTGTAAGGCCAGTCTTAGCAAATTTATCTTCCTTATGTCTGGAGGCTATGCCAAAGTAATCAGCCTCTTTTACATAGTTTTCTGAAGGAATATTGATTGTGAATGCCTTTTTGAGCATTAGGTTATCATACGAATAAGTTGCTTTGCGTAGTGAAATCGCAACACAAGGCGGAGATGAGCAGCAAATACCTCCCCAAGCAGCAGTCATAGCATTGGGATTGCCTTCAACATCATAGGTACATACAACCAGAATAGGTGTAGGATAGAGCAATGTTTTAGCACCCAAACTTTTTTTCATAATTTTCACCTCTTAAGTTAATATCTGCACAAACCCTTAATTTAGATCCTTTGATCATAATTACAGGCATTGTACATCGCCCTATAAATTATGGTGTTTATCTCACGGTATGTGTTATTCTTCCAATATAAAGTATGCACTTTTAGGATAGATGCTATGCATTAAAGAAAGAGTGTCAAGGAGACAGGTCCTTTGACACTTGCAACTTTCTTACCATTTCACGGTTTAGTTCCAATGTCTCCGCAATCCCTCTTAGGGACAAGTTGGATTTTTCCATCAGAAGCTTTATCAGTTCCTCTCTTAGCGATTTATTGCCTACACTTCTCAAATCATTGATTCCTATTCCTTTTTCAGCCAAATACCTATTTATATATTCAGTCACATTTAGCTGATCTATTTCCTTCTCTTCACGGACATCCAGAAAAGTTCCCACACTAAACTCATCACTAAACTCATGATTGAACCTTACAAACTCTATTAAGGCTTTTTCATTAAAGTCCGAAAGAATACCCAATACTTCCCTTGTATCCGTCAGGTTTCTTCCCATACCTATATAATCCCTATAGCTACTCCACCGGCTTTGCGTCCCCGCCTTTCGGCGATTTTTCCAAATATATGCTTTATCCACTAATAATGCACACTGGCAGATGACAAATTCCTGCCTGACGATGAAGTCAGGTGAAAATTAGAAAACTTGGCTTTTGCCACACCGTCGTCAGATTAGTCACACTTGCCAACTCCGCAACATATTATGTAACATGGAGGTGATTATTTTGACTGAAGTAACAGTTCAATGCCAGGCAGCTGCGGAAAACACAAACCACAATCACGCGTTTATTACTATCGCGGATGTGGCCCGCGGACACCAACATGGCATCCTTGGAACAACTGGACCGGCAATCTATTCGGGTGACAGCCATGTTCACCGTATCTTTGTCAAAACTACTACCGATCCAAAAGGCGGACCTCTTCATTGGCATTTTGTCGATGTGACAACTGGGCCAGCTATTGATTTAGCAGGAGGTGAGCATACCCACCAATTCTGTGGTGAAACGAGCGTGGTTCTTGGGCATGATCATCGCTTTAACAGTGTGACGGACGCTGCTCCGGATCAAGAGGAGTACAACTGCAACTAAGATGAATGTCCCTGCGAGGACAGTTAGGGACGCCCTTATTTGTAAATCCTGCTAGTTTAACTAGCAGGCTCAAGAATATGGGCTTACTTTATTTTTTACCCTGGCATTTCTTTTTAAGGCGCATTGATTCATTCATATGCACCATTTGATGGCGGGTAATCGGCATAAGCAAAATTCCGGCAACATTTTTCTTGCCCCAAAAGTCGATTAGCCAATTGGCGCCTTCAACATTTAGAACTCCGCCTTCATCTAAGATTCTTTGCAGTCTGTCCGGTTTCATTTTCTTTTTCAAATCTGTAGGCAGAAGACTTTGAATGATCTCCTGTGTTCTTCTGCCCACAGTCATTCTATATCTACGTAATTCTTGCATATTGATTTTTGAACTTAGATCAATAATTTCTTCATCCGTCATAGCATTACCAGTATCACAAACGCTTATATTTAGCAGGTCGAGCCAGTTAAATTCATTAATAACCTGCATTTCACCTTTGATCAAGATATTCATTGCTATATCTTCTATCCTTGTTAAATGCCATAAATTCCAGGCTATCGTTTCATCTTGCGGCGTGGGCATAGTGCGAAAATTTTTTTCATCCAAGTCAGACCACAACTCATCCTCAAAAGTGACCCTATCTAGTTGTGATAGTCCAGAGGAATGTATCATGGCATGCTGCTCTAAGCATAAGGCAATAGCTTCATTAAATTTGTCCCTGTCCAATAACATATCTCTTAATAATTTTTGCTTCAAACCCCACAAAGCCTTTTTATCTTCCATCTCTACCTCTTCCTTCCTTAAGAAATAGTATTATCCAAAGAATTTTATTTCATTAAAATTCCACATAATTGTATGACAGAGGGGACGTTCCTAGCATATCTTGGCATATAATTGGGCCATAATACTACTATCACTATAAGGTACTAATAAAGAGATCTCAATTTTCTGTTCTTTTAGGAAAACGGCAATTAATCCCAGGGACAGTTCGGGGTCAGGCTTGAGTTATATTTAAAATTGACTTATTACCCTCTAACTGTCAAATAACTCTTGCCAAATCCTTGTAAAAAGAGTCAGGTGACAGTACTTTGTCTCACTTTAGCAATTTGAATATTTATCATTATTTTATTTTCCATAAACATACCAGACTCCTGCAAGGCTAGGCTACTTTGCAAGAGATGGTCGTCTACAATGGCTCAATTCATGTAGTTTAAGATTAATCGGGGGCCTCCGTAACAGGTATAACTGCGAAACTTTCGATAGGTCATGAGTCGAAGAACCGTCGCCTGACTCATTCAAAAACTAAATACCCTAAATAAAGAAACCGTGATATACATAGCGATAACAATGCTATTTTATATCACGGTTCTTTATTTCTCTTTCAAAATGTTAGCTAAAAAATAATTTATGCCGTTATAATATCATGGATTAACTGCGGCACATCAGCTTTGTCTTCAATATATATGTTTTGATAGATTTTTTCTATGACCTCAGTTACCACTTCTTGATTCGCATGAATCGTTACTAATGACTCGCCTTTGCTGACTTTGTCGCCAACTTTTTTATGCAGGACAAGACCAACCGCCAAATCAATTTCCGATTCTTTCGTTGCTCGTCCTGCTCCAAGTAGCATAGCCGCTGTTCCGATAGCATCGGCTACGATTCTGGCTACTACACCATCTTTTTTCGCGGGAACTTCAATGCGATAAGCTGCTTGTGGTAATTTTTCTGGATGATCAACCACCTCTGGATTGCCACCTTGGTTTATGATAAACTCTTTGAACTTCGCCAAAGCTTTCCCATTTTTCATCACGTCTTGTAGCATTGCTTTTGCCTCTGCTAAAGAAGCGGATTTGCCTGCCAAATAGGACATTTGACTACCTAATACTAGGCAGAGTTCTTCTAAATCTTTCGGACCTTTTCCCTGTAAGGTATCAATTGCTTCTTTGACCTCTAGCGCATTACCAATCGCAAAACCTAACGGTTGACTCATATCTGAAATCACTGCCATCGTTTTCCGACCAACATTATTGCCAATTCGTACCATGGCCTGTGCTAACTCTTTCGCATCTTCCTCAGTTTTCATAAAAGCACCAGCGCCAGTTTTGACATCCAAAACAATAGCATCTGCGCCTGCTGCGATCTTTTTACTCATAATCGAACTAGCAATCAAAGGAATGGAATTGACGGTAGCCGTCACATCACGCAAAGCATACAGTTTTTTATCGGCTGGCGTTAAATTACCACTCTGTCCGATAACGGCAATTTTATGACGATTTACCAAGTTGATAAATTCCTCTTTCTCAATCTCCACATGAAAACCAGCAATCGATTCTAATTTATCAATCGTACCACCCGTATGACCAAGTCCCCGTCCCGACATCTTAGCCACAGGAACGCCGACAGCCGCGACGAGCGGTGCAAGCACCAAAGTAGTCGTATCACCTACACCGCCAGTAGAATGCTTGTCAACCTTGATTCCTTCAATCGCTGATAAATCAATCGTATCACCAGACTCAACCATTGCCATTGTTAAATCAGCACGTTCTCTTTCGGTCATATCTTGAAAAAAGATTGCCATTGCCAAAGCACTCACTTGATAATCAGGAATCGTACCTTTTGTATAACCGTCAATAATAAAGTAAATTTCAGCTGTTGTTAGCTCTTTTCCATCCCGTTTTTTTTCAATCAAATCTACCATTCTCATCAGAAATTCTCTCCCCTCGAATTAGCGTAATAAGCCAATGGGTTTCGCGCTGGCAATATCCCCTCTAAAGGCCTGATATTATCGATTCCCAACTTCGCCTTATCGGTATATTGAGCTTTCCGCAAACCTTCGCAATATTCCCGAAAGTATCCATCCCAGCATCATCAAACTTCGCAGCATCCGGCTTCCCCCTATGCCAAGTGAATCTAACACAATGTTATGCACACGTTTAAACGTCATAGATTTCATATCTCGTTATCTTTAACCGTCTTTTATTCTATTATACTAGAAAAAGAAGCCAGAGACAGTAGCAGATAAAAGACTAACCAGACTTGCTCCATAAATAAGCTTTAAGCCAAAGCGAGCAACGATGTCCCCTTGCTTTTCTTGTAAAGCTTTTACCGCCCCAGCTATAATGCCTACCGAGGAAAAGTTGGCAAACGATACAAGAAAAACAGAAACGATACTGACAGTTCGCGCTGAAAGCGCTGTAC
>JARBUM010000198.1 GCA_029239675.1 Pelosinus sp. | reverse complement strand
AGAGAAGAAAAAACTAGAGGCGGGGGCAGCCGACCGCAGGCAGCAGGCAGTGACTATGAGAAAAACTCCAAGCCGGATGGGAAATTCGGAAGCACGACTACACAAAATGGGGAATCAAAAAGCAAAAGCGAACTTGTATAAAGCCGTAAAAGCCATGGAAACACGAATGAGTCAGTTAGAGGCCAAGGATAAACCCAAAAGTAATCCTAAGGTGGTATTTGATTTGGTGAATACTGATGATCTATACAGCAAAATGGTGCTGCGGGCAGAGGGGATAAGCAAATTCTTTGGCAATCGCAGATTGTATGATCAGGCTGAATTTAGCATTGGAAGCGGTTATAAGGTAGCTATGGTTGGCGATAACGGCTGCGGAAAAACAACGTTAATGAATATGATTCTGTCATATGCTGAAGGGATCTATGTTGCACCCAAGGTACGCTTTGGATATTTCAGCCAGGCGATAGAGGGGCTTGATCTAGATAAATCGATACTGGCAAATGTGATGACAGATAGTATCTATGACGAGAACTTCGTGAGAAGCCTGCTGGCACAGTTGCTATTTCGCCAGGATGATGTGTATAAAAAAGTTGCCGTATTGAGCGGAGGCGAGAGAACACGTGTCGCTCTAGCTCAAATTATGGTGAGCAAAGCAAATGTTCTACTGTTGGATGAACCAACAAATTACTTGGATTTACCATCTTTGGAAGCACTTGAAGCTGTGTTGGCAGAGTATAAAGGGACAATACTGCTGGCCTCTCATGACCGAAAATTTATTAATTCCATCGCTACCCATCTCATGCTTTTTGATTCTGGAAAGCTTCGGCTTTTTTCTGGGAATTATGAAGAATATCTCCAATATAAGCAGGAACAGAAAGTAGACTCAGCTAAAGAGGGGCGACTTTTACTAGAGCATCGTCTGGCAGAAGTGCTTAGTAAATTATCTGTTGCTAAAGACAGAAACACCATAGATCATTTAGATAAGGAGTATCGTGAACTACTCTTAAAATTGGAATAGCCTAAGGTTATATTAGGATTATAGTAGTAGTAATAAAGATAAATTTTGACAGCGTTATATACTGGTGTTGATCGGGAAACTGAAGGCTTAGGGCTGTTACCCTGAGCCTTTGGCTTTTTAGGAGTCATAAAAAGTTAAATTTAATCGAGATGGCATGGTTATCAAAATAAAAGGGAAAATGGGCAAAAACTTCGAAGAAAAAGAAAACCACGAACTGTTGAAGACGTATATCTGGAATTATTATGCGAGGGATATTTAACCTTTGATGCGAATCAGCTAATGATGTTGTTACTTTCCGATAACAGGTTTAGTGTCACAGTGGGCAATGAGAAAAGCTACAAATCTTATGTAAAGGTTAGTAAAAATAGATAGGGACGAGATTCTTAAGTTCGCTTTGTTTGCCAAAAATGTCGGTAGTCAGGCGTATCGTTGGCGGTATCGTTGCGCTCCACTCGTATAATACAATGAAAATTGCCAAACTAGTGCTGGTGGAATCCAAGCCGAAGGGGTAACCATGCAAGGGCTACTCCACGAAGGATATAGAGCCAAAATAACAACCAGCGATTATCGAATTTATCGGAAAACCAGCCTGTCCTTTGATGCGCATCATTAAAGCCAAATTCCTTAACGGTAAGGGATTTGGCTAACTGTTGAGAAATATTTGTCAGATGTTTGATAAAATTGGATAGTGAGATAAGAAATGAAAGTAAAGTTAGTAGTGATACAGTGATGCAAAAGTGAAATTATAGTAAGATAATAGTAGTCTTATTTCATAAAAAACTTAAAAAATGAAATAATAAGTGTTATAATACAGGTGTTATTTCATTTTAAGGAGTAGAATATGAAGAATCGTGCAGGTGAATATAAAAAAAATTTAAGTAGAGAGTTACAATATAATTCATATGAACCCAAGTCGCTACCACCAAGTCCCTCTATAGAGATGGACGAAGAAATTATTTTCTTATTAGTAAAAGCCAATCGAACCTTGGGAATATTAGATGCTCTTTCTACTCGGATACCTAATATCGATTTATTTGTTTCCATGTATGTTCGAAAAGAAGCTTTGTTATCTTCTCAGATTGAGGGAACGCAAGCTACGTTGGACGATATATTAGACCCTGCATTAGAAGACAATATAAATAGTAATGTGGCAGATGTAATCAACTATATTAAAGCGGTTTGGTATGCCATTAATAGACTGCAAGAACTGCCTTTATGCAATCGACTTTTACGAGAAATACATGGAGTATTACTGGAAGATATGCGGGGCGGAGAAAAAAATCCTGGAGAATTCAGATATAGTCAAAATTGGATAGGACCACCAGGTAGCACTTTAAACAATGCTAATTATATTCCACCAAATCCAGAAGATATGGAAGTGGCGATGTCTAACCTAGAAAAATTTATAAACGGTGAAGATGAGCTGGATGCGCTTATAAAAATTGCTCTAATTCATTACCAATTTGAAACAATTCATCCATTCTTGGATGGTAATGGTCGGATTGGCAGGCTTCTTATAACACTCTTTTTGCGTGAAAAACAGCTTCTTAATTACCCAACACTATATATTTCCTATTTTTTGAAAAGAAATCGTATCGAATATTACGATCGAATGATGGATGTAAGGTTGAAAGGAACCTTTGAACAGTGGATTAAATTCTTTCTTAAAGCCCTTGCAGAATCGGCAGAAGATGCGATTGCCACTATTGACTCACTAGTGGCATTGAATGAAAGAGACTATGGGAAAGTAGAAGGTGTGAAAAGTTCATTCAAGACAACAGTAAAGGTTTTTGAATATATCAAAAGGAACCCGATTATCGATATTAAAAAGACAAGTACCGAGTTGGGTATATCGTTTAATACAGTCTCTAAAGCAGTAAATAATCTTATGGATATTGGTATATTAAGACAAACGCAGAATGCAAATCGCAATCGTTGTTTTGCATATGAAGACTACCTTGCTATTTTACGAAAAGATACCTAACGATAAGATTGGGGATGAAATCAGTGATCTTTGCTGAGAAACTAATGCATAAATTCCAAGAACTGTAAACTATGCAGTTGCTGAAACAATTGAGTTATGGAAAAGTGGCTCAAAAAAGTAATTCATGCATAAGTAATGTCCAATTTTCTGTGCTGTTTAAGTCTTAAAAGCTAAAGCACCCAGTGAAATTCAACTAGAATTTCACTGGGTGCTTTGTATGAGACATATTAGATATAATATTCGCTAATTCTTGAGTTTTAAGTAATTACCTATTCTAAAGTGGAATATTTGTGTAAATCGAGCCGTCTCCTGGGTTTGATCCCTTGCTCTAACAATTCCTTGTCTAATCTTGCATAGGTAATGTTTCTATACTCTTCGAATGAAACTTCGCTAACTATTTCAGTGACATGACCTACCAGCGAAAGATTATATATAGCATCTTCTTTTTGCTTCTTGATCATCACATATTGTTTCCCATCCATATCCGTAATCAATTTAAGTGTAATATCAATGTTCTCCGTTTCCTCACCCCAAATTGTGCCTTTGGTTGTTCTGTAGGTTCTATACATTTACATTGTCCTTTCCTTGCAGAAATTCATGGGAGGACAACAGCTATAAAAGCCGTAGAACAACGTCAGCTATGTAAATGATCGTAAGTTAGCGGCAGGTTATTATTTAAACCTTTTGAAAAAAGAAGCTGATGAATATCCAGCCCTGTCGTCCGGAATGCAGCAGCGCAGCCTTGGAGATAAAGACTCCACATTCGGACAAATTGGTCGTCAAACTTCTCTTTAACGGTATCGATGTGGTCGGAAAAATTATGATACCAGCAGTCAAGAGTCTTGGCATAATGCATGCGGAGACTTTCCCCATGGAGAAGATGGAAATCGTAT
>JARBUM010000197.1 GCA_029239675.1 Pelosinus sp. | reverse complement strand
GTGTGCACAATTGGACCGGAAACCTATAACAAAACATTACAGAAAGGTAAAGTAGTCATATCGCTGCCGATATTTGACACGAACGGAAATGTAGCAGCAGTAATTACTCTTGCCTATTACCGCGAATTTAGCCAAACTATTGAAGAAGAAGAGTTATTTAGCTGGTTAATAGCCTGGCAGTTTTCCATTGCGAAAAAAATTCATGAAGCGCTAACATTAGCGCAACACAAAATTCTAATAAATATTGATAATAGTATTTTACATACCACCTTTTCAATGATTGATGAGGGCTTCATTTTTTTGGACTATAACGGTCAAATCAATCATATTAGCCGTGGTGGCGAACACTTACTGGGAATGACTTCTGCAAAAGCGAAAGGAAAATATTATTCTGATTTTTTTGGTGAATTGCCTCAGATAGCAGATACATTGCAGGGGAAACTTACGGTTCCTGATATACCTGATATAGCAGCAACCGTTAGTAACCGCCACGGCAGTAAAGCATGTAATTTAAAGGTAAAACCTCTAATAATCAATAAAAAGGAGGTAGTGGGAGCTGTCATACGTATCACCGAACTAAACAAAACTATTATTGAAAGTGATAAATCAAAGTTTTTTCCTGCTAAATTTACTTTTGATGATATACTGGGAAACAGCCCTGAGCTATTACGAGCTAAACAATTAGCCAAAAAAGTGGCTAGCCGTGATCTTGGTGTTTTATTAATTGGCGAAACAGGCAGTGGTAAAGAGCTATTTGCTCAAGCAATACACAATGAATCGCATCCGAACAAGCCCTTTGTGGCTATTAATTGCGCTTCTATTCCCACCGGGTTAATAGAAAGCGAACTATTTGGTTATGAGGGTGGCAGTTTTACTGGTGCCGAACCGAAAGGACGTGCCGGGAAAATTGAAATGGCAAACGGCGGTACTCTTTTTTTGGACGAAATCGGGGATATGCCCTTGGAATCGCAAGCGACTTTACTTCGCGTACTAGAAGACAGACGAATCATGCGATTGGGTGGAAATAAATATATACCGGCAGACTTTCGTGTTATTGCCGCTACGAATAAAAATCTCTATGCAATGGCCTTACAAAAAGAATTTCGTGCAGACTTATACTTTCGCTTGGCAACATTCAAAATCACAGTACCCTCTTTGCCAAACAGGGGTGATGATATGATTACCCTTGCGCGATTTTTTATCGAACAGCAATGCATGAAATTGGATATACCTAAACTTGAATTGGATACAGCCGTATTGCGTATTCTCATACACTATCACTGGCCGGGCAATGTCAGGCAATTAAAAAATGCAATGGATTATGCAGTGAATATGGCAGAGAACGGAACAATCCGGGTCTGTGATCTCCCGGATGAAATCATTGATAATCCTGCGTTATTTAGCCCAAGCGGGGTAATTAAACCGATAAGAGAGCAGGAACAGCAATCCATCATTGATGCTATGATTTTAACAAATAATGACCTTTACCAGGCAGCAGCTATGTTGGGACTGAGCAAAAGTACACTATACCGGCGTTTGAAAGAATATAAAATTCAGCTCAAAGACACAATGTAACGAAAGCCCTTGGTCTCATTTTAGCGAGACCAAGGGCTTTTGTAATAAAGGCTTACGCTATCTTTCCAAAAAATAGCTCATAAACCTTTTTAACGGTTGGCTTATTTTCTTATCTTTTTTTATAATAAAACCTAAATCCCAAAAGGCGGTAGGTACGCTGATGGGAATGCGGACAATCTCATCATAGGCTTCTACTTTTGCCAGGCTGTTTACAAAAATAAAAATCCCTTTATTTAAGGCTACAAAATCATAGGCTGTGTTTAAATCATGATTGCAGCGGCTATAAACCCGGGGCTTAATTCCGGCTTTTCTAAAGTGTTCTGTTACTACAAGCTGCATGCGAAAAGTATCGTCCAAAAGGATTAAGCTTTCATCTCTAAGATCTTCAAAAGAAATGCTCTTTTTTTGGGCAATAGCATTATTTTTATTTACCACTGCCACGAAATGATCCGTTATTAAAGGATAATAATGAAAATCAACTACATTCTGGGGATTAACTGTAAAGGCAGTATCTAAGGTTTCATTTAATATGTTAGCTTCACAGGCAACATCTGAATATTCGGAAATTTGCAGGTTTATATCATCATATTTATCAGTAAACTCCATTAATTCCTTTGCTCGCAAAACCTGCAAGGTACCGGGGGAGAATCCCATTTTAATGTTGTTTTTCTGCTTTTTTGCCTCAATATAAGCTTCTTCCTGGAAGTCTTCAAAAGCCTCGGTAATTGCTTTGGCTTTTGGGTAAAGATATTGTCCCAATTCCGTGAGGCTGACGCCCATATGACTTCTATTAAAAAGGGGCGCGGCAATTTCTTTTTCAAGATTGCCAATGATTCTGCTTAAAGCCTGCTGGGTTATAAATAATTCCCGGGAGGATCTTGTAAAACTTTTATTTTCACATACTTTTACAAAGTACTTTAAAGTGATTATATCCATACTATCACCTTAATCATTTTAATCACAACAGATCATGGGCTTGTACTGTAATTATATCGTACAAGCCCCAGGCAACACAAATAAATATATTATTTTAGGCTCTATTTATAATTATCGTACATATTCCCCAATATAACTTCTACCTCGGCCTTCGTTAATTCTTTCGGTACAAAATTATAACAGGCATCTTTAAAAACTAATGGAGTTATCTCCAGCAGCTCTTTCCTTGCTATACCTAGAGCCTCAAAGGATTTAATATCTAAATTTTTAGCAAAACCCCGTATTCCTTGGGCCACCAGCTCCCCGATTTCCTTAGGGCTTTCTTGACCGCTAAACCGGATACCCATGGCTTCGCCGACAATTTTGACTTTTTGTTCGTTGATATCGGCGGCATACTTCATTACTTCCGGCAGCGCCAAAGCACATACAATACCATGGGTGATATGGAATTTAGCCCCCACCGCATGGGCGATGGCGTGTCCTAAATGAACCAAGGCGTCATTGAAGGCTATGCCGGCAAAATTGCTTGCCAGTAAAAGCTCTCCTCTGGCCTCTATATTTTGTCCGTCGGCAATAGCCAGCGGAAGATTGGCAACGACTTTGTTTATAGCATTTGACGCCAGCAATTCCGATTTTGGATTGGGTATTTTGGCAGTAATGGCCTCTGCGGCGTGGGCAAAGGTATCCATTCCTGTCTGGGCTGTTAGTTCCGGCGGTGCGGTTAGTGTCGCTTCCGGATCCAGTATGCCTAACGTAGCATTGCAAATTACCGAATTTTTTACATTATTCGCGGTATCTGTGATTACACCTACAGAAGTGCTTTCACTGCCGGTCCCCGCAGTGGTTACCACCATCACCACAGGTACTCCCGGAGTATAAAAAGGATTGCCAAAGTATTGATTAACAGTACCCGGGTTATTGACTAAAACATTGATGCCCTTGGCGGCGTCCATGGGGCTGCCGCCGCCGATGGCTATGATACCGTCAATTTTTTCAGCTTTGGCTAATTCGCCTCCCCGGTTTATCATATAATCCGGTGGATCAGGAATTATTTCAGTAAACTCCACAACTTCCAGCCCGGCAGCCAGCAAACTTTTTTTGCATGTTGCGTAGGTTTGCTTCTCTGAAACAATTTTATCAGATACTACCATGACTTTAGAACACCCTAGTTTTTTGACTTCTTCCCCCAGTAAGCTAATGGTTCCAGCACCATAAATGATCGGGCATGTTTGTGCATATCTTCCCATTTTTATTCCCCTCTCCTTTATAAATTATAGATTGTATGCGCTTAAAAAGCCTGTTTCCATTGCATCCCTTATTCTGCCTGCCTTGGCAGCGTCTCCCAGGATATAGACCTGTTCGAAATTTGCTTTAATTTCTTTTGTTAATGCTTCATTGGGTTTTGTTCCCAGGCAAATAACAACGGCATCAAATTTGTATTCTTTCTTTTCGCGGTTTGCCATGATTTCAAAAATCGCATTGCCATGATCTATTTTCAGGAGTTTATGCTTTGGATACAGCTTTACGCTTAATTTTCCGATATGATTCATTACGTCAATAAGATTTTGAAAATACAATCCCGGCCCTATCGTATCGGCCATTTCAAATATACTGACATCATTTCCGTTTTCAGCTAACAGATGGGCTGTTTCGATGCCGGTCATTCCTGAACCGATAACAGCCACTTTTTTGTCTTTTAAAGTTACTTTGCCCCTTAATATTTCCGTAGCGCACAAAACCTTTTGTCCGGCGATGCCGGGAATGGATTCAGGCATAATGGGCTCAGACCCCTGGGCAATAAATACCGCATAAGGATTTAGCTCTTTTAGGTTCGCCAGCGTGGGCGCCGTATTAAAACGTAT
>JARBUM010000058.1 GCA_029239675.1 Pelosinus sp. | reverse complement strand
GATATCCATGGATGGAGATAATGTTTTATGAAGAGTACGTAGCTTATTATAAACACCTTGCTCCAAGAACTCCGTTAATACATTATTACTATTAGAAGCACAAATTAGTTTTCCAATGGGCAATCCCATTAGTTTTGCATAATAACCTGCTAAAAGATTACCGAAATTGCCCGTAGGCACCACAAAATTAACTGGTTTTCCTAACTGTAATTGACCTTTGCCTAGTAAATCAGCATAAGCACTAAAGTAATAGACGATTTGTGGTGCTAATCTCCCCCAATTAATCGAATTAGCCGATGATAATTGAAAACCATTCCCAGCTAACTCTTTATTAAAAGAAACATCATTAAAAATATTTTTTACACCAGTCTGAGTATCATCAAAATTACCTCTAACAGCTACGACGGAAACATTATTCCCCACCTGAGTAACCATCTGCATACGTTGAATGGGGCTAACACCCTCATCTGGATAAAACACAATAATTTTAATCTGCTCAACATTAGCAAAACCTTCTAATGCTGCTTTACCAGTATCACCGGAAGTTGCTGTAAGTATTACAATTTCAGCTTTCTCCTGAGTTTTACTAAGAGCTTTAGACATCAGCTGAGGTAATATTTGCAATGCCATATCTTTAAAAGCACTTGTTGGTCCATGCCATAATTCAAGTACATACGTATTGTTATCTATGGCTACAACAGGCGCAATAGCAGCAACATCAAATTTATCCCCAGTATAAGCAGCATTAATACACTCCCTTAATTCTCCGGCACTATAGTCAGACAAAAATAAGCGTAAAACTTCAAATGCCCGCTCTCGATAATTAAGATTAACTAAATTAACCAACCATTTTTCATCAATTTTGGGCATAACATTTGGTACAAATAAACCACCATCAGCAGCAATTCCTCTCTTTATGGCCTCAGCCGCAGATAGTTTTTCATGATTGCCACGAGTACTACTATACATATTCAAACTCCCTTTCCTCAGAACAACGTCTTTTATTTACTATTTCATATTTCATATTTCATTTATATTGTAATAATAGCTTGCGCCTCCACGGTACCACTGTTATGAGTAAGAATCATCTCTTTTGTAAAATCAAGAATATGACTAAGTTCTTCCCTTTTTGATTCTTCATCTGCATATACGACTAATAAAATATTACGTGTAGCCAACGTTACCTTAGTATGAGCAGCCTCTAAAGTAGGGTTACCAAATGCTCCTTGAGCATCTGTCAAAAATGCTTTTTCATCTGTAGCGATTAGGTTACCATCTATATTGACAAAAGTTCCCCTATCTCCTAATTTATAGCTTACCTCCCCAGCGATTTTGTCTAAATCATATAAACCTAAAGGTACTAGGAACTTAATAGAACAATAATTATTAACTGTAACAGCACTATTTACATAATCAGACCCTTTTTTTTGTAGCATACGGCGGACCACTTCTTCCGAAGATGCATTATACCGAAAAGGATTAAAGTCTACTTTCTTATATATACTCCGCACACCGATTATGGGAGGAATATTAATTAATTCTTCTAAATTATAGAATTTTGCAGCTTCCATTTGTAAATGAAAAAGTTCTTGGGCCAAAGAAGGAGAGGCTCCATGTACTACAACATTACGAATGATACTATAACCCAAAGTACACCGAGGATTTATTTTTTTTATACTCTCATGAATGTTAATTTTCATAATATGCCTCCATGTGAAAAATCAATATACTATTATTGCTCTATCTCACGAGCGATAGCACATAATTTGCCCTTTGTGGCACGTATCAGATCACTAGGAGACACAAGAATCTGACAACCCCGAATACCAGCACTAATTGCTATATATGGCCATTGGGTCATACTATCATCAAGATAAATTGGGTATTGCTTTTTTGCCCCTAAAGGTGAGACGCCCCCTCGAATATATCCAGTTAATTTTTGCACATCTTTTAGAGGAGCCATATCCACTTTCTTATTCCCACTAAAAGTGGCTAAGGCTTTTAAGTTAAGCTCATCACCACCTGGGATACAGGCCATAAGTACTCCTGTTTTATCACCACAGACAACTAATGTTTTAAAAACTTGTACTAATGGCACGGCGATTTTTTGTGCTACATTTTCCGCACCAAGATCACTTTCATCCACCTTGTATTCACGTAATTCATAAGTAATTTTTAAACCATCTAAGATACGGGCAACATTTGTTTTCTTCAAAAATATCTCCCTCATTTACTCAATTTAGCAAAATATATTATATATTTACTATGTTTTTTATGTATCCAAAATTCATATTTTACACAGTATAGTATTCTTAATTCTACTTGTCAATAAAGATAGGTAATGTATTTATCCAATGACAAGTTGCTTTAAGACTCCCATCTTCTATAAGTGGGAGTTAAGTGCAACTAAGATGCAGATGGAGTTAAACCTCCACTTGAATCAAGTCTTCTTTATAAGCGAAAGACTTGGCTTATGCCAAGTCTTTCTATGCAAGCATAAGCCTTAGCCTTTATTACTTACAACTATATTCTTCTTTTATTCTATACATTATAAATAGTTGTACAAAAATCCTGCTTTTTTTAAAATTTGCTATCTAACTTTTAATATTTTTTAACAGCTTATCAATCTGTATTACGTATGATACTGCTACATGGTTATTCTTCACTATTACACTTCATTTTTTCCCTGCATTTGGGCAGGATATCACTATATAATATAGAATTATTATATTTTACAAAATGAAATATAATAAAGCTTATTTTCTTAGTAAACACTTAATAATAAGCAATTTAATAAGAAGAGGTGACCTATTCTTGCTTAAAATCGCTTTAGCGCAAATAGAAATTATTCCTGGCAGACCAGATCTAAATACAAAAACCATGTTTGCTCAGATAGAGCAAGCCCGTCAACAGCAAATGCAAATGATTATTTTTCCTGAAATGTCCATTCCTGGTTATTTCCTGGGAGATACATGGGAACAAATCACCTTCTTAAAAGATTGTGAAGAGTATGGTCAACAAATTATTGAATCGTCTACTGATATCTGTATCATTTTTGGGAACATTGCAATGGATTGGACTAAAGTAAATGATGACGGTCGTATTCGTAAATATAACGCCTGCTTTATCGCCTACCAAGGCAAACTTTTAGGTAATGATAATTTCCCCTATCCCTTCCGTATTAAAACGCTACAACCTAATTATCGCGAATTTGATGATGAACGGCATTTTTATAGTTTACGCAAGCTGGCAATTGAATTAGAGTTAAATGTAAACCAACTCTTACAACCCGTAACGATAAATATAGCCAACAAACAGCTCAAGCTTGGCTGTCTACTCTGTGAAGACGGCTGGAGTGATGATTATGCCGTAAAACCAATTATTGCGCTACAGCAAAATGGTCCTGTTGATCTATTTGTCAATATATCTAGTTCCCCTTACACCATCGGCAAAAACAACAAGCGTAATCGTATTTTCTCTGCCCAAGTAACAAAAGTGAACAC
This sequence comes from Pelosinus sp., assembly GCA_029239675.1. Taxonomy (GTDB): domain Bacteria; phylum Bacillota; class Negativicutes; order DSM-13327; family DSM-13327; genus Pelosinus. The sequence goes on along the minus strand of JARBUM010000058.1, from coordinate 12,871 downwards.
ACCTTTAGTTTATGTAAATAATACAGGCATACAAAATAACGGAAAAACTATTTACACCTTTGATGGCTGTAGTACTGTTTATAACCGAAAAGGTGAAATTATAGAGTATTGCCCAGGATTTTCTTCCTCTTTAACATGTATTGACTTACATCTTACAACAGACCATGTAAAAAGCTCATCCACCACCCCTAACGATGACCGGAATATAAGCACGATCTATCAAAGTCTTGCTTATGGTACAAAATACTTCTTAGACTCTATTGGCTTAAAAAAAGTAGTAATTGGTGCTTCTGGAGGCATTGATTCAGCAGTAAGCGCAGCTCTTTATACACAAATCCTCGGACCGGATAATGTATTGTTAGTAAATATGCCTAGCATATATAATTCAAAAACCACTCAAAATTTATCTGCAAAATTAGCACAAAACTTAGGCTGCCTTTATACGATCATGCCCATACAAGAAGTTGTTGATTATACAATTCAGCAACTTGGCAATGCTCCTATTGTAGATCTTAAAAGTGGAAAAGAACAGCAATTAAAGATCAGCCCTTTTGTCATTGAAAATATTCAGGCTCGCGATCGTTCTTCTCGTATTTTAGCTGGCGTTGCTGCCGCCTTCGGTGCTGGCTTTACCTGCAACGCCAACAAAAGTGAAATGACTGTCGGCTATTCTACTTTATATGGAGATCAGGGAGGATTCTTAGCGGCCTTATCCGATCTCTGGAAATACCAGATTTACGAATTAGCCATATTTTTAAATACAACAATTTACAAGAAAGAAGTAATTCCTCAAGAAATTATCAATCTTGTCCCTAGCGCTGAACTATCTTTTGAACAATCTGTTGATGAAGGTAAGGGTGACCCTATTATTTATCCTTATCACGATTACCTCTTTAAGGCCTTTATGGAGCATTGGAACCGCAGAACTCCTGAAGACATACTCCTCTGGTATGAACAAGGTGTATTGGAAGAAAAAATTGGCTGCCAACCAGGTCTAGTAGCTACCTTATTTTCTACACCTGATGAATTCATTACTGACTTAGAAAAATGGTGGAAACTCTATACAGGTATGGCTGTTGCCAAAAGAATTCAAGCACCACCTGTACTAGCTGTAAGCAGACGTGCCTATGGTTTTGATCACCGTGAAGCCCAAAACAGAACTTACTTTACCATTAACTATCAAAAACTGAGAGAAAAGCTATTGCTTAAGGCAAAATAGACTTGTTCAGCACATTTTACCCCTACCTGGACTAATTTTAACCAACGCTACGCAACCGTTTGCTCTTAGCCAAAGAGACAGTTCATGTTATTATGACGGACCAATAACATGAACTGACTTAATCTAGAAACTATTAAATTCACTTAAAAATTTATAAATTCTGCTACTACAAAAAAGCTAGAGATTCTAATAAGTCTTGCAACTTAGAATCTCTAGCTTTTTATATGAATTCACTAATCCCCAAGAATTAAGGAATTTTACCTGCGCATAAAGAATAGAAAGAACATAACTATACTAATAATAATCAATGCTATGGGTAATGCAACAATTAATAATCCCGCAAAAATAATACCTAGAATTATTTTTGTAAGTATGCTGGTTTGCCCCATATTAACATTCATATGCTTTACATAGATCCGGTGATTGTCAGTATAACTACGATTATCACCATACTCTGTTTGCTTTTCTTGATCTTGTTCAATGGTGATACCCGCAAAATCTCGTTTTTCCTCTGGAGTCAGAACTTGAACTTTATTTTCTAATTCTATGCATCTAGGACATAGATGCTCATCTGATTGTGTTTCAAGACCACAAACAACACATTTCACGGTCATCCCTCCTGACATCGTAAATTTTTCCCATGTTGTTGGTGTGCATTATTCTGCAAATAAGGAAATTACAAATCCATCTTCACTTAAATAACGTGGGTCAAACTTTTCTAACTCTAATACTTCGTATAGTTGAGTTCTTTTTTTTAAAATGCTGGTTATTGAAATACCTGCTTTATCTGCGATCTGCTCGGCAGTAATATTATTAACACCATTCACCTGAATATAAGTCAAAAGTAGAGCTGTTGCCCAAATTATAGATTTACGCACATTAACAACGCTTATCTGAGAAAAATCATACCACATTTTCCCAAGCAGTTTTTCATCAAAATGAGAAAGTCCATACTCTACTACTAAATCATGCAATAATCCACTTACCCCATTATTAGGTATCCGCTTTTCTTCAATCGTTGGGTAACTACGTTCCAACTGATTCAATGATGTCACGTTTACCTTTGCAAGAGTAACTAGAATATTTATAGTGTGTCGAACCACAAGTGCATGTCGCTTAAAAAATTCTTCTAAGGTAGCCTCTGGCTCTTGAATCGAAAATATTTCTTTTTGCCTTAATACTTCATCCCTAATACGATTTCTAAGATTGATACTAACTTGCAAACTAGTTACATAGTTAATCATTACTAGTCCTTGAGAAAAAATATGTCCAAAGAACAATAAATTCTTCAATGTTTTATAATCAAAATCAGGTGTAGGCAATTGGAATGTCTCGCTCGTAAATAAATTCACGCACTCTACTAAATCCTGGCTTATGATTCGTTTTATATAAAATACTGTAAAGCTAGACCCTAATAAGCTTTGTAATATTTGATATTCATCCTTATTAAGACGTTCACTACAAGTGCTATTAAAATATTCTAAAGGTTTTAAATCATTCTCCAATAAGTGATAATCAAATAGAAAGTAATCCCAAAATCCTAACCAGAAGTCTTCTTCCACTTCCTCTGATACATTATCAAATGGCCCTGTATATAAATATAAAGCACGCTCGAAATCTTCTGTAAACTCCTGTTGTTGAAAATATTTTCCTAACTTGAGCATCAGACTCTCAACCGCTTCACCAATAACAATACCAAAGGGTACTTTATCATCAAACTGTTCATTACTGGCGTCTTCCATGTTTTGTAACCCTTCAATGATGGATTCAGATTTCAGAAGATTGATTTTTCTCCCACCACTAATTTCTTGCGCCGCCTCTTTTATCTCGTCTAAGCTCATTACAATTTTTTTTGAGAATAAATAAGTATAGAACTCAATAAGAACATTAAAGAAATGACGTACAGACTTTAATGTTGTTTTGAAACTGCCTACATTTTCGCTTAACCATTTAACCATAAAGCTATATTCAGCTAAGCTGATTTCATCTAAATCCTCATTGTTAAAATGAGTTAAGTATAAGATAAAAAGTTGTATTGGATGCCATATATCTTTAAGCTTATCATCGCTAATTCCCTGCCAAGCCTTTTGTCTTAAGAATCCTTCTACCCACTCTTGTTGAATAATAGGCTCCCACACAATTGCCTCATCATAAAAAACTTGTACCTGATCATATACATTTTTTTTCATTCAGTATAAAAATCTCCTTTAAAACCTTCCATATAGGATTCTTGCACATTCCAGGTTATTATACCATTTTTCCTAATGCTCAACCAGTAAAAAGCATGGTGATCTTCTCGCAAATTCTATGATTCAGTATCAATGGTCAATTATTAACAAAATATGTTATAATACAAATCGTGTACTTGTTATGGCTTTAAGTAAAAATGAGGTGTAATCATGATAAAAAAATCGATCTTATTTCTTTTAATTATAGCTTTGCTAAATATATCTGTATGTCTAGCAGCATCTGATGATAATGCAATGATTGCTGTAGCCTTATATGTTGATACATCAGAACATTATATTCCTGGAACTGATTTTCTCACCAAGGCACTAAATGAAGTAATCCGCTTTAAGATCAATGCTTTATTTTTAGGCAGCGAGATTCAATCTGGTAACGCTGTGCTACGAGATCTTGCGCGAGGTGGTATAACCAATACCACTTCGGCTACTCCCGAACTATTATCTACATATGTCAGCACTGCTCATGTTAACTATGTTATGCTCTTTACTATTCACCCGCTGGATTTGTCTCTGGATCTAAAAGCCTTCTCTGGGGCAACCAATACCTGCATTGTAGATAAATCCATAACCAGACCAGATGGTACGGAAGCTTTATCCACCTTTGATACCTTCTCATTAATGATAAGTGAGCAACTTACCGAAATTTTTCAAACAATCCATTCCTAAAGAAAGAAATCCCATTCGCCTTTGCGAATAGGATTTCTTTTTCATTTTTAGCCATGTTTTCTATCTACAAGTACTGCTATTACCTATTATTTAGAAGTCTGATTCTCGATGATAACTTCTAAGGGACTTTTACTTTCTGTATAGCCACACTCATCACATTTCCAATCATCCGTAAAACTTTCATTAAGACTAATCTTATGCATTTTACCTAGATGACATTGAGCACATGTCTTAAGAATTTCTTGTTTAGGCATCATAGTAAGTCCTCCTACCATTTTAAGTTACTATTTCGTCAGAAATTATTATATTCCTGCAATCTTATTCTGATGAAAATCTTTGTTTAGTAAGGTAGAAGAAAAGCATCTCATCTATGGAATATCTTCAGCTGATAAACTTTTTCCTAATTTTCCTATAGCCTTCTTCTCCATACATGAGATGCAAATAATAAATGAGACGGCACCACAAAGGTGTCGTCTATAATCTACTTGTTTGGTCTTTTAGACTCTGTTGCTGGCGATTGACTTGCTTTTGAGCTAGGCCATGAAGCCTTTGTTTTACCTTTTTCACCTTGTTTAGATGCATCATGAGTTTTATGTGGCGATTTTGTTGTCTTCACACAATCATCTCCTTTGTATCATTTTATGAAGATAGTAATTAAATTGCATCATAAACATAGAAGAAATATTAAACTATTCTTAAGTAGCCCCTCCATTACATTTCTGTCAATAAGACTCTTTCGCAATTTTTTATCTTACGACCTGTTATTAAATTTGTTTTTGCTAATGAATGTTATATAACTTTCTTGGTACCTCCTCGTTTTAGTTAGCATACAATATATTGCGTCACAAGAAAAAGGAAAGAGGAGGAATACTTATGGGATTCGGTTTTGGCGGGAACGGTAATGGACGTGGTGGTAATTGGGTTGTTATTATTATCATTATCATCTTACTACTTTGCTTCTCTTCTGATGATTGTTCTCCTAGTTGTTAATTTTATAAAAAGTACACTACCAAATTCTAAGCTTTACAACCACGTCAGGCAAACGTGGTTGTTTTATTTTACGAATTCTTTTATTTTTTTAGCATATACTACTCTATCCTTATTCAGATTAACTGGTATTAGTTTTATAGCTGCTTCTTTCAAAATTACATTAACAATTGAATCGATCATCTCCTCTGGTAGTTGATCTGGAGGATGCAGCACACCACTTTTATCTTTAATGCCATGCCACTTCACCGTATATTTACCAGCTCTCTCTTCCTTCATTCTCACCCCTCCCGCACAATCTATGCCTAACTGCTTTTCCAACATTACTATAATATCCTCATTATCTGTCAATCCATTCCCCACTAAATTGACATCAGAAGCTTTATTTAATAGGAGTGTTATGATGAATGCAATTTACGCAAGGGTCTCAACGCTTGAGCAAGTAGAAGGATATTCACTAACAGATCAACTATCCTCTTGTCGAAACCGATTATTGGAAATGAATGTAACCAATATAGAGGAATACATTGATGATGGTTATAGCGGAGAGTTTTTAGAGCGTCCCGGTCTAGACCGACTACGTAACGATATAAGAAATAAGCTCGTAGAACATATTGTAATCTACGATCCTGACCGCTTAAGCCGTAATCTCACCAACCAATTACTATTAGCCGATGAAATGGAAAAAACCAATACAAAACTGATTTTTATTACTCATGATTATGATGCCTCGCCAGAGGGGCGTCTCTTCTTTTCAATCCGCGGTGCCATTTCAGCGTTTGAGAAGGCTAAGATCCGTGAGCGCACCATGAGGGGCAAAAGAACAAAAGCCCTTTCAGGCAAGCTTGTCTTTAACGACAAGGCTTTTGGTTATGATTATGATGAAGTAAATAGTATGTATATGATCAATGAAACAGAGGCAAATATTATTAGGTTAATGTATAGCCTTTGCGCTGACAAACATTACAGCTTGCGGGATATTATGCTTGAATTAAGAAGCATGGGGATAATGAATCGCAAGGGTAAACCTTTTGTTCTTTCAAATATCCATCGAATTCTCATAAATGAAATGTACGCTGGGACAAAGTGGTCCTTTAAATATTACGGGAAAAAGACCAGCCAATACAAGACAAAAGTAATTACTCGTCCCCAAGAAGAATGGATTCCCATACAAGTACCTGCTATTGTAACAAAAGAGCTCTGGAGCACAGCACAGCAAGTGCTTGGTAAGAACAAATTTCTTGCTGAACGTAATACAAAACGTAATTACTTACTACGTAGCATTATCAAGTGTGAATGCTGTAATCGTTATATGACAGGTGTGTGCCGCGTGCAAAAGGGAGTAGAATATAAATATTACGTATGCAATAGGAATATGGAAAATTGGTACTTAAAAACAGGTAAATGTACAACTAGGAATATCCCCTCTTCTTTAATTGAAGAGTCTATATGGAATACCCTATGTTCTCTGATCAAGAAAGATCAAGATCTTTCGATATATATGCCTAATTCCAATGCCCAAGATAATATTACCGAACAATTAGAACGCCTAACAACCTATCATGAAAAGTTGCAAAAAAAACGTTCTGACATTATGAGTTGGTTTAGAGACAATGTAATTGATAGCACTACTGCAAAAAAAGAATTGCAAGATATAAAAAAAGAAATAGCCGCAGCAGCGACTACCTTAGCGACTATTAAAGATAAAAAAGAAAGGGGCATGATAAAATCATTCAACATAACAGCTGAGGAAATTTTAGCTGCTACTACCTTTCAGACTAAACGTGACATTTTATTAAAACTTGGGTATACGATCTATATAACTAAGAATAGTCATCATATTGATTGGTATCTAAGTAACTAATTTGTTTATCCGATGACCTAGTCGCTCTAAGTGTCTCCGGACCCAAGGATCACTTATACAAGTGGGGTAAGAGGGACTAAGATTTAGATAGAGCTAAAACTCCACCTAACCAAGTCTTCTTTATCCTTTGTGTCTCACGCTTCTCAATTCTAGACACATAAGATCGAGAGATTCCCAGCATTCTTGCAATATCTCGTTGGGTTTTACGATTACCATTCGGCATACCAAACCGCATCTCCAATACCCACTTTTCCCTACTACTCAATCGATTAATTTGTTTATTCAGCCGTTCATGTTCACATTGAGTTTCTACTGCCTCAGCTACTACATCTGGTGCTGTACCTAACACATCAATTAGGGTAATTTCATTTCCTTTATTGTTTTATCTGTTTAATTTACCTAGTGGATAATAAAAATGAACGGCCCTAATAGGACAGTTCATTTTTCATTAGTAAAGTTTTTTCTAATTCTTTATAAAAATTTTCACTCTTAACATATGATTCTAATAATACATTCGATTCTTTCGATATAGCAAATTCTCCACTAACTAAAGTACCAACGGTTTGAGCTAACGTTAAGTCACCTTTTTGCATTAGTTCTTTATAAATTCGCTCCAGTCCTTTTGTATTCCCACTTTGTAACTCATTAACAGTATTAATGATAAATTTTTCACATTGTGGCAAAAACAAATACGTATTTAGATACTCCATAAGATTATCTTCTTTTTTACTCTGCCACCCACTAAATATTGAAGTTAAGGTATTCGCAATGCTAACTACTTTTTCCATGTGTTTTTCTCCCCCTAATACTCTTTTTTAATTTATTTTATGTGAAAGTCGTCTTGCTATGACTTCATAATTATTTTTCAACTGCATTTCATATTTTTAACTTCGGCAGGAATGTTTACTTTCCTTTAAAATAATTAAAAATTCTGTAAAATCAATCTATTCGTTTCTAAACTTTTCCATTTTATACGTCATAAGTTTATGATATGTATTAAGTAAAATGTCTAACTCCCTACTGACGGCGATGATCTCTGGATCTGTGAGATTTTCATTTTTCTCTTCAGCCAATTTATTTAACTTTGCTCTCAACTCTTCAACCTTGTTTAAGATTTCTTCTATTTCAAGCATCTAAACACCATCCTTTAGTAATAGTGTTGACTGTAAAGGTTACTTTTATCCAGCACTCTATATGAATTCCTATTCTTCCTCTCAGCATCTATATACTATATGTATGTCATTAATTTAATGTTTGCATTATATTACTTACTTTTAAACAAGAACGCACTGATTCATTACTAAGATAATACAGTTTTTTCCATATTTGTTCCACTTCTATAGGCGCAGATTCTAAGCTATAAGGACAACGTGTCTCTTAATTAAGAGTATCACGGTCACACTTATTCTCAGTTTTCCATTTTTAAAACACTACTATGCCAAATTGGTCAATAAGCTGCCCCCTTTCGCTAAGCAGCATCACACCAAGTTACGATCAATTCATGAAAAAAAGAGCCCGTAGTAGGCTCAGTTGTTATCGTGATATTTAAATTTGACTAACGTAAAAATTTGATAGTAATATCCGGTAGATACTTCGCAATGGATGTAAAGATTTCTGTCTTAAATTGGTCGTCTTTAATCATAGCTTCGATAGCATTACGCTCAATCTCTACATAAGGCTTTACAACACCTAGCAATGGATGATGTAAAGCAGAATCCAATATTCCGCTTTTGGCCTCAACAACATTAACGCCATCCATCATTAGTGTATATGTGCCGACAACATTTCCACCTTCATAAACTTGTAGCCCCACCATATTTTTACGTCCAGATAACATATGATCAAGTATTGAATACATATGAGGATGTTGTTCTTTAAAACGTTCAAGTATGCTATGCCGGAAATTAATTAAATCTTTTTGAATTAAGGTGTCAATACTCATCTTAGAATCCCTCCGTCATAATGTGCTAGAATTATGATTCCCATTAGAAGAACCTTTAATCAGGGTAGTATATTCCAAATTTAAAGGGCCGATAGGACGCGCGCTATGGTACTGCCATACTAAAATATATTTTTAATATACTCTTAACTTCCCCGCTATTTATCATTTCTCACAATTTACTCAAAGGTAATATTAACCTCTAATGAAATCTATCATTTTGCTGCATGCTACATTTTAAAAGGAGTGTCATTATGCTTTCTGCAAGTAGTGATTCTGAATATATGAAATGTGATTCTTGTGGTAAAGAAAGGGAATGTTTTGTACATCGTAAACACGGTAACGAACAGGCATTATGTGCATATTGTTTATCTGCTGTATATTGCTATATGTAAATATACAACCGCCTGCATCTGATTGCACCCCAATTGTTGGACAGTATAATGTACTGTCCAACAATTGGGGTGCAATTCACTTGTAATCGGTTTTTTAGCTATTCGTACTACTTCATTAGATAAATTACAGCCTAACTTAAATTGTTGAGGTGCTTCTAAGTCTTCTGCTATGTATCTAGATAATGTTATTAGGATCATATGTCATATCCCATTGTTCTCTGCCTATATTCCTCTGCCGTTAAACCTTCACGCCCTCCTGCTAATATATAATTCTTCCGTCGCCATCTCGCCTCGATGATCGACACCCAGACACCTCAACCCTATCCTAACTGGACCCAATGCTTTAGAATATTTTCTCTTATATCGAGACCGCCCCCTCCTTTGCTTGTAATGTAAGCTACCTCTAAGAAAGAAAAACTGCCACATCTTCCGCAACAGTCATGTTTTTTCCGAAATTCTCTTATTAATTTGGGCTACATGGTTTTACCTTTTCTAGTATGTCTTGACACCTCCTATGTAAAATTAGCATAAAATGTATTAGTCAAGAAATAAATCATGAATAGGAGGAATATTTATGGGCAATGGATGGGATGGTAGTTGGTTTATTTTTATAATTATCATCATTATTTTACTTTTTTGGTGCTCTAATGGTTTCTAATGTTTTCTAAACCAATCGCCAAATTATGTCCTTTTGCAACCACGTTCCGCCAGACGTGGTTGCTTTTTACATAAAAAAAGCACCCTGAAGGATGCTTTCTAATAAAAGTTTTTTGTTCTTCTCGATATGCTATGAGATCAACATTAACAACAGTCATGATGAAAAATGTGATCACACCAAGGGCACTTCTTACAATCTTTGTGACATTTATTATGACATTTAGGACACTCACAGTCATGCTGAAAATCATGTTCACACTTAGGACACTTGTTCCAATCTTTCTCACATTTATTATGACATTGAGGGCACTTACAGTCATGATGAAAATCATGATCACACTTAGGACACTTGTTCCAATCTTTCTCACATTTTTTATGACATTGAGGGCATTCGCAGTCATGATGAAAATCATGATCACACTTAGGACACTTATTCCAATCTTGTTCACATTTTTCATGACACTTAGGGCAGTTATGATGGAACTCGTTACAATCACAATTGACTTCAAAGCTACTCATTTTTTTACCTCTCTTTAAACACTATTTGTTTTAAGATATGCGCATTAAGTAAAAATAGTGCCACCCATTTTATTAGCTGCAGTTTATCATACTTTCTAACTATTAGGGTGCACTTCATCACTGAGCGGCTCAATCTAAAAATACTTAGATTAGCAACTAAAAAATGAAGTCTCCGCTTTTTTGCCGGAGACTTCATTCATCACATGCGAGATATTCTATCTACACACTGTTAAAACTAATCACAATAGAAGGCCACTAACGCCACCAGTCGTCATCAATATCTATTGCATCTACTTTGGAGCTATCGAGCGGTTTTGTCGCCACTGGCTGTATACCCGGAAAAACCTTAATGACGCGACTACCTTTAGATTGACTTTGCTGTATGCTAATAACCAAAAGGAGAAGTCCTCTAGCTATTATCCCGTTTGTGATCATAAGAAGAAATTGGTAAAAGTAATTCCACTTATAAAGCTGTAAGATACCAATTAAAGAATATAAAGGGATAAGCCCAAAGGCGAGAGCACCCATCCCAATAAGGACCCATAACACATAACTTTTCCATGAAGTGGTAAACTGTTGAATCAACATAAACAATATTGGCGCTATAGTGACACTCACGAGGAATAAGGGAGGCGTAAGTGGCAAGACACGGATTTTATATTCTGCCAATCCAAGAGTGCTCAATAAAACAATTTCCCCAATAATAAAGCCCACGGAAGATAACGTTCCCAACAGTAAAAGTTGGCCCAGCTTCCTTTTATCAACCAACTTAAACCAAACAGTATAAAATACGGCAAGCATGCCCACCGCAAAGAACCAACTGAAGGAAAGAAATTCATTGGATATCCAATGTTGATAGGATTGACCACTCAACAATCTTGCAGTTTCGTACATCATTGTGCCTCCCAAAAGAATGAATAACCCTTAATTAGTTTTCTCAACCAAGAGTTTTTTATCCATCCAGTTGACGAAGCAGCACTCCCCACTTTCAATGCGAAAACCGCCCATAACTGAGCGGCTTAACTTTTATAACTTACTATCATTTTTATCACAGCTAAAGTCAAAAAACTGTCGCCTATTTATTATCAACGATATAGGGACATAACATAAGAGCCAGCAAATCTATACTGGCTCTCAATTTTTCATAGAACTTCGTTAGCTCTTTATACACAATGTATTAGATTTTTACTTCACCAGAATCTTCAACGCAGCCACCACTAGGACCAATGGCGACAATCTCATCCACATTAATTCTAACGGTATCACCTTCCTGAAATAGTTGAGGATTTATAGTTTGTATTTGGGCGTTATCTCTTATTATTGCAGGGTCGCAAGATAGTGACAGTACAATAAATTCAGGATCGTTTTCCAGTTCGCCTTCCACTTCCACCTTCAGAGAATCCTGCTTGTGGTAACGATCTTCATTTCTCTTTATCTGTCCCTGAAATATAATGCGACTATCTGTTACTATAGTTACAGATCCTACACAGTCAACAAAGTCGCCTTTTCGAAATTTCATACGTTTTTCCCCTTTATATATTTTTTTAGCTTTCGCCTTATATATATTATGCAATCATAATATGTGATGTGCTATGAATTCAGATGATTTTTGTCTATATTGACTCCAATCCCACAATTCCGAACAATGCTACAGCAAACTTTTTTATAGCTTTTTCTTTTATCTCAAATCCTTTTTAACCACTAACGCATCCAACTCACGGCCTGCCTTCATTCCTACTATCTGCTCTCTACCTATTAATTGATCTATTGGTTCATAATCAGTTTTCATATTATCCCTCCCATTATATTCCAGTAGACGTAATTACTTCAAAAACGCTATACTAAAAATCTCCTTTTAAAAAACTAAACCATGAGGTGATATTGTGAATAAAAAACATCCTGATTGCACTATTGAGTGGGCTAAACAACAACAGGCATTAAAAAATCCAAAGCCAATCGCTGTATTACTACATAAGAAAACACAAGATGATAAAACAAAAGACGATAAAAAAAGCTACTGAATAGGTGACATACGTCGCCTTTTTTACTTTATATCAACAGATGCACAACCACCTATGTACTATCCCGCCCTCCCCAATATAACTTTTTCATAGTCCTAAAAATACCATTTTAATAATGGATGTATTTAGTGCACTAATAACAGTAAGTGCTTTGGTAGCATGTATATCGCAGCTTTCCTCAGTACCTAGTCACCCATGATCTAATCTTTATCATCTTTGCATCGCAGGCGATTAAGCTCGCCCACGATTGCAGGATGGTTATTTCTTTCCATCGCGCTTTATCTGCAAAAAGTATCCAACAAGCCCATGAAATAACAAAACGGGCGTAGAAGAAGTCCATATGAATTGCTCCTTAAAG
>JARBUM010000196.1 GCA_029239675.1 Pelosinus sp. | reverse complement strand
TAATAAGAAGCAGGGGCCCTTTATTTGTTTTACTGTATCCACACATTCGCAATAGCAGCAAATTCTTCTAATGATAAAGTCTCACCACGACGAGTACCGTCAATACCAGCCTTTTCCAATATCACTTTCAAGGTTTCAGCAGGTACTCCAGTTGTTTTAAGAGTATTGGATAAGGTTTTCCGACGTTGGGCAAAAGCAGCTTTTACCACACGGAAAAAGATTCTCTCGTCTACTTCTACTGGTGGTTTTTCTCTTACCGTGCAGCGAATTACCGCCGAGTCCACAGCAGGAGGTGGGATAAAAGATGAGGGCGGTACGATAAACATAATCTCAGGTTTTGTATAATATTGGACCGCCACAGATAATGATCCATAATCTTTAGTGCCGGGAACAGCCACCATACGCTGGGCCACTTCCTTCTGCACCATGGTTACTAATACATCAACAGGCATATGCGCTTCCAACAAACCCATAATAATGGGTGTCGTAATATAATAAGGTAAATTGGCAACCACTTTATATCTTGGGGCCATTACTTCTTTAGCAATGTCAATCCGTAAAATGTCGCCATGTACAACCTTAATATTTTCATAGCCTTCTAGTGTTTTTGCCAGTACTTCGATCAATCTCCGGTCAATCTCTACAGCCGTAACCTCAGCACCAGCTTCCGCTAAGCCTTGGGTCAAGGTACCAATCCCAGGACCAATCTCAAGCACAGCATCACCTTCTGCAATATTGGCAGCTTCTACAATACTTCGTACCACATGTTCGTCAATTAAAAAGTTTTGTCCGAGTTTCTTACTCATCCGTATACCAAATCGTTTTAAAATATGTAATGTTACATCTTTATTTGCTATAGTCGGCTGTTTCATATTACTGCCTCCAATGTTACTGTACCGCTTGCTCAAATTCAGCACGGGTTACACCATAATGATTAAGACGTTGCAAAAAAGTTTTTGCATTGGCATAGCCAATACCAAGTTTTGCACCAACGATTGCCCGTTTGGCCGAAGCATCTTGGGTGCCACTTAATCCATAATTCATAATATCAGACCAAACAAACTCCTCACTTGGCTGCCACTCTAAATATCGCACTTTAGCAAGAGCTGTACGAATTGCGTCACTAGATGCTTGTTCAATGCCAATATCATTTTTGGCAATGGCATCTTCTTTCGGCACAAAGGCATGCTTGGCCTCGGGAAAACGTTGGCTTAAGAAATTACGTATCCGCTCACCGGCACTATCCGGGTCTGTCAAAATAATAATGCCTCGCTTCACATAAGCTTGAGCAATTTTCTCCAAACTATGAGGTGCTAATCCAAAACCACCTGTAGCGATACAATCAGCCTCTACAGCTCGTTTCACCGCATGTATATCATTTTTACCTTCCACAACAATAACTTCTTTAATCATATTCTTACCACTTTCTATCTTCTTATAGATACCCATTAAGCAATCAAAAGTATCCATATTATAGTATCAAAAAAAGAACAGGGAGTATACCCCCTGTTAGTCAAGAATATAAACTTTTACTGATCTTCTTCCAAATCTCCACGCTTCACTGTCATCTTCCATACATAAATCAATACGATCTCCAACAATAGCACCACCAACATCAGCAGCGAGAGCCAAACCATAGCCCTGCACATACACCTTGGTTCCCAATGGAATCACATCAGGATCAACAGCTACAATACCGCGACGAGCCTTTATACCAGTAGCAGTGATTCCTTCAACAGAACCATCTGTCGGCAGATACGCAGTAGCCTCCATTGTCGCTACTCGACTAAATCGCATAGATCCCCGAGATGTATCAATTTCATCTCGAGTGCCTACATGAACAACCCGTGGTTTTGGCGCTTCTTTTATTCTTTCACTAAGTTGTTCAGCACTTACTTCTACACCATCGGCATAATGAATTCGCGCAACAACCGTTTTAACACCATCTTGTCCTTCTTCGATTACCCTCTCCACGCCCTTTTCCAACGTTACATCCGGCTGTCGAATTATGGTAAACCTTTCTACCACATCACGCTCAACCTCTTTCTCCGTTAAAGAAATGGCCTGAACATACATATTCGCTTCCACTTTTGTCTGTCCCTCTGGCACCAGTTTAGTATTTTCTAGTTTTAATCCTAAACTTTCAACCAGTTCTCCTACTGTAGGCTTACCAGTCACTATCAACTCAGTTTTTCCTTGGTAAGTCACAGTAACAGGTACTGCACGATATACAGAAATGGTACTACCATCCCTTAATTTTGCTGTAGATAGGCGATATTCATCTTTTGAATCTAAATGAATTCCTGCCTGTGCTAAAACTTCTTGGGGTTTACTATGTAATGTGTTAACCATTATGGTAGTGCCGTCGACGGCAATGTGTACTTTTTTGTTGGAAAACATGAACCCTGTTGCTACTAGTAAAACAGTGAAAAGCGCGAGAAATAGGGGTAGCATTTTTTGTCGAAAAAACACTTTTTTCAACTCAATATACGTCATAAAATACCTCCTTTTCAAACGTTTGAGTATTATAACACGGCTTTTTATTTTTGTCTAGTTTTCTTTTTACTTTTAATAGATTATTTACCAAATTACTCTTCTTTATACCAATTCTGAAATATACTGATTATTTATAACAATATGCTGTAATTCACCACCTCCCAGGCCTTGAAATGCAAAACAGGACCTAAATCTTTTTACAAATATTTACAAATATTTGTAAATATTTACAAATATTTTTTTAGCAGTTAGAACCTACAGCTTGCACCAATTCTAGAGAGAAGATACAAGTCTTAGTTGCAATTCTTTAACTTGAAAAAGCAACGAATAATTACTAAAAAAATAAGAGAATATCTCTAAACAAGATATTCCCTTATAGGTAAATATATTCTGTTATTTTCACTATAGCTTAAACAAGCTTCTTACATTTTCACTCGTCGCCTTCGCCAAATCAGTCAACTCCATACCACGTAAATCCGCAACCTGCTGGGCAACCAATTTGACATAAGCAGGCTCATTTCGTTTGCCGCGATAAGGTTGTGGTGTTAAATAAGGACAATCTGTTTCTACTAACAAACGCTCCAACGGTACTTTCGCTACTATTTCTGGAAGTTTTGCTGCATTTTTAAAAGTGACTGGCCCAGCAATAGAAATATAATATCCCATTTTGATAACTTCACGAGCCATCTCCAAGCTGCCAGAGAAGCAATGCAACACGCCCTTTAGGCCTTTGGCTTCTTTTTTCAGAATATCTAATAAGTCACCGTGAGCATCTCGATCATGAATAATAAAAGGTTTATCTGTTTGGCGAGCTACATCAAGCTGACGAACAAATACAGAGTGCTGCACATCCCTAGGCGAGAAGTCATAATAATAATCTAAGCCAATTTCACCTATGGCGACTACCTTATCTAAGGTAGCCCACTGGGCTAATTGTTCATAATCAGCTTCTAAGGCATTTATGGCATCATGGGGATGGATACCAACAGCCGCATAAACACTTTTATATTTTTCCGCAAGAGCAATAGAGCGAGCCGAAGATGCCATGCAAGCTCCTACATTAATAATTCCTGTTACACCATTTTCTATCGCTCTTTGAATTACTTCTTCACGATCTGCATCAAATTTTTCATCATCAATATGTGCATGAGAATCAAATAACATGATTAACTCTCTCCTTTACTTTTTATGTCAATAAGAAAAATGCTGATACATCTTTTTTAAACCACAGAGGCGCAGAGAACACTAAGAAAAAACATTTTGAACCACAAAGACACAAAGGGCACAAAGGAGATCGGCTTATTTTTTTGTGCTTTCCTTTGTGTGCCGCATCAGCGGTATTGTGTCTTTGTGGTTCATAAAATCTTCGTTAAAAACACCCCTCTGTGCTTTCTGTGGTTTAATCATTTTTCTCTATCACATCTTCCATAATTATGACATTCTAGTTGACAAAAGCGCCTATTATAGGCGCTTTTGTTTTTTA
>JARBUM010000009.1 GCA_029239675.1 Pelosinus sp. | reverse complement strand
CGCTGCTATGGGCGAAAAAGGTAAACCTGTAGTTACCCTTGCCATTAGCGTTGCTGAAATTATGTTCCAGTTTACTAACTATGTAATGAAACTTGCTCCAATTGGTGTATTTGCTCTGATTGCTTTTACTGTAGGAAAGTTTGGTCTAGGTATGCTTATTCCTTTGGCCAAACTTATCGGTTCTTTATATTTTGCCTTAATATTTTTCCTCTTCCTGCTAATGTTATTTACATCATTGATTCTTCGAGTAAACTTTTACCATGTATTAAGAGCACTTAAAGAACCAATGTTGATTGCCTTCTCCACCGCATCCAGTGAAGCGGCTCTGCCGATTGCTATGGAGAAGTTAGAAGAGTTTGGTATTCCTAAGCATATTGTTACTTTTGTGCTACCAACAGGCTATACATTTAACCTAGATGGCTCCACATTATATAGTGCATTGGCAGTTATCTTTATTGCCCAAGTATATAATATTCCGTTTCCTC
The DNA here is from genome assembly GCA_029239675.1 of Pelosinus sp. Classification (GTDB taxonomy): domain Bacteria; phylum Bacillota; class Negativicutes; order DSM-13327; family DSM-13327; genus Pelosinus. The sequence goes on along the minus strand of JARBUM010000009.1, from coordinate 69,974 downwards.
TTGAAACTCAATTAATTATGCTTGTGACATTAATGATGTCGACTAAAGGTATTGCAGCAGTACCTGGTGCTTCCCTGATTGTTATTGCAGGTACCGCAGCAGCATTTGGCTTGCCGGTAGAAGGTATCGGTATCATTATGGGTGTTGACCGTATTCTAGATATGGCTCGTACCGTTTGTAACTTGACTGGCAACTGTGTGGCAGCTGTAGTAGTAGCTCGCTGGGAGAATGAATTGCCAGACGACGTTTTGAAATTAGCTTATGCTAAAAATTATGATGAGTAAATCATTCTGAACAGAAGAAAGTTAGGTTTTACGAAAAAATTAGGCACAGAGGTCACAAAGATGCACAAATGAGGTTACCAGAATCCCTTTGTGTTCTTTGTGCCCGCGTAAACGGCTTTGTGTCTCTGTGTTTCAAACGTCTACGTTTTAAAGACACATTAGTTCTTCTTTGGTTTAGCACAGTAATGTTGTTATGGTTTTAATATTTTTTGTATAAGAAAATTACTGATGCCAATACTATGAGTAAGGACAGAAAAAGCAGATCTGAATGGATTGTAGACTGCTTTTAGGCTGCACTTAGTATAGCATTAGGGAAGGGTGACAATATTGCGTTATTCAAAGATTTTAACTAGTATTGTATTGCTATGTTTTGTGATTGTGGTAGTAGGCCTTGCAGGTGGATGTAGTAATAAACCTGCTCCCAAACCATTGCCAGGTATGTTAGGATCAGAGGAAAACCCAGCACCTGGCGGATTAGAGAAGGCAGTGATGCCTCCTAGAATGGTAATTGGTTATTATGAAAATCCTTGGCCGGGTACACCGGATAAAACAGGTTCTTTTCCTAGTATGAAAACCTTTGGCAAAAGTATGACAGGTGTTGGACCATTTTGGTATAAGGCAACTAAAGATGGCAGTATAGAAGCAAAAGACAGCCAAGTAGTATATGATAGTGCTAGAAATTTAGGGCTTCAAATCTATCCTTTAATTACGAATAAAACAGGTTCAACAGAAGACTTGCTAGGTAATCCAGAAGTTCGCAGTAAGGCAATAGACAATATTGTAAAGCTAGTCCAAGAAAAGCAGTATGAGGGTATAAATATCGATTTCGAATTATTGCCACCAAAACAACGGGATAATTTAACTAGTTTTATGACAGAATTATATCCCAAAATGAAGAGTATAAATAAAACAGTGATTATATCAGTATTTCCCCAAGTTGATGTAGCTGAAGATGTGGCAGGGGCTTACAATTATCCTGAGTTAGCTAAGAATGCTGATTTTCTGCAAATTATGACTTATGACAACCACTGGTCTACGTCTAAACCCGGACCTATTGCGCCAATTGATTGGTATGAAAAGAACATTAAATACGCTATTGACAATTGCGGTGGGCCCCACAAAGTAATTATTGGTATAGGTCTATATGGCTATGACTGGGTTGGCAAGGAAGGAGAAACTATAACTTACGTAGATGCTCTTGTACGGGCTGAACAACATGGGGCTAAAATTATGTATGATGAAGCTGTTCAAGCACCTCACTTCTCTTATAAAGACCATGAAGTTTGGTTTGAAAATGATAGAAGTATAGCAGCTAAATTAGATGTGATTGCAAAATATAATCCAGCTGGCATTGCATTATGGCGATTAGGTCAGGAACAGCCTGAAGTTTGGCCACTAATTGATACGAAATTCCGTAGATAGTGTGATGAATACCTGTCGAATCATAACGACAGGTATTTTTTATCTATACCTTTGTGAAGAATGGTTGCAAGTAAGTAGTAAAAAGCATAATATAATAGGTAAGAAATGGTCTAGGTCTGTTTTAAAAAATGATGATATTATTACACTTGGGAGGTAGTTTTATATGAGCACTGAAAAAAATATTCTTTTAGTAGAAGGAATGAGTTGTGGACATTGTAAAAATGCAGTAGAGAAGGCAGTTGGTGCATTAGCCGGCGTTTCTTTAGCAGAGGTAGATTTGGCAGAAAAGACACTTGCGATTGAGTTTGATGCCAGCAGAATTACATTGGATAAGATAAAAGAAATTGTGGATGAAGAAGGTTATACTGTTATTGGTAAGAAGTAAATCAGGCATGATATTTATAGATAGAAGATAGTAGGAAGTAGACATAATGTGGTATATAGTGGTATAGTGTATAAAAATCTTGACCTTTTATGTTGCATTTTGTTATACTTAAAAGCAAGCCTCCCATGTGGAGGCTTATTTATTGATTTTTTATTTGCAGTATTTAAAATTAATACTTGGGTTATAAAATGATTCCAGGTAATAGAAGGGAGTTGCGCACTATGGCAGGACTGGAAAAAAGATTGGCTGAACAAAGACGTGGTAAGGGAAAATCTATCCTTGCTGTTCTAAGTATTTTATTAGCAGTATTAGCAGTAGCTGGCGCGTCCTATTATTGGTTTAGTGGCGGAATTGAACAAAGTAAAGAAAAGGGAAGTATTGTTACTCCTCAGAATAAAGTTAATATTATGGTTATGGGGGTTGACGAACGTAGTGATGATGGAGGACGTTCTGATACGTTATTTGTTGTTACTATTGATACGAATACAAAAGAAGTTGCAATGCTTTCAGTGCCTAGAGATACGAGGGCGAAAATTCCAGGTCATGGTTGGGATAAGGTGAATCATGCTTATGCTTTTGGTGGTCACAAACTGACGCAGCAGGTTGTTGAAGGTTTGTTAGGAATAAAAATGGATCATTATGTTACCATCAATATTGCTGGTTTTAAAAAGATTATTGATGCTGTTGGCGGTGTTACCATTGATGTTGAAAAACGCATGTATTATACTGATCCCTATGATGATAATGGAGATGATCATGGCCCCTTTGTAATTGACTTACGACCTGGCGTTCAGCGCATGGATGGCCGTACGGCTATTCAGTATGTACGCTACCGTGATGAAGACGGAGATATTGGTCGGGTGGAACGTCAGCAAACCTTCTTAAAAGCATTGCTGAAAGAAGTAGCCAGTCCATCCGTTATCACTAAAATACCTGCTATTGTTCGCGAAGTGAATAGTGTGGTTACGAGTGATATGTCTACGACTGAAATGCTCAACCTTGCCAAAACATTGAATGATGCATCGAAAAAAGGATTGAAAACAGATATGGTGCCAGGAAAGCCAGCATTTATTGATGACGTCAGTTATTGGCTACCTGATGTAATGGCTTTAAGGAAGCATGTGGCTCAGACCTTAGGTGTTGCTATGGAAGACAAATATGTGGCTACGACACAGCGTGACGTAAGTGAATATGAAACATCCATTCCTAAAGAAATGAAAGTGATTGAAACCCCCAAGGTAACAAATACAGAGAAAACAACTACTGTAGATAAATCTAAGAAAACTGAAAAACCTGATACCTCCACAAGTACAAGTAAACCTGTTATGAAAAAGGTAAGCTCTACTAAGGTGAGTGTAGAAGTCGTGAATGCAAGTGGTGTAGCTGATGTAGGTGATAAAGTTGCTGATATTCTTCGAGGCCAAGGACTTGAAGTGGCAAGTGTGACAAATACACAAAATGCTTATAAGAATACAGTAATTATTTCTAATACTACTGACAGTACAGTGGTTAATAAATTAAGCTCACTACCTTTTAAATATTCTCTGCAGATTACTAAAGACGAAGGTAAGACAATTGATGCAGTGGTTGTAGTCGGTAAAGATTATACAGGCAAGTGATTACTATTGAAATAGCCCATGAGGGCTATTTTTTTTTGTTTGCGGGATACTACATAAAGAGAGTCTAAAGCTAAAAAAGGAGTAATACCCAATGTGGATTACGGAGAAATCGCGCAGAATGAATGTTATGGTATGGGTGATTGTTGGAGTGGTTGGCCTTTTAATATTGCGTTTGGCTTGGATGCAATTAGTACGCGGCCCACAATACAAGAAAGTGGCAGAAGAAAATCGTATCCATCAAGTCACCGCCCAAGCACCCCGCGGCAATATCTATGATCGTAATGGAGCCTTACTTGTTACTAATCGTCCTAGCTTTGCAGTTGCTATTATTCCCGCAGAATATAGCTATGATTATAACAAAACGGCTCTGCTAGGGGATCTTATTGGTATTCAGCCTGGGCAAATTGAGAAAATGCTAAAGAATGGAGAAGAGTTTCCCCATATTCCTATTATACTCAAACGAGATATTGATCCTGTACTGCAAAGTAAAATTTTAGAGCGCAAGGATGATTTATCAGGTGTTGTGATTGAGGCTGTGCCCGTAAGGCAGTACACATACAAGGACCTAGCAGCTCATGTGATCGGCTTTCTTGGTAGCATTAATGAAGAAGAGTATACTAAACGCAAAGCCCAAGGATATAAGCTTACTGATTTGATTGGAAAGGATGGGCTAGAACAGGAATGGGAAGAAGTGCTAAGAGGTGTTGATGGCGGTTTACAGGTAGAAATTAATGCATTTGGAGAAGAAGTACAACGGATCGGTGAAAAGAAAGCTATATCTGGTAAAGGATTAATCTTAACGATTGATGGAAATTTGCAAAAAGCCGCGCAAAATGCTCTAGTGCAGCAGATTGAAGCAAGCCGCAAGATGGGAGAGCCTTCTAAGGGGGGGTGTGCCATTGTCTTGGATGTACATACAGGAGGAGTTTTGACGATGGTTAGCTATCCTGCATTTGATCCTAATATATTCTCTGGTGGTGTTAGTATTAAAGACTGGAGTGAACTGATCAACAATCCGGATCATCCTTTGACTAATAAAGCCATCCAAAGCACCTATCCGCCAGGTTCTGTTTTTAAAATTATTACTGCAGCAGCAGCCTTGGATATGGGGCATGTAACGAAAGAGGAAATATTTGAAGATAAAGGGCTATATATCCTAGGGGGATGGAAATTTTATGGGTGGAAGAAAGAGGGGCTGGGGAAGCTTACTATTGTTGATGCCATAGCCTGGTCAAGTGATCCTGTTTTCTATGAATTAGGTCGTCGCATGGGAATTGATAATCTAGCTAGTTATGCCCTAACATTTGGCTTAGGACAGACTAGTGGCATATTATTGCAGGGAGAAGAAAAGGGATTGGTGCCCACTGAGGAGTGGAAACAGAGTACCTATAATCAGCCATGGTATCCAGGAGAAACGATTATTGCCGCCATTGGGCAAGGATATTATCTGACAACACCACTACAACAAGCATTGTTATTAATGGCAGTAGCCAATAATGGGAAGATATATCGACCTATGTTAGTAGACAAGGTAGTAAGCGACACTGGAGAGGTAGTTCAACAGTATCAGCCTGAGCTAATCCACACTATATATCTAAAGACTGAGACTTGGGATACTATTAAGAGTGGCTTAGTTGCCGTTACAACAAAGGGGACGGGAGTAGGGGTATTTCAGGGGATTACTCCTACGGTTGCTGGCAAGAGCGGGTCTGCAGAGACAGGCTCAGGTACTGTTCATTCTTGGTTCGCATGTTATGCACCAGCAGAAAATCCTGAAATTGCAGTTGCTGTATTAGTGGAAGAGGGTGGTGAAGGTTCCGTCGCTGCAGCACCTGTTGTCCGTAAAATCGTAGAGGCTTATTTTGGTGCAAAAGAATAAAAACAGAAGTTTAAAATTAAAAGTGCTACTTTCTAGGATCTAATAGAGGAATATTACATTTTTGTTGCGAAATATGCTAAAATATGAAGGATGTGAAAAATGTGCCGTGTTATCCGATAAACTTACAAATTAGCCGTCGACCTTGTATGGTTGTTGGAGGCGGCAGTGTAGCTGAACGCAAGGTAGCAGCCCTTTTGGCTGCAGGTGGAGTTGTTACGGTTGTAAGTCCTCACCTTACGAAACCCTTGACTGCATTAGTAGAGAAAAAAGAGATTATTCATATTCCTCGGGCATATCAGCAAGGTGATGTTAACGGTTTCTTTATTGTTATTTGCACTACTGATAATGGTCCAGTAAATAAAATGGTTGCTGAGGAAGGCATACGATTGGGTATTCTTGTTAACGTGGCAGATGCACCTGAACTTGGAAATTTTAGTGTACCATCTCAAATTTCTCATGGAGACTTGTTGTTTACAATTTCTACAGGCGGTAAAAGCCCAGCCCTGGCAAAGAAATTGCGTGAGGAATTAGGAGAACGTTATGGACCAGAATATGGAATATATCTTGAGTTAGTAGCTAAGGCTCGAGCACAAATGAAAACGCGGCTCTCCACAGCAAAAGAGCGGGAAGCTTTTTGGCGAGAAACTTTAGATCAAGAAGTAATTATCTTGCTTAAAGAAGGTAAGATAGAAGAGGCGGAGGCTAAGATTAAAAATGCAATTAGTTGTTCTGGGACTCAATCATAAGACCGCATCGGTGGATGTGCGGGAATGTTTTACTTTTTCTGAAGATAAAATAAAAACAGCTCTAAATCATCTCCATGAATATGAAGAAATCAGCGAGTGTGTATTATTATCTACCTGCAACCGTACAGAGATGTATGCCGTTGTGGATGATGCGGAAGATGGATTTGCAGTAATGCAACAGTTTCTGCAGAGAATGTCAGAGGCTCCTCTTGATATTGAAGATTTCTTTTTTTATGCTGAAGAAGGCTGTATAGAGCATTTATTTCGTGTATCTGCAAGCCTGGATTCTCTTATTATTGGTGAGGGACAGATTTTAAGTCAGGTGAAAAAAGCCTATTCTATAGCTAGAGATGTTGGCACTACTAGTACGGTTCTTAATACTTTATTCCATAGAGCCATCGCTGTAGGAAAGAAAGTGAGAACAGAAACTCGTATTGCCCATAGTGCAGTGTCCGTGAGTTATGCCGCCGTAGAATTGGCTAAGAGTGTATTTGGGGAACTGTCTACTTCTAAGGTGTTGTTACTCGGAGCAGGACAAATGGGTGAACTTACAGCAAAGCATCTGGTAGGAAATGGTGTTAAGACTGTAATTGTTTCTAATCGTAGATTTGACAGAGCTGTGGAATTGGCAGAGCAATTTCGTGGCGTAGCAGTTCCTTTTGAAAACTTTATGAAAAGTGCTGTGGATGCTGATATTATTATTACTTCTACTGGTGCCCCCCATTATATTATCAAGACTTGGGATGTGGCTCATTTAATGCCCAAGCGCCAAGGACGTCCTATTATTATTATAGATATTGCTGTACCCCGGGATGTGGAACCTGAGGTATCCGCTATTGCCGGTGTACGTTTATATAACATTGATGATTTAGAAGCTGTTGTGGAATCTAATGTTCGTTTAAGGGAACAGGAAGCTGAACTAGCTGAGGAAATTATCAAAAAGGAATTAGAAGAATTATTGGTTAAATTTCGTTATTTATCACTTCGCCCTGTTATGGCTCGTTTGACAGATAAGGCAGAAAAAATTCGTCAGCGTGAATTGAAACGGGCATTGACAAAGTTGCCCGATATTACAGCGGATGAACGTAAGGCTGTAGAAAATATGTCAAAGATGATTATACGAAAAATGCTACGGGATCCTATGGTTACGATTAATCAAGGAGCCTGTACACATAAGGAACAGTTTTATTTAGATGCAATACTTGATTTATTTAAAATTGATACAATAGGAGAGGGCAGACATCGTGAAAAGAAAAAAAATTACTATCGGTACGCGGGGCAGTAAGCTAGCCTTATGGCAAGCAAATCATATTGCTGACTGTATAAGAAGTCAGTATCCTGGTGTAGATGTAAGTCTACTCCATATTGTAACTACAGGTGATAAAATATTGGATGTACCTTTAGCTAAAATTGGCGGAAAAGGTTTATTCACGAAAGAATTAGAAACGGCTATGTTAAATGGAGAAATCGATTTAGCTGTGCACAGCTTAAAGGATATGCCAACCCAGTTGCCAAAAGGCTTGTTATTGGCTGCTATCACTGAGCGAGCTGATGCTGGTGATGCATTTATTAGTCCTAAATACGGTACGGTGGAGAATTTGCCTCAAGGCGCGAAGGTAGGAACATCGAGTCTAAGGCGTAAAGCTCAACTGCTCAAATATCGATCAGATCTTACTATTTGTGATCTGCGAGGCAATCTCGATACCAGACTGAAAAAGCTGGAAACGGGAGATTTGGATGCGATTATATTGGCAGTAGCCGGTCTAAAACGGTTAGGTTGGCAAGAAAAAATCACGCAAGTTTTATCCAATGCTATTTGTTTACCAGCCGTAGGACAAGGAGCCCTGGCGATTGAAGCTCGCAGTAATGATGAAGAAGTATTAGAAATGCTGGCATTTCTTAATCATCAGGAAACACGTTGGGCAGTAGAAGCAGAACGCGCCTATTTAGCTGAAGTAGAAGGCGGTTGTCAAATTCCCATCGGTGTATATGGAAAAATGGAGCAGGAAGTATTAACATTAGAAGCAGTGATTTTGTCGGTGGATGGTATACGGCAGATTCGGCAAAGGATTAGTGGCGCTCCGGCAGAGGGCGAGCAACTTGGAAAAACATTAGCCCAAGATATGCTAAATGCAGGTGGACGAGAAATTCTGCAAGAGTTAGAAGTAAATCAATAAAGTAATAATAAACCACAAAGGAGAACGGAGAACGCTAAAGTAAATACCCTTGTGGAAAAACTATGTGTCCTTTGTGTCTTTGTGGTTTTTTAAAAAAATTGAATCCTAATAGGAGGAGAAAATATGAAACAAGGTATGGTTTATCTAGTAGGGGCGGGTCCTGGTGATTATAAATTAATCAGTGTGAAGGCCCTTGAATATATACAACAGGCAGACACTATTGTGTATGATCGGTTAGCAGATGATCGATTGTTGTCTACAGCTCGGCGGGATGTAGAGCTTATTTATGTAGGGAAGGCTTCTAGCGATCATACCATGCGCCAGGAGGATATTAATCAACTGCTAGTTGATAAGGCTAAGGAAGGTAAAAATGTAGTACGCCTTAAAGGCGGAGATCCTTTTGTCTTTGGGCGAGGGGGAGAAGAAGCCTTAACTTTGGTAGAGAATCAAGTATCTTTTGAAGTAGTACCTGGCATTACTTCTGCTATTTCAGTACCTGCCTATGCTGGTATTCCTGTAACTCATAGAGGAATTGCGACCTCCTTTGCCGTAGTGACAGGACATGAAGATCCTACAAAGGCGGAATCAACGATAAAGTGGTCACATTTGTCTACAGGAGTAGATACTTTAGTATTTCTAATGGGGGTAGAAAATTTACCCCACATTACATCAAAACTCATAGAACATGGACGTTCTGCCGATACACCTGCTGCAGTGATTCGTTGGGGAACTAAACCTGAACAACGTGTGCTAGTAACGACGGTAGGAAAGGCTGCTGCCGATGTGGCAATAGCAGGCATTAAACCGCCAGCTATTTTTATTGTCGGCGAGGTAGTCAATTTGCGTCAGCAGTTGTCCTGGTTTGATCAACGACTATTATTCGGCAAGACAGCATTAGTTACTCGGGCGCGGGAACAGGCCAGTGCCTTAACCTGCCAATTGGAGGCTCTAGGTGCTCAGTGTATCGAAGCGCCATCCATAAGATTGGTTCCACCCGAAAGTTATGCTGAGCTAGATAAAGCCATTGATAAACTATCCACATATAACTGGCTGATTTTTACCAGCGTAAATGGTGTAGAATATTTCTTTAATCGTTTACATAGCATGAAAAAGGATAGTCGGGCTTTGGGGGCTGTTCAGGTTGCTGCCATTGGCGCACAAACTGCAGCAAGACTAAAAGAGTATGGTATTTTAGCGGATATTGTGCCTTTAGAATTTAGGGCCGAGGGTATTGTTGCTGCCATGGCTGGTAGGATTGAGCCTGGCATGTCAGTACTTATTCCTAGAGCTTTAGTAGCTAGGGACATTTTACCAGAGAAGCTAAGAGAAATGGGTGCAACGGTAGATGTAGTACCTGTGTATCGTACCCTTACAGGAGATACAGATGGGGAAATGTTAGCTGAAAAATTAAAGGCTGGCGAAATTGATCTTGTAACATTTACTAGCTCTTCTACCGTAACGAATTTGCTGGATTTACTAGGTCCTCAAGGAGCAGAGCTTCTAAAATCTGCAAAAATTGCCTGCATTGGACCAATAACAGCTGGTACTTGTTTAGAAAAGGGTATTAATCCTGATGTAATAGGGGAAGAATACACCATTCATGGCATGGTAGAGTCGATTAAGAGCTTATATGAGGAGGCTGGAAAATGAATATTCTCCTTCGACCAAGACGTCTTAGAGTTTCTGCCGGAATCAGGCAGCTAGTTCGTGAAACAACTCTAGAGACTGGTAATTTAGTCTACCCTCTATTTGTTGTTCCGGGAAGTCAAGTGCGCAAGGAAATTTCATCTATGCCCGGTGTCTTTCATTTATCCCCTGATATGGCAGTAAAGGAAGCGGCTGAGGCATTTACGTTAGGTATACCGGCAGTGATTATTTTCGGACTTCCTGAATATAAAGATGCTCAAGGATCAAGTGCTTGGGATATGAATAGCCCTGTGCAAAAAGCTATGAGTATGATTAAAGCGACACTGCCTGATATGGTAGTGATTGGTGATGTTTGCCTATGTGAATATACTAGTCATGGTCATTGTGGTTTGCTACGAGGTCATGATGTAGATAATGACAGTACATTGGAACTATTGGCGAGAACCGCTGTGAGTCAAGCCCAAGCAGGGGCTGATATGATTGCTCCTTCTGATATGATGGATGGTCGTATCGCCGCAATTCGCACTGCATTAGATGAAAATGGTTATGGCAATGTGTCGATTATGTCTTATGCAGTAAAATATGCTTCGGCTTATTATGGACCATTCCGTGATGCTGCTGATTCAGCACCGCAGTTTGGTGACCGCAGAAGTTATCAAATGGATCCAGCCAATAGTCGGGAGGCTATGCGTGAAGTAGAGTTAGACATCGCGGAAGGTGCAGATATTATCATGGTGAAACCAGCCTTGGCTTATTTGGATATTGTTCGCCAAGTTAGAGATAATTTTGATTATCCTTTGGCGGTTTATAACGTAAGTGGTGAATATTCTATGGTTAAGGCTGCAGCAGCCCAAGGGTGGATTGATGAAAAACGTACAGTAATGGAGACGTTGCTCAGCATGAAACGGGCTGGGGCAGATATTATTATCACCTATCATGCGATGGATGTTGCCCGGTGGCTGAAAGAAGAATAGAAGTACGATTACCACTAAGACACAATGCTGTTAGCGCGGCACACAAAGGAGAACATAAATGGATAGAATCCTTTTGTGAAAAACTTTGTGTTTATTGTGTCTTAGTGGTTCATTTATCTTATAGGAGGTTTTAATCATGGCATTTAATTTGGATAAATCAACTCAGGCATTTCAAGAAGCAAAAGAGTATATTCCCGGTGGTGTTAATAGCCCTGTACGCTCCTTTCGAGGTGTAAGTGGTACACCGCCTTTTATTGCCAAAGCAGCCGGTAGTTATTTGTACGACATTGATGGTAATCAATATATTGATTACATTGGTTCATGGGGGCCAATGATCTTAGGGCATGCTCATCCTGCAGTTGTTGAAGCTTTGGTGCGGGCTGTAGGTAACGGAACAAGTTATGGAGCACCCACTCTCTTAGAGACAACCTTGGCCAAATTGGTGAAACAGGCTGTCCCTTCTATGGAGTTGGTCCGTATGGTGAATTCAGGAACAGAAGCTACTATGAGTGTATTGCGTTTGGCAAGAGCCTATACGAAACGCAATAAAATCGTTAAATTTGTGGGCTGTTATCATGGGCATCATGATAGTTTATTAGTTAAAGCAGGATCAGGTGCAACCACTTTAGGCGTACCTGATAGTCCTGGCGTATCCGATGCTGTTGCTGGTGGGACAATTTCTGTAGATTATAATGACATTGTGACCTTGAAAGAAATTTTTAGTAAACACGGAGAAGATATTGCTGCTGTCATTATTGAACCTATAGCAGGTAACATGGGGATGGTATTGCCCAAAGAAGGATATCTGGCAGCTGTACGTGAGATCACAGAACAATATGGTGCATTACTTATATTTGATGAAGTCATGACTGGTTTCCGTGTAGCTTATAACGGTGCTCAATCCGTTTTTGGCATAAAGCCTGATCTTACCTGCTTGGGAAAAATCATTGGTGGTGGCTTACCTGTAGGTGCTTATGGTGGTCGAAAAGATATTATGGAATTAATTTCTCCTGCTGGCCCTGTGTATCAGGCTGGTACACTAAGCGGCAATCCATTGGCAATGACAGCAGGTATTACCACACTTACCATCTTATCTCAGACACCTGGCTTGTATGAGAGTCTAGCTGAAAAAACCAATACCTTATGTGCTGGAATTCGTGCCCAAGGGGAGAAACATGGTTTTACACTACAATATCATCAGCTTGGTGCTATGTTTGGCATGTTCTTTACAGATACACCTGTATATGATTATGAAAGTGCAAAGCAATCTGATATTGGTGCTTTTAATACCTTTTTTCATGCCATGCTAGAACAAGGTGTATATATGGCTCCTTCCCAATTTGAAGCAGGTTTTATGTCAGCAGCTCATTCGGAAGAAGATATTGCTGCTACTATTGCTGCAAGCGGTCATGCTTTTGCTAAAGTGGCAGAATATCATAAAAAAAATAAGTAGAAATAGAATTCCTTATTCTAGTTCACTAGAAATGGAGGTACAGTGCTGTGAGAATAGAACATGTAGCTTTGTGGACAAGAGACTTGGAAAATCTAAAGAACTTTTATCAAGAATTCTTTTCAGGTAAAGCAGGATCAAAATATGTTAACCCCAAGACTCATTTTGAGTCCTATTTCATAGAATTTGAATCAGGTGCAAGACTAGAAATTATGAAAAGACCAGATGTTCTTTCAGTTAGAGAAGATATAAGGAGAGAACACGTTGGCTATACTCATATTGCTTTTTCAGTTGGAAGCAAAGAAAAGGTGGATACGATAACGGAGAAGCTAAGGGATAATGGATTTTCAGTAGTAAGTGAACCTCGGTTAACGGGGGATGGTTATTATGAAAGTTGTGTGTTAGATCCCGATCAGAATCGAGTAGAGATTACTGAGTGAAAATAAAGAGATATTTCAGCATATAAGGGGTTTAATGCTAGAAAAGACCGCTGTTGGTTGATGGTTACAGAACGCAGTGATTTGTAGGTAGACGCGAAAAAATATACAAAGAATATAAAAAAGTTCACGATTCATAAAAAGGGGCAGTGTCGAAACATTAGTTTTATCACTGCTCTTTTAATGGTTTGTATGCTAATGGGAGCAGATTTTGCTTTAACCATATCGCCTCTTTCTAGCGGAGTATTGATTATGTAGCGGGCAGGTTAGACTTAAAAAGGACACACACTTACTGGAAAAGGTAAGTGTGTGTCTTTCTAGTTAATAAGCCTTCTTGACTTCAATTTTATAAGTTTTTAGTTTTCGATAGAGGGTACTTCGATCCATTCCTAGTAATTTAGCGGCATGGGTTATATTAGAATTACATTGTGATAAAGCAGCAGCAATCTTTTTGTCTTCGGATACTAAAGATGTGTCAGTTGAAATGTTAGGTAGTTCTGTTTCAAGTTCTCTGTCCTGCCAATACTTCTTTATTACATCCTCAGTAATTATTTTTTCATTAGCGATTACCACCAACCTTTCAATAAAATACTTTAATTCTCTCACATTTCCTGGCCAGAAATATTCAGATAGATAGTTATAACCTGTAGGAGAAATCTCCAACTGTCTGAGATGTTGTCTTTTATAATGTTCTAAAAAATGATGTGCAAGATGTTTTACATCATTGTTTCTATCGCGCAATGAAGGTAAGGTTATTGTTAGTACTTTAAGTCGATAGAAAAGATCTTGTCGAAAATGTCCTTCCTTAATGAGTCCTATCAAATTTTTATTCGTAGCGGCAATAATCCTCATATCAACGGGTATATATTTGTCATCCCCAAGACGCATGACCTGCTTTTCTTGCAATACGCGAAGCAAACGACTTTGAGCATATTTGTCCATTTCTGAGATTTCGTCCAGAAAGATAGTACCCTTATGGGCCATTTCAAATAAACCCGGTTTTCCTTTTTTGGTTGCACCTGTGAATGCTCCTTCTACATAACCAAATAATTCACTCTCCAGTAAGTTCTGTGGTAAGGCGGCGCAATTGACAGCAACGAATGGCCCGTGCTTTCGTTGACTTTCATTATGTATGCTTTGGGCGAACAATTCTTTTCCAGTACCTGATTCGCCAGAAATTAATACAGTGGCATCAATTGAAGACATCTCTTGAGCAATTCGTTTGGTTTCGATAATCTGAGGAGAGACTCCTAAAATATCAGTAAAGTGATATTTGGCAATAAATTTTCTGGCAATTAATTCATTGCGAATTCTAATTTCCATTTCCTGAATGCGCGTGACATCCTGGAAGGCGATGATTGCACCAATGATCGATTGGTCAACGATGATAGGCGCAATGTTAAAAGTAATCCAAATAGTACCAAGCTGGATTACTTGACCAATGGATTGCTGTCCTTCTACTAAACAAGCATCATAATTGATAAAGGAGAGTATCGAGTCTATTTTTTGCCCCAGCATGTCTTTGGCAGAAAGGTTTAGCAATCGTTCCGCAGTCGGGTTAAAAACCTTGATCACTCTCTCTTTGTTGATACTAATGATGCCTTCTAACGAATAGTCTACTAAGGCCTTAAATTCGTGGGCTCGTTCCTTCTCGATTTTCCGGCCTAGTGCAATTTTTTGCGCCTCAAGAAATGCTGCTCGAATGGAGAAGGCACCAGAACGTATGAGATGAGTTTTTAATCCTTTTTCTGCTGCCAGAAGTACAGTTTTTATACCGCCTACTACGATATCGGCATCAGTTAGTGCTACTTCTGCTATTTTTGCAGGAATATCCTCGATCGTCTGAAGAGGATAGATGGTCAATTCAATGGCGAGAATATTGGATAGTACTTCAATGTCATTAACCATATTTCTATAGGCTAAGATGGCAACTTTGGGATGAGGTAATCCTGTTATCTTTTTTGACTCATGAAATACTTGTGCCAGGTCTTGGCCAGTAATGGGGATTTCAACCACAGGGATGTTAACTTTCGATTCGATAATTAATTGGGCGGTGCCACCTCGGCAAACAATGACATCGATGTCCTCGTTTTGTAGCTTTTTAGCAAGTTGAATTCCTTTGTTTAGTCTTGCTAAATAGAGGTCAAATTTATGATTTAGGCCAAGTTCACGGATAATTTCCTTGCCTTGCAAAAATAATTGTTTGTCTGGAGCAATAAAGGCGATTCTAGACAATTTGGATCACTCCTTTGAATCAAGTATTCTTTATTATACATGTTTAAAAACTCAAAATACAACAACAATTGTAACGATAAATGCTACAATTGTTGCAAATATTGTAGCATGCAGTATGACCGATCAGCAGCAAAAGTCAGATAATTCAATGTTATGATGATTGGCATGGTTCTTGCAATTATGTAGATGTAATAGCGGAATATTGTTAAGAGAATGAATAGTCAGAATGAAGGCAATATTATCGCGAATAAAGGAGGAAATAGAGTAATGAACAATGCACAAGGGATTCAAAAGAAGACGAATGTCCGGTACTTTATATTAGCTATGCTATTTATTGTTACCACATTCAATTATGTTGACCGTGCGACCCTTTCCATTGCAGCATCTGCCATGAGAAAGGAACTAGGTTTTGATGCTGTGACTATGGGTATGGCTTTTTCAGCTTTTGGTTGGGCCTATACTGCTATGCAAATTCCAGGTGGTTGGGTTCTGGATAAGTATGGTGCTCGTGTTGTTTATGGTTCAGGATTATTTCTCTGGTCTTTATTTACAGTTTTACAAGGGACTGTCGGTTTCTTTGCAGGCAGCGCTTTTGCGATGCTTTTTGGACTACGATTCTTAATGGGTATTGCGGAAGCACCGGCATTTCCGGCAAATGCTAGAATTACGGCCATGTGGTTTCCGTCTCATGAGCGTGGCTTTGCATCTGCAATTTTTAATTCTGCCCAATATTTTGCGTTAGCTGTTTTTACCCCTTTAATGGCTTGGACATTGCACCAATTTGGTTGGCACTATATTTTCTATTGGACTGGTGCTGCGGGAATTGTTATTTCTATCTTCTGGTTTAAAGTGATTCGTGATCCTAAAAATCACTCAAGTGTAAATCAGGCGGAACTGGATTATATTGAAGCTGGAGGCGGATTGGCAAGTCTTGGTGATAAGAAGACTGCCATGAGATGGGACCATGTTCGGGCGTTGGTGCAAAATAGGCAAATGATCGGTATATACCTTGGACAATTCTGCTTGAATACTATTACTTGGTTTTTCCTTACTTGGTTTCCAACCTACCTAGTTGAAGCAAAAGGCATGTCCATGCTCAAGGTAGGACTTGTTGCCTCGATTCCTGCTATCGCTGGATTTGCCGGTGGTGTACTTGGTGGCTATTGGTCAGATTGGCTGCTAAAAAGAGGTAAAAGTTTAACAGTTGCCCGCAAAACACCTATTATTATTGGTTTAGTGTTTTCTAGTAGTATTATATTAGCCAATTATGTTGACTCCACAACTCTTGTTGTTGCAGTAATGTCTCTGGCCTTCTTCTCTAAAGGGGTTGGTGCCTTGGGATGGTGCGTTGTCGGTGATACATCACCGAAAGAAATGATGGGGGTTAGCGGTGGGATCTTTAATATGGTAGGGAATCTGGCGAGTATTGTAACCCCTCTAGCTATTGGCTATATTTTAAAAGTAACTCAGTCTTTTAATGGAGCATTAGTTTTTGTCGGGATTATGGGTTTCTTAGGTGCAATGTCCTATCTACTTATTGTTGGTGATATTCATAGAGTGGAGCTTAAGAGTGATAAGGACTAAGGTTAAAAGAATATTGCTGAAAAAATAACGGTTGAAATAGGAATAAAGGAGACAATAGAGATGGCTCTAATTGAAAATCAAAAGGAAGCACCCCTTTATATAAAAATAAATCCAATAGATAATGTTGCAATTGTTGTCAATTCGGGAGGATTACCAGAAGGTACCGTATTTTCTTGTGGTCTTGAACTAATGGAGCATGTTCCGCAAGGACATAAAGTGGCTTTAGTTGATTTAGAGCAAGATGGAGAGATTATTCGTTATGGCGAAGTCATTGGGTATGCGGTTCGTCCAATCATTAAAGGCAGTTGGATTGATGAATCTTTAGTGCATATGCCTACATCTCCCAAATTAGACGAGTTATCAATTGGTAATAAAGTGCCTAAACCATTGCCGCCTCTTGAAGGATTTACTTTTGAAGGCTTCCGTAATGCAGATGGTAGCGCGTCAACGAAAAATATTCTTGGTATTAGTACGAGTGTTCAATGTGTTGCAGGTGTTCTTGATTATGCGGTAAAACGAATAAAAGAAGAAATACTTCCTCAATACCCTAATGTGGAGGATGTAGTGGCTTTAAATCATAATTACGGCTGTGGAGTGGCGATTAATGCTCCTGAGGCTATTGTTCCCATTCGCACTCTACAGAATCTTGCAACTCACCCAAACTTCGGTGGTGAAATAATGATAATTGGCTTAGGTTGTGAGAAGTTGCTTCCAGAAAAAATGATACCTGATGGTGATGCTGCCACAATCGTTGTATTACAAGAGCATCATGGGTTTAATAAAATGGTTGAGAAGATTATGGAAGAGGCAACAGAACAGTTAAAAAGATTAAATTCTCGAAAGCGGGTTACCTGTCCCATATCCGATCTGGTGGTTGGCATGCAATGTGGTGGGAGTGATGCTTTCTCCGGTGTTACCGCTAATCCAGCAGTAGGATATGCAGCTGATTTGCTAGTACGCGCTGGGGCGACGGTTCTGTTTTCAGAAGTTACGGAAGTAAGAGATGGGATTCATTTGTTAACACCTCGCGCGGTGAATGAAGAAGTTGGTCGTAAGCTCATTCGGGAAATGGAGTGGTATGATCATTATTTGGATCTTGGTGAAGTAGATCGAAGTGCTAACACAACACCGGGTAATAAAAGAGGCGGACTAGCTAACATAGTAGAAAAGGCCCTTGGTTCTATTGCGAAATCAGGTAGCAGTGCCATTGTAGGAGTATTATCACCAGGGGAAAAGGCAACCGAAAAAGGGCTAATTTATGCAGCAACGCCAGCAAGTGATTTTGTCTGTGGTACCCTGCAATTGGCTTCTGGAATACATGTACAGGTCTTTACCACTGGACGAGGAACACCCTATGGTTTGGCTATGGTGCCAGTTATTAAAGTGGGGACCCGAAATGCACTAGCAGAGCAGTGGCATGATCTTATTGATGTGAATGCAGGACAGATTGCAACTGGTGAAGCAACCATTGAAGAAGTTGGCTGGGAAATATTTCGTATGATAATCGAAGTTGCTAGCGGCCGTAAACAGACATGGGCTGAGCACTGGGGATTACAGAATGCATTATGTTTGTTTAATCCTGCACCGGTGACTTGATAACGAATATGTAATGGATCTGAGGAAACTAAGGAGGGTAAAATGAAAACAGCTGACAATAAAGTGGGTTTTGTACCAAGAGGAATCATACCAGCGGTGATCACGCCTCTTACTGCTGAGGAAAAGCTCAATGAGAAAGCCATGCGTAAATTGATTAATTATCTAATTGACGGCGGTGTGCATGGATTATTTATTACGGGAACAACTGGGGAGTTCTATGGTCTGACCCCAGAGGAGAAAAAGGAAATTTTCCAGGTCACCGTGGATGAGGTGAAAGGCAGAGTACCCGTTTATGCAGGGACCAATGGGATCACCACCCGTGAGAGTGTGATACTGACTCAATTAGCGGAAGAATGCAAAGTTGATGCCGTGTCTGTCTTAACTCCTATGTTTGTTACTCCTAATCAAGAGCAGTTGTTTAAACACTATAAGGATGTTGCGGCGAATACATCTCTTCCAGTCATCCTCTACAACAATCCGCCGAAGACGGGCGTAAATCTTGCCCCGGCAACAGTGGCTAAGTTAGCTGAAATTCCTAATATTGTAAGCATCAAGGATTCAAGTGGTGATTTGACTTTAACCGCTGAATATATCCGTTTGACCCAAGATCGAGAAGACTTTTCTGTACTTATGGGAAGAGATACTCTTATCTATGGAGCCCTTTTATATGGAGCCACTGGCTCTATTGCATCCTGCGCCAATGTAGCGCCAAGACTGTGCGCTGACATCTATGAAAAATATATGGCTGGAGATTTAGCAGGTGCTCTGAAAGCACAGTTCGCTCTGGCACCTCTTCGTATTGCGTTTTCCATTGGTACTTTCCCCGCAGTAATTAAAGAATCCTTAACATTATTGGGGATTGAAGCGGGACCATGTATGGCTCCAGCGGGTCCCATGACCCATGCAGAGAGAGAACAACTTTCCAAGGTATTAGTAGACATGGGATTATTGAAATAGTTCTTAGTTCCTGTTAAATAGAATAGTCGAGGAACAATCACTTATAATTTAGAAATAAAGGGGTAAATAAAGATGAAAATTGGATTTATTGGTTTAGGTATTATGGGAAAACCTATGAGTAAGAACTTATTGAAGGCTGGTTATGAACTAATTGTTGTAGATAGAAATCAAGCTGCAGTTGACGAAGTAGTAGCTGCAGGAGCGAAGAGTGCTGCAAATGCAAAAGCGGCAGCAGAGCAAGTGGATATAATTATTACCATGCTGCCTAACTCGCCTCATGTAAAAGAAGTAGTGTTAGGGGAAAATGGCGTACTTGAAGGAGCAAAAGAAGGTACTACCTTTATCGATATGAGTTCCATTGCTCCTTTAGTAAGTCGAGAATTAGCAGTAAAGCTTGCTGAAAAGGGAGTTGAAATGCTAGATGCTCCTGTAAGCGGTGGCGAACCTAAAGCTATCGATGGTACTATGTCTGTAATGGTTGGTGGTAAGCAAGAAGTATTTGATAAATGCTATCCTGTAATGAAAGCCATGGCTGGTTCTGTTGTACGAACTGGTGAAGTAGGTGCAGGAAACGTGACTAAACTTGCCAACCAAGTAATAGTAGCCTTGAATATTGCTGCGATGTCTGAAGCTTTGGTTTTGGCCAGCAAAGCAGGAGTAGAGCCAGAATTGGTATATCAAGCAATTCGTGGTGGTTTAGCAGGGAGTACGGTTCTTGATGCAAAAGCACCGCTTGTTATGGATCGTAAGTTTGATCCTGGGTTCCGTATCAATCTTCACATTAAGGATTTGAACAATGCGTTGGAAACCTCTCACGATATGGGTGTTCCATTGCCTCTTACCGCAGCTGTTATGGAAATGATGCAAGCTCTGAAAGTGGATGATATGGGAGATGCTGACCATTGTAGTTTAGTAAGATACTATGAGAAGATGGCTAAGGTTGAAGTAAAACGATAATTTAGCAAATAGAACCTCTTATCGTCAGATAGGAGGTTCTATTAATAGTATCCGAATGTATAGTTTTTTAAAAAATATTTATTTACTATTGAAGTATTGGTTGTATTGTTTTATAATAATACTTACAGCAAATGTGCTTTCTACAACTACATATGTTTTCCGAATGAAGTTTGCGGGAGAGTGGCCATAATGGCCCGCCGAAGGAGTAAAACTCTCAGGCACTCGGACCACCGAGTAGAACCGTAAATGGACGGGACTCTGGAGAGACTCTAGATAGGGCGCCGAAGGTGAAACACAGCAACAGATAGTTTGTTGCTGACAAATCTCTCAGGCAAAAGGACAGAGACAAAATCGTAATATGCAGGGATATTTATATATCTCTTATATTGCGATGCTGAAAACGCTTTTTTTTTGGCGTATTCATTTGTTTATCCAGAGTCAAATCACTAGGTGATTTGACTCTTTTATTTTCTATGCTTAATTTCATCAAGCAAAGTAGAAATAGAAATGGAAAAACGCTCTCTCCTTGTCTGATGGGTATACCTTAGGGGATCTAAGAGTGCATTGAAGTTGTATTCCATTCAGCTATATTATTAAAAAGGGGAGAGAAGGAATGAAGAAATCTAGTTTTAAATTTATGGTGATATCTTTAGTAATCCTATTATTAGCTGGGATGTTGGCGGGTTGTGGTGACTCAGCTTCTAAGAATATTAAGATTGGTATTCTTAATGAAATGACCGGTGGTAATGCAACCATGGGGACTTCATCAGCAAATGGAGCCAAAATGGCAATTAAGGAAGCTAATGCCAAAGGTGGTATACTTGGTAAACAAATTCAGCCTGTGATCGCGGATAATAAGAGCGAACCTTCTGAGTCAGCAAATGCTATGACCAAACTTGCCTCTCAGGATAAAGTGGTAGCAGTTACGGGTATATTTGCTAGTTCTAATGCTATAGCTACCTCTAGTGTGGCTGAAGCAACTAAAATTCCTTTTGTTGCCGTAGGTGCTACCAATCCAAAGGTTACAGTAGATGAGGCGAGCGGTAAGGTTAAAAACTATACCTTCCGTGTGTGCTTTATCGATCCATTTCAAGGAACTGTTGGTGCAAATTTTGCCTTGAACACATTGCATTTGAATAAGGCTGTTATGCTGGTGGATAACAGCAGTGATTACAGTAAGGGGTTGTCTACTTTCTTTAGAGACGCCTATACAAAAGGCGGCGGCAGTATTTTAGCTGAAGAAGCCTATTTGCAAAAAGATCAAGATTTCAAAACTATTTTAACAAAAATAAAGGCACTAAATGCTGAAATTATTTATATTCCAGGCTATTATGAAGAAGTAGGGAAAATTGTAAAACAAGCTCGTGAACTTGGTATTACTGTACCAATTCTTGGTGGAGACGGTTGGGATTCACCAAAGCTAGTAGAAGTTGGAACGGGTGCGGCTTTGAATAATACCTACTTCACTAACCATTATTCCGTAGATGATACTAGCACTACTTCACAGGCCTTTGTAGAAGCTTATAAAAAAGAGTACGGTCAAGCACCTGATGCCATGGCTGTTCTTGGCTATGATGCAGCTAATATCGTCATTGATGCCATCAAACGCGCCAATAGCCTTGACCCTGAAAAAATTCGTGAGGCTTTAGCTGGAACAAAAGACTACCCTGCAATAACAGGAAATACCACCTTAAATGCTACTCATGATGCTGTAAAAAGTGTTGTAATTATTGAAATGAAAGATGGTAAACAAATGTTTAAGGCTACCGTTAAGCCATAAGACAGAAAAAAGGATCATGTTATTAATAATGACATGGTCCTTTTTGATTATGCTAGAAAGTATAATGTTTTAGTGGAGGAGAGCAAGGAAAGAATGATTTTACCGCAGAGATACAGAGTGCGCTGAGGGGTATTTTTAAAACCCATCTATCTTTTCTCTGTGTCCTCTGCATCTCTGCGGTTAAAAAAGATGAGCCGCGTTTTTTGTTATTATAAATTTTGTTGTATCCATTTAAATAATTCTTCATCCGTTCACATGTTCTCTATTTGATGCATAGCCTATATAAAAGGTATGAAGTAAAAAGTTTACCTTGTTAAACTTTAAATACTATTTTCATTTAAGGAGGGGATAGTGTGGAAGAGGATAGAAAATCAAAGGCGGCTGATTGTTGTTGTGACCTGATATTTGAAAGTATGCCAGGAAATAGACCATCTTGGATTGCATTGGCTTCTTGGTTGCAGGCGACAGCCACAGGCGAAATTTGTGGTAGGGGAAATGAAGGACATATTGAAGTATCGGCTCAAGGTTTAGTTCCTCTTGGAGTGTATACCTTGTTTTTTGTAACAGACAGGGGTGTTTGGCCCGCAGCTCCTTTAGGAGTGGTTTATACCTCGGATGGTTTTGATCCCAATCGCTTAATTGTGAATAGTGATGGCATTTTGAATTATTATGTTGCTCCATTAGATTATAATCCATTACGAGGAATTCCCACGCCGAGTGGTTTAGCGAAAATTACAGGTGTTATTATTTCCATGCATACCAATCGTCTAACCAATGGGATCAGTCTGGGACAGCCTAATGTTAATGTATTTACCCAGCTAACTGCTCCTATGTGCTCTACTCGTACAGAGTAAAAGAGCTGCGTGGGATAGTTATTCATAATAGATGCCAAGGCACTATAGTAGCGTAATTCTATAGTGCCTTGGCAAAATCTATTTTGTTTACTACTTGCTTTTTATAAATAGAAAAGCATAAAATAAAGAGACGATGAATAATTGGCGGGTAATAGAGAATTCGCTGTGCCTATATTGGGACAAGCTTGACTGCTAAAGGGATTGAATTTTTTCTTATAAAAAAGGATAAGGATGGTTAAAAAGAATATGTCAGATAAATTAAAAAAGGTGTATGCAGTCAGAAAGGGACGTAAAAATGGTTTGTTTTATACTTGGCCCCAGTGTCAGGAACAAATCAAAGGCTTTTCAGGGGCTGAGTATAAAAGCTTCCCAACAGAAGAAGAAGCAAATGCTTATCTAGCAGGGGCGACCAGTAAGGTAAAATTGCCGACCCTTCCCATAGAGGAGCTTTCTGAGGATATGATGCTTGCTTATGTTGACGGCAGTTATAATATTGCAACTAAAGAATATTCTGCTGGGGTTGTAATATTATGGAAGGGGCAAGAAATTACCTTTAGTCAGAAAGATAATGACCCAGAACTTGCTGGCATGCGAAATGTAGCAGGAGAAACCATGGGAGCTAAAATTGCTATGGCTTATGCCTTGGAGCAGGGGGTACATACCGTTGTTATTTATCATGATTATGAGGGGATCGAAAAATGGTGTACCAATGCTTGGGAAGCGAAGCAATCGGGGACTAAGAAATATAAACAATATTATGAGCAGGTTGCCAAGGAATTAAAGGTTATTTTTGTAAAGGTAAAAGCTCATTCCGGAGACAAGTATAATGAACAAGCGGATCAACTGGCGAAGGCGGCACTGCAATTAAATTAATGGAGGAATAAAGAATGAAAAAGGAAGTATTATGTATGAGTCCAGGGCGGGATTTGGATATTGAGGTGGCCTTAAACGTAATGGGATTTATCTGGTTGAAGCATTTGTTGCAATTTAGTGCTGAACTTGCGGTAAAATGGCTGGGAACAACCGCAGATATTGAAGAATCTGGTGGAGTATATACTGCCTTAACAAAAGAGAGCGAAATGGTGAGTTTAAAGTTGCGGGAGAATTTTGATGAAGCTGTGCCTAGTTATTCTACGGAAATAGAGGCAGCGCAGCAGGTGGTAGTACATATGGAGAGTTTGGGATATGCTTATATTTCTGAGAAGAAAATAGAACAGGGCAGGGAGTTATATTATGTTAATTTTGTGAAGGATGGAATTGACTTTGCTACTATAGTAGGCCATTCTGCAGAAGCTGAAGCTATTGTAAAAGCTGCCTTAGTAACTTTGTTATAATAAGAGAGTTAGTCGGATTAATAACTGCTGAAGAACGGCAATTTTTCGGTTGTGTAACATTTTGTTTCAGGGGCATTTGGGAGTTTTTATATTATGATAATATTTCATACAATTGAAAGTATTTTTAGTATCGTTTTAATGATTATTACAGGTTATGTTCTTACGAATAAAGGATGGTTTGATGAAAAGGCTTCCCAATTGTTTTCGCGAATCATTACGAATCTTGCTTTGCCTACTTATATGATATGGAACTTGATGAGTACCTTTAGTAAAGATGGACTGCTGCATTTGGCGACGGGTTTGATTGTCCCCTTTTCGTCTATGCTAGCCTGTTATGTAGTAGGATATATAGTTTCTAAAGTATTGAAAGTACAGTCTAATAGACAGGGAACTTTTAGGTCTATGTTTTTTGTTTCCAATTCTATTTTTATTGGTTTGCCAGTGAATTTGGCCTTATTCGGGGAGCAGAGCGTGCCTTATGTATTATTATATTATATCGCTAATACCTCTTTATTTTGGACAATCGGTGCCGGTGGTATTCGAAACGATGGGGCATCTGGCAACGATAAAGTATCGGTTATTGAGGTAGTAAAGAAAATTTTCTCACCGCCTTTGTTAGGTTTTTTGTTTGCAATTGCCCTTATTTTAGGTGATATTAGTTTACCCCATTTTATTCTTGATACCTGTAAGTATCTTGGGAGTATGACAACACCTTTATCTATGTTGTTTATTGGCATTGCTATATATGGTGTAAAGTTGAGTAATATTAAGATAAGCAAAGATATGATAGCAATCCTTATAGGACGGTTTGTAATTTCACCAATGATTGTTATGGCAATCGCTCATGTGATGCCCTTACCCCTTTTAATGAAAAAGGTGTTTATTATTCAAGCGATGCTACCTGTTATGACCCAGACTGCTATTGTGGCAAAATCCTATCATGGAGATACTGAATATGCTGCTATCATGACTACGGTAACAACGATATTGGCCATACTGGTAATCCCAGTGTATATGTTGATTTTTCAGTATTATTTTTAGCTGAGTATAGTGGGTGTGGAAGGTTAAAATTTAATATTTTGACTATTTAAAAAGAGTATTGCATCGCTAAATGATATGTGCTATACTCAGCACAAGTTAATAGCGAGAAGCAATGAAGCTTACAAGTGGTTTTAAAACCCTTGTGAGCTTTTTGCCTTTTGCCCAAAAAATGGGTACATGAGCAATGGGGCTTATAAACAGAAATTTGTTTATAAGCCCCATTATGTTTTTAAGGAGGTGGTTCTATCGCAGATGCATAGTTGGCCTAAAATAAAAAATGCTTTATGGATATTTGCGGTATCCATAAAGCGTGGCAAATCATTAAATCCCCAGCAGACACCAGGGTTTATTTGATGTACCTAATTTCATTATAAGTTAAATGAGTGTAAGTTTCAACTACAAGAATTGGTTTACAAATATAGGGAGGTTTTTATTATGAGACAGATTGCTATATATGGTAAAGGTGGTATTGGTAAATCTACCACTACTCAAAATACAGTTGGTGCTTTAGCGGAAGCTGGTAAACACATTATGGTGGTAGGCTGTGATCCTAAGGCTGATTCCACTCGTTTATTACTTCATGGATTATGTCAAAAAACAGTTTTGGATACCTTGCGTGATGAAGGGGACGATATCGATTTAGAAGATATCTTAAAACCAGGTTTTGGCGGTACAATGTGCGTTGAGTCAGGCGGTCCAGAACCAGGTGTAGGTTGTGCTGGTCGCGGTATCATTACTTCTATAAATATGCTTGAATCATTAGGCGCTTATACATCAGATCTTGATTATGTATTTTATGATGTACTGGGTGATGTTGTTTGTGGTGGTTTTGCTATGCCGATCCGCGAAGGTAAAGCGGAA
The DNA here is from genome assembly GCA_029239675.1 of Pelosinus sp. Classification (GTDB taxonomy): domain Bacteria; phylum Bacillota; class Negativicutes; order DSM-13327; family DSM-13327; genus Pelosinus. Next base: position 43,755 of record JARBUM010000009.1, on the reverse strand, counting down.
GAAATCTATATTGTTGCTTCTGGCGAATTGATGGCTCTATATGCTGCTAACAATATTGCAAAAGGTATTCAAAAATATGCGGTTAACGGTAAGGTTCGACTGGGCGGCATAATTTGTAACAGCCGTAAAGTTGATAAGGAATATGAATTATTAAAGGCCTTTGCCGAAGAAATTGGTTCTCAATTAATCTACTTCGTACCTCGTGACAATTTGGTCCAACGTGCGGAAATTAATAAAAAGACAGTTGTTGACTTTGATCCAGAATCTGGTCAAGCTAACGAATATCGTGCATTAGCGAAAGCCATTGACGGTAATAAAATGTTTGTCATCCCTAAACCAATGACACAAGACAGGTTGGAAGAAATCATGATGCAATATGGTTTTATGGATGCCTGATTGTCAGAGAAAAAGTAGAGAAAATATGGGAGGGAAACAATATGTTATTAGTTAGAGCCATCATCAGACCAGAAAAGAAAGAGGAAGTATTAGCCGAGTTATCAAGAGCTGGTTTTCATGCTGCTACAGTTGTCGATGTAGTCGGGCGCGGTAAACAAAAAGGCATTAAAATATCCGGTATCATTTATGATGAAATCCCAAAAGCCTTATTAATGATGGCTATCCGTGATGAGGATAAAGAAGATATGGTTCGTTTGATTCTAAAATATGCTAGAACAAGTGAACAAGGTGCTTATGGTGACGGTAAAATTTTTATAAGTTCCATTGAGGAAGCTTATACCATATCTAGTGGAATCCCAAGTCTATAAGAAGGAGGGATAAGGATGAAAGAAATTATCGCCATAGTGCGTATGAACAAAACGGGCGCTACAAAGAAAGCTTTAGTGGAAGCTGGCGTAGCTGGTTTTACAGCTTTCAAAGTAGAAGGTCGCGGTAAGATAGTAACAAATCCTACATTGATTTTAGAAAGAAAGAAAGAACTCCTTCTTATGGCTGGAGATGATCAAACGGGGGAAGCCGAAAAACTAATTACGGATTTTTTAGTTGGTACCAGTTTGTTTCCTCGGAGATTATTTACTATCCTTGCCCATGATGATGAAGTGAACAAGATCATAGATGCCATTATTCAGGCCAATAAGACTTGTAATAATGTTGGTGATGGTAAGATCTTTGTATTACCAGTAATGGATGCTATTCGGGTTCGTACTGGGGAAACAGGGGAAAGTGCAGTATAAAGGGAGGTAAGGGAACATGGGAATGAATGAAGCAAAACTTCAGGAAATATTAGACCAATATCCAGCTAAAGTTCAAAAAAATCGTAAAAAACATATATTCATTAAAAGATCTGATGTAGAAAGTCAACAAATTGAAGCCAATACCCGGACCATTCCTGGCATTATCACCAATAGAGGATGTGCTTATGCGGGTTGTAAAGGCGTTGTGTTAGGCCCGATTAAAGATATGGTACATATTGTTCATGGGCCAATAGGCTGTGGTTATTACGCATGGAACACAAGACGGAATAAAGCAAAGTCTGACGATCCAAAGCAAAACTTTATTAATTATTGCATATCTACGGATATGCAAGAAAGCGATATTGTTTTTGGCGGAGAAAAGAAGCTGACCAAGGTGATTGATGAAGTCATGGAAATCTTTAATCCTAAGGCCATTACTCTTTCTGCTACCTGTCCTGTAGGATTAATTGGAGATGATATGGGTGCTGTGGCCAAGGCTGCAGAGGCTAAGCATGGCGTACAAGTTCTATCTTTCAGCTGTGAAGGCTATAAAGGTGTTAGCCAATCTGCAGGTCACCATATTGCCAATAACATTTTAATGGAAAAGGTGATTGGTACCGGGGAGCAAGAGGAAGCTCCTGCTAAGTTTCCTATCAACCTTCTAGGGGAATATAATATTGGTGGCGATGGATGGGAAGTGGAGCGTATTCTTAAGGAAATCGGCTATCATGTAGTATCCGTGATGACAGGGGATGGTTCTTATGAAGCAATCAAGAATGCTCATACAGCAGAATTAAATTTGGTTCAATGTCACCGTTCCATCAACTATATTGCTGAAATGCTCGAAACCAAATATGGTACACCATGGCTCAAAGTCAATTTTATTGGAATTGAAGGGACAATTGAGTCCTTGCGCAATATGGCTCTATATTTTGATAACAAAGAACTAACCCTTAAAACAGAAGCCGTAATCGCTAGTGAATTGGCAAGAATTGAGCCCATATTTGAGCAATATAAAAAGATTTGTGCAGGAAAAACAGCCTTCTGCTTTGTTGGAGGATCTCGTGGTCATCATTTCCAAAATTTATTTAGTGAACTAGGAATTGAAACATTATTAGCAGGTTATGAATTTGCTCATCGGGATGACTATGAAGGTCGTGAGGTCATTCCTACCATTAAAACCGATGCGGATAGCAAAAATATTCCTCACTACACCGCAGAAGTTGATGAAAAACGTTTCCGTTTAAAAGTTTCACCAGAAAAACTGGAAGAATTAAAAGCTAAAATACCTTTAGGTGAATATAAAGGCATGCGCTTTGACATGAAAGATGGCAGTATCATTGTGGATGATTTGAATCATTTTGAGACAGAAGAGTTTATTAAAGCATTAAAACCAGATATTTTCACTTCCGGTATCAAGGATAAATATGTTATTCAAAAAATGGGGATTAATTCAAAACAATTACATTCTTATGACTACAGCGGACCCTATGCTGGCTTTAACGGTGCAGTAAAATTTGCTGAAGATATTAGCATGGGCTTTGCCTCACCGACTTGGAACTTTATAACCCCGCCGTGGAAAAATCAACCTTTACTAGAAGGATCAGTAACTGAGGAAGGAGTGGCATAATATGTTAGATTGTACACCAAAAGAGATAACAGAACGTAAAAGCGGCGGTATGATTAACCCTGCCAAAACTTGTCAGCCAATTGGTGCTATGTATGCTGCTCTAGGGATTCATAAGTGCTTGCCTCATAGCCATGGTTCCCAAGGGTGCTGCTCTTACCACCGTATGCATTTAACACGTCATTTCCGCGATCCAGTTATGGCTTCTACCAGCTGTTTTACGGAAGGGTCATCGGTATTTGGCGGTGGCGCTAACTTGAAAGCATCCATACAAAATGTTTTTCACATCTATAAACCAGATGTTATGGCTATACACACTACTTGCTTAACAGAAACCATTGGGGATGATGTTTCCAGTATTATTAAAACAGCGGAAGTTGCTGCGGATAAACTTGTGATTCATGCCAATACTCCTAGTTATGTTGGTTCTCATATTACAGGGTTCTCCAATATGACAAAAGCGATGGTTAGTTATTTAGCCAAAAATACTTTGCCAAAGAAAAAAGAGCAAGCTAATATAATTCCTGGTTTCGTCAACCCTGGAGATATGCGGGAAATTAAACGTCTCGTGCAAAGTATGGACATTGAATATATCATGTTCCCTGATACGTCAGGGGTTGTGGATTCACCAATGACTGGCGAATTCCAGATGTATCCTGAGGGTGGTACTACTGTGGAGCAGCTGAAGGATACAGGTAATTCACAACTCAGTTTAGCTCTTGGACGCTTTGCTTCTAGTGATCCTGCAGATCTTTTAAACAAACAATGTGGAGTCCCGGCAGCCGTGTTGAAAACTCCTATTGGAATTAAGGCTACAGATGCCTTATTGATGACTTTGCGCAATAGCTTTGCTCGGGAGATTCCTAAAGAACTAGAAATCGAGCGGGGGCAATTGGTTGATATTATGACAGATACGCATTTTCATTTTCATGGGAAAACTGTAGCGATTTTTGGTGATCCTGATATTGTTACGGGTTTAACGGAATTTGTATTGAGCTTAGGGATGGTTCCTCTTCATGTATTGACAGGAACACCAGGTGGCTCATCCAATTCCGCAGCAGGAAGTTTTGAAGATGATATCAACGAAATGTTAAAAGGTGCTGGGATTGAGGCAAATGTGAAGAGCGCTGGGGATTTATTCACTTTGCACCAATGGATTAAGAATCAGCCTGTAGATTTGTTAATTGGCAACACTTATGGAAAATATATTGCACGGGCTGAAGATATTCCTTTCATGCGAGTTGGTTTTCCAATTCTAGATAGAAGTGTTCATTCTTATTTGCCGATTGTTGGCTATCAAGGTGCCATGAGATTGATTGAAATGATCAGTAATGCCCTCTTGGACAGAGCGGACCGGGATGCGAAAGATGAAGATTTCGAATTGGTAATGTAGGTAGTTTCTTTTAAATGACTTTAAAGTTTGAAAAACATTGAAAGACGAAGAGCGCGAAGATGTCCAAAGAACACGAAAGGATATTATTTTCATATTCGATTCTTCTAGGTCTTCGCGCCTTCGCGTTTCAAACGGTTTTTTTCTCTATATTTACAAGATAAAACAAATTTTTTCATATTGCTTTTGGGAGAGGAGTGAGAGGTGCTATGGCTGAGAATCTTGCAGGAACTATTGCAGAACGAGATGGATTTATTGTTACGAAAGGCAAGAATAAGAAGCAACTTCAATGTGATACAGACAGCTCCGCTGGCTGTGTAAGTCAAAGAGCTTGTGTGTATTGCGGAGCCAGAGTCGTGCTCAATCCAATTACGGATGCTATACATCTGGTACATGGGCCTATTGGATGTGCTAGTTATACTTGGGATATTCGCGGCAGTCTTAGCAGCGGCGCTGAGTTATATCGCAATAGCTTTTCTACAGATTTAAAAGAGCAAGACATCATTTTTGGCGGAGCTAAAAAGTTATCAGCAGCGATTGATGGACTGATGGAAAAGTACCAAGCAAAACTAGTCTTTGTATATTCAACATGTATAGTCGGTGTAATTGGTGATGATTTGGAAGCCATTTGCAGCGCTGCCTCCCAAAAACATAATATTGCAGTGATACCTGTAGAATCTAGCGGATTTATAGGCAATAAATCTGCAGGCTACAGGGCGGCAGGGGATGCTTTACTTCGCTTGATAAAACCATCTCAGTCTGCAGTAATAGAAAAAAACAATAGCATTAACTATTTAGGGGATTTTAATCTGGCGGGTGAAGCTTGGATTATTCAAAATTATTTGAGGCAGATGGGGGTAGAATTAAACGTTACGTTTACGGGTGACTCTCGTTACACCGCCTTGAAATCAGCTCCTAAAGCCAAACTGAACATTATTCAATGTGCTGGTTCAATGATCTATATGGCAGGGAAAATGGAAGAACTGTATCAGATTCCTTATATTCAAATATCCTTTTTAGGGATAGAAGATACGGCCACCTCCTTGCGCAAAATTGCGGCTGCCTTGGGAGAAGAGTCTATGATCGCTAAAGCGGAAGCTTTGATCGCCAAGGAAACTCAACGAGTGGAAGCCATTATTAAGGGCTATAGGACAAAGCTCCAAGGTAAGAAAGCCGCTATTTTTGTTGGTGGAGGATTTAAGGCAATTTCACTGATTAAACAATTTAGAGAAATTGGCATTGATGTAGTGATGATTGGTACGCAAACAGGCCGAAAAGAAGAATATGAAACAATTAATGATTTAGTAGATGATGGCACTGTCATTTTAGATGATGCAAATCCCGCTGAATTGGAAAAGTTTATGATGGAAAAGGGAGCAAATTTGCTAGTGGGTGGTGTAAAAGAACGACCCTTAGCCTACAAATTAGGGATTGCCTTCATTGATCATAACCATGATCGTAAACATCCCTTGAGTGGTTTTGAGGGTGCTGTGAATTTTGCCGAAGAGGTGTACTCCACAGTTTGTTCTCCTGTATGGAACAGTCTCGCGAAACTGAGAATTGAAGGCGGGGTGACAGACCATGGCTGAAAAAAGCAAAGATAATGTATATTATCGTAATGTGAATGAGAATCCCTGTAACATGTGTATGCCAATGGGCGGCATTCTAGCATTAAAGGGGATAGAACAGTCGATGGTTATTGTTCATGGATCCCAAGGCTGTAGTACCTATATGCGCAGGCATATTGCAGAACATTTTAATGAACCTGTAGATGTAGGGTCTTCCTCTTTGAATGAAAAAGGCACCATATATGGCGGGGAAAAGAACTTAAGACAAGCTCTAGATAATATTATGAAGGTATATCATCCAGCCCTGATTGGTATTGTAACGACTTGTCTAGCTGAAACCATTGGTGAAGACATTGAGAGAATTACCGGTCAATATCTAATCGACCGAGAAATGGAAGACTTTCCGATTATTACAGCATCTACGCCTGGTTATGGCGGTAGTCATTTTGAAGGGTATTTTTTTACCTTAAGAAGAATTTTGATGCAGTTAGCAGAAGCAACTGAGAAAAATAACAAAATTAATATTATCATTCCCAACATGAGTCCAGCTGATATTCGTGAAGTAAAGCGTATTTTAGCCTTAATGCAGATTCAATATGTGTTATATCCTGATTTCTCCAATACCTTGGATCGTCCTTTTGCTAGACCTTATACCAAAATGAGTGATGGCGGTACAAAGTTAGCGGATATAAAATCCATGGGCGGTGCTTTAGCGACAATCCAAATGGGCGTAACCATAGAGGATGCAATTTCTCCAGGAAAATATCTAGAAGAAGAGTTTAGTGTTCCTTTATACAATATAGCCATACCCATTGGTGTGGAAGGTACTGATGCATTTTTTAATACGTTAGTAGCAATTACAGGCAAGACAATTCCAGAAAATATAAAACAAGAACGTGGGCGTTTGTTAGATGGGATGATTGATTCTCATAAATATAATTTCCAAGGAAGAAGTGTTATTTTTGGTGAACCGGAAATGGTATATGCGGTAACCAAGACTTGTGTAGAAAATGGCGTTTTTCCAGCAGTTGTGGCAACAGGCAGCCAAGTAGGGAAGTTGAATGAATTGTTAATAGCGGCAGTAGCTGATTGCCCAGAAAAAAGCAAGATATTAATTGAGACTGATTTTTCCCATATCGTAGCTGCCAGTAAGGAAGCGAAAGTCAATATTGGAATTGGTCCTTCAGACGGCCGTTATCTTACAGAAAAAGGTGATATTTCTCTTGTTAGATTGGGGTTTCCCATTCATGACCGAGTAGGAGGACAGCGAATCTTATCTGTAGGTTATACGGGCACCATGATGTTTTTAGACCGCATTACCAATACTCTGTTGGAAAACAAATATAAATCATACAGGAGCTCCATGTATGAAAAATTCTATCAACAATCTTAGAAAAAATCTCAACATCAGAATTTATACGTTCAGTGAACCTTGTTGCTTGTAGGTCGCTTCGGGTTCATGTTATTAACGCTTCGCCATTCGAATTTAACCTCCGCTTATAATAACATGGACCCTTCGCTTGAACTGTTGAGAGCTGGCCAAATTTCTCTAAGAATTGGATTATATTACCCTACAGTTGTTGGGTGAAAATGAGGTGAAGGGTATGGAAGAAAGCAAACATCCTTGTTATAACGCTGAAGCCCATAATAAATATGCGCGGATGCATTTACCGGTAGCTCCCCAGTGCAATATAAGCTGTAATTATTGCAATCGAAAATTTGACTGTGTAAACGAAAGTCGGCCAGGAGTAACGAGTGAAGTGCTGACGCCAGAACTAGCAAGTCAAAAATTTTCCTGGGTGAAAGATAATATTGAGAATTTAAGTGTAGTTGGTATTGCAGGGCCAGGTGATGCTTTGGCGAATTGGGATGCTACAAAAAAAGCCATTGAATTGATTAAGGCAAAGGGAGAAGATATCATCTTCTGCTTATCAACAAATGGTTTAATGTTGCCACACTATGCCCAAGAACTAGTGGAACTGGGCATAAAACATATTACCGTGACGGTCAATTGCCTGGATCCTAAGATTGGTGCTCAGCTTTATAAAGTCGTAAATTATAAAGGGAAAAGCTACACAGGGGTTGCTGCTGCCGAATTGATGATTAAAAATCAATTAGAAGGAATTCCCTATCTAGTAGAACAGGGCGTACTGGTAAAAATTAATATTGTAATGGTAAAAGGAATTAATGATCAGCATATTCCTGAGGTAGTTAAAAAGATGAAGGAGTTAGGCGTTTTTATCACCAATATTATGCCCCTGATTCCAGCACCAGGAAGTGCTTTTGAAAAATTTCCTCAGACGAGTATGAAAGAGATTAATGAAATGCGAGATCTCTGCCAGCTTGAAATGCAGCAGATGAGACACTGTAAGCAGTGTCGGGCTGATGCAATTGGACTATTAGGCAATGATCGCTCCAATGAATTTCGTATGATTAAACCAGAGGTAGAAAAACCAGCGTTGCCACAGAAAGATGATCGCAAGCCATATAAAATTGCTGTTACTTCTAAACATGGCAAATTAGTGGATCAGCATTTTGGCCATGCGACAGAATTTCTGATTTATCAAGGGCAAGGTAGAGAATTTACTCTTTTGGAAAATCGTAAGGCAGAGCAATATTGCTCTGGTATTTCAGAATGTGATTCAGAAGATGGGCGAAAAAGTGCTGCGATTCAAGCCATTTCCGACTGTGATGCCGTATTAACCATGCGCATTGGCTATCACGGACAGAAAAGATTATTGGAACATGGAATTATGAGTGTGGAATATTGCGATACGGTCGAAGACGGTTTAGGTTACGCTGCAGAGCAGTTAATAATAAAAAAAGCGATGTGAAAGGAAGGAAAAAATAATGATGAATAAACCAAAATTCCATATTTTCGTTTGTACCAGCTCAAGAGCTAATGGTCAACAGAAAGGTTACTGCCATACGAAAGGCGGCGTGGATCTGGTTGCGAAATTCATAGAGGAAATTGAGGAGCGAGATTTAGGAGGCGAAGTGTTTGTAAATAATACAGGCTGTTTCGGTATTTGTGAGCAAGGGCCTGTAGTGGTGGTATATCCTGGCGGTGTTTGGTATAAAGGCGTTACTATTGGTGATGTAGAGACGATTATGGAAGAACATATTGAAGGCGGCAACGTTGTAGCTCATTTAGCAATTTAGGTATAACGTCCAATAGCATGTGTCTATATAATGTAAAATTCTTTAGTATATTCTTTTTAAGTATGGTGCTAGATGAGAGCGAAAGGAGTTCTTGCTATGGATGAGAATATTGCAGTTTGTATTAATGATAATGGTATAATCAGCTCTTTCTATGATGCTAGCTCTATTGTTATTTATGAGAAAATACAAGAGACTTGGCAGGTAATAAGAGAGAAAGAAATATCCTTGGATAAGCAAGCTGGCATGATCGGATTACGTCGACAGATGGCCGAGGTCATTCTGTTCTTAGATCAATGCAGGATTTTTATCGGAAAGTCAGTTGTTGGGGTACCTTACTTTGAATTAGAAAAGAAACAATGCAGTATTTGGGAGTTCGAAGGAAGTCCCTTGGAATGTTTAGAGTATGTATTGGGTAAAGAAGCTGAAAAACTGAGTGACAATCAATTACCAAATAATCAGCCTATCCCTGTCCCACAAGAAAAGGGAAATGGGGATTATTATATATCAATTAAAGAAATTCAAGAAAATGGTAATGGAATAACATCAAAGCAGGTACTTTTACCTTTTTTACGGCAAGGCAAATTCTATAGCCTAGAGATTTTTTGCAACCATATTCCTCCTTGGCTAGAAAGTGAGTTGACTGCTGGTCGTTTGATTGGCAGGGTAGAAAAAACAGCACCTACTGAAACCCATATTTATATTCGTAAAAGAGGTTGTGAAAAATGATGTGGGTAGATCAAACTTTGCTAGAAGGAGTAAGGAGAGGAATCGATAAGGAAAAGATAGAGCGTTTAATGCAACTGCTGGAGAAAATCCCTATAAATGTGATAGAGGTTAAAGTAACTGACTGGGAAAAAAACGGTTTACCACAATTGAACTTAACTCAGCGGCAACAAATGAGGGGAAAAGTTAATGGTACGGTAGAAGAGGTAGAACTGGCCTATAAACTAGGATTTAAAGATATTATTATTGATTGTGCTCCTTATTTAGGACAAGGCTTAAGCAACCAAGTCTGTACTGCCTTTTTTACCGCCCAAAGACGAAGAATGAATATAGGAATCTGTGTTCAAAATGCATCACAATTTTCTGTGGAAGAAATGGATCTTCTTTGGCGGGATATTCCCATTGATGGAATTGGGAATTTTATTTATGGTGATAAAGATAGCTTGCTTGATCCTCTGACAACTTCTCGGATATTGGCTTTGCTAAAACATAAAATTCCTGTTCCTCTAGAATTTCATGGACATAATGCCTATGGATTGGCAACCGCTAACGCTTTAGCAGCTTATCAAATAGGAGTGAAAAGGATTGCAGTATCAATAGCTGGCATAGGATTACAGGGGCATGCTGCATTAGAAGAACTTATCATGGCAAAAAAACGGTTATTGGGAGATAGGACAGAAGATACCCAATCATTAGCCCAGTTATGTTCACAAATTCTTTCTGCGATAGAAATAATGGTTCCCAGCACAAAAGCCATCATTGGGCAAGATATTTTTGCTCATGAGTCTGGAATCCATGTGGATGGAATGATCAAAAACCCTATCTTGTATGAAGCTTTCTCTCCAGAAGAAGTTGGCTTGGAAAGAAAGCTGGTAATTGGCAAACATTCAGGGACAGCATCTATAAAAGCTAAATTTCGTTATGAGAATATAAGATTATCCACGGGTGATGCGAGCTTCTTATTAAAGCAGGTACGGAAGTTAGCTGTGGCGCAGAAAAGGCAAGTAGAGGACCATATACTATGGAATCTATACAAAGCTATGTTATCTGACCCCAATAGAGGAACTTGGCCATCTGAAGGTTAAGCATCAACATGTTATTGCTGGTGTTTAGCCGTATTTTTTAAAATAGTTAGTATAAATGAAGGGGAGATGGCTATGCAGAAATCAAGATCAATTGAAATTGTGGATACCACCCTTAGAGATGGAGAGCAGTCGCCTGGCATTGTTTTCTCTGCTCAGGACAAAGTAATCATTGCTACTGCATTAGATACGGCGGGAGTTACCTGGATTGAGGCAGGAGTTCCTGCCATGGGAGAAGAAGAGCAAGAAGCTATGAGACTAATTTTGTCTGCTCCGCTGCAAGCTAAGATTATTGCCTGGAATCGTGCTCTTAAAGAGGACATTCTGGCTTCTGTTTCTTGTGGCTTTTCCGATTTGCATATTTCGGTTCCTGTTTCTGATCTTCATATTGAACAAAAGTTGAAAAAGAGCAGGGAGTGGGTGTTGGAGCGTCTAGAAGAATCCATATTGCTGGCACAAAGCTTTGGTTGCACTGTTTCTGTAGGGGCAGAGGATGCTTCACGGGGGGATCGGGAATATTTCTTGCAAGTTGCAGAAGTTGCGGCAAAATTGGGAGCAACCCGTATTCGTTACGCGGACACGGTAGGTTGTCTGCATCCTCTTGCTGTCCATAGTATTTTTCAGGAGTTAATTCCCCGTTGTCCTTTACCCATTGAAGTTCATATGCATAATGATTTTGGTCTAGCCAATGCCAATACGTTAACAGCTCTTGCTGCTGGCGCTGAACTGGCAAGTGCCACTATAGGGGGCATTGGTGAGCGGGCGGGAAATGCAGCATTAGAAGAAGTTGTTGCTGGGTTGCAGGTAGTGTATGGCATGAATTGCCATGTTAATGTAAGTAACTTTTCCCACTTAAGTAACTTGGTGATGGAGGCTATTGGCAAGAGTGTGTTTCCCTACAAGCCAATCATTGGTAGTACTTTTGTTGTCAATGATACCAATAAAATAGCTTAGGCGATCATCGATTCTTTTCACAAAGTCCAAGGAGGCTTGCTTTATAGAGCAAGCGGCCTTGGACTTTTTCTATGCAGGAATTTATGAATTTGATATGGAAGTAGGGAAGGGCGATTTATAGATCAGTAGGATGATAAAAGAGTTGATAGGGGTAGTTATATGGAAAAAACGGATGTACTATGTACTTCTCATGAGAAACAGCGGTGTGGCTGGGTGACGGCTGATCTTTTATACCAAGAATATCATGACAAGGAGTGGGGAGTGCCTCAGTATGATGATGATGTACTATTTGAGTTTCTCATTTTAGAAGGATTGCAGGCTGGCTTGAGCTGGATTACCATATTAAAGAAACGTGAATTCTATCGTGAAGTGCTGGATGAATTTACAGCTGCCAAAATTGCTGTTTATGATACGGAAAAAATGTTACAATTGATGTCTGATACTAGGCTGATTCGTAATTCACTGAAAATGTCGGCTATCGTAAAAAATGCCAATGCCTTTTTGCAAGTACAAGCAGATACTGGCAGTTTTTCAAATTATATTTGGCAATTTGTTGGTGGCAAGCCTAGACAAAATAATTGGTCTTCTTTGCAAGAAGTTCCGACTCAAACTCCTGAATCAGATGCAATGAGCAGAGCTTTAAAGAAAAAAGGATTTTCTTTTGTGGGTCCGACGATTTGTTATGCCTATATGCAGGCAGTTGGTATGGTCAATGACCATGTAGCTCATTGTTTTCGCCATCAAGAGTTGAAGAAAAGGTAGCAATGATATAGAATACGTATAGAATAGAAAGGTGGTGGAACTGTGGATTGGCTGGAGTTTACCTTGCGCTTAGGTATGGCCTTATTTTTTGGCGCGGCCATTGGTTTTGAACGTCAAAGAAGGCAACGTATGGCGGGGATTCGGACAAATGCATTGGTTTGTATAGGTTCTGCCATGTTTGTTATGCTAGGCTTAATGGTTCCAGATGGGACAAGCCCCACGCGAATTGCTGCTCAAGTCGTTACGGGCATCGGCTTTCTAGGGGCTGGGGTTATTATGCGTGATGGTTTAAATGTTCGTGGTATGAACACGGCGGCAACCATGTGGTGCGTGGCTGCAGTGGGTACATTAACAGGGATGGGCTTTATTGTGCAGGCGTTTATTGGTGCAGTAGTTATCTTGGCTGCCAATGTGCTGCTAAGGCCTTTAGCCCGTAGACTTAACGATAAGCCGATGCTTATGGAAGATACAGAAATACGATATTTCTTTCGTGCAGTATGCCGTGCTGAAGGAGAAGTTCATGTACGGAACTTATTACTTCATATCGTACATGAGGAACCATTGATGTTAAGAGCGATTCATAGCGAGGACTTAGAGAACTCCGAGATGGTAGAAGTCGTTGCTCAATTTGTTGCCAATAAGCGCACGGATAAATCAATGGAGTTGATTGTGAGTCGTTTGAGCATAGAAGCATCTGTTAATGCGGTGAGCTGGCGCATTATGGATAATGTAGATAATGATGCAGATTAGTTGTTAAAGTGATTTTCTCAATAGTAAGGAGTAAGTAGAATGGATGTATTAAATGTAATTGAAGTGATTGGCACAATTGCTTTTGCAGCAGCAGGAGCTTTGATGGCGATTCATAAGAAATTGGACCTCTTTGGCGTGTTTATGCTGGCACTGACTACAGCGGTAGGTGGAGGTATTGTACGGGATGTTTTAATTGGTATTAATCCGCCCACAGCTTTTGTCTATCCTTTATTTACAATTATAAGTTTACTTACAGCCATTATTGTATGTGTAGGCTATGAGTGGATTAATAAATTTAATAATGTTATTTTGATCTGTGATGCAGTAGGACTAGGGGCTTTTACGGCAGCCGGTGCTAATATGTCATTTATATATGAATATCATAGGTTATTTATTACGGTGACGATGGCCGTATTAAGTGGGGTAGGCGGTGGACTTATCCGTGATATGTTTGTACGAGAGATTCCCTTCATTTTTCAAAAAGAAGTATATGCAGTAGCTTCTATTGCAGGTGCTGTATGTTTTTTCTATTCGAAACCCTTCCTGTCAGGGAGCGGCCCCATGTATTTATGCTTTTTTGTCACTGTATGTATTCGGATGGTTTGTATGAAGTATGATATTAATTTTCCGGTAATTGGCGCAAAGAGGAATGAAAAGTACGAGAGTATGGGAGAGTAAGAATGGAAACAAAAAAAATTAGAGACTTTCAGTCGGGTGACCAAATTCAGAACTTTTTTCTGGTTAAGGCCGCGGAATATAAAACAACTAGTAATAATAAAAGCTATCTTGATTTAACACTTGTCGATCAGACGGGTGACATCAATGGGAAACTGTGGGATCATAGCACAGAAACGGAACCCCACTATACTGCTAATCAGTTAGTTAGGATACGAGGAAGCGTTTCCGAATGGCAGAACAAATTACAGCTTAAGATTGATAAAATTAGGGTAGCTACAGAGGAAGACGCCTTGGATATTGGCGAATTTGTGCCAGTTGCTCCTTATAGCCCAGAAGCCATGTTTGCTGAAATTGAAAAATATATAGGTATGATCAAAAATTCTGATGTGGCTAAAATTGTGAGTACTCTCGTTATTAGCAATAAGGAAAAGTTGTTGTTATACCCAGCGGCAAAACAAAATCACCATGCAGTTCGTTCGGGTCTTTTGTACCATATTACCACCATGCTGAAAATGGGGGAAAAGGTAAGTGAAGTGTATGTGAGTCTGAATCGAGACTTACTCTTTGCCGGAATTATTGTGCATGACATTGCTAAAATAGCGGAAATGAATGCTAGTGAATTAGGGATTGTCTCTGAGTATACGGTAGAGGGAGAACTCCTAGGGCATATTATCCAAGGAATAAAAATGATTGATCAGACGGCTGTAGAGGTGGGGGCAGATCCAGAAGTATCTTTGCTTTTACAACATATGATCTTATCACATCATTATGAACCAGAGTTTGGTAGCCCAAAAAGACCAATGATACCTGAGGCTGAAATACTTCATTATCTGGATATGATGGATGCAAGAATGTATGATATGGGGCGGGCTTTAGATAAAGTGGAAGATGGGCATTTCTCTGATAAGGTTTGGTTGTTGAATAATAGAAAGTTATATAAATCAGCAATCAAAAACATTAGGGAAGATATAGAATAAGATAAAAAAAGAGAGCCGAAGGGCTCTCTTTTTTTATCTTATAAACTTAATTTAGTTTTAATTCTTTCGATGGCTTCAATAGTAGCTTCTTTATTACCGAAAGCAGTCAGTCTAAAATATCCTTCTCCAGATGGACCAAAACCTGTACCAGGAGTACCTACAATATGTACTTCGTGGAGGAGTTTATCAAAGAAGGACCAAGAATCCAGTCCTTTAGGTGTTTTCAGCCAAATATAAGGAGCATTTACACCACCGAAGGTCTGTATGCCAATGCTTTCTAAGCCTTCCTTAATGATTCTTGCATTATCCATGTAATAGTTAACGATACTTTTAATTTCTGCTTGCCCTTCTGGACTATAAATTGCTTCTGCACCTTTTTGAATAATGTAGGGCACGCCATTAAATTTTGTAGTTTGTCTACGATTCCACAATTTATTTAGCGGGTGTTTTTCACCGTTGGTAGTAAGAGCTAAAACAGTCTTAGGAACAACAGTAAAAGCGCATCGCGTACCGGTAAAACCGGCAGTTTTAGAAAAGGATCTAAATTCAATAGCTACCTCGTTAGCACCTTCAATTTCGTAAATGCTGTGAGGAAGTTCAGGGTCTTGTATATAAGCCTCATAGGCAGCATCAAACAAAATAATAGAGCCGTTCGCTTTTGCATAATCAACCCATTTCTTTAACTCAGTTCTAGACAGGGTAGTTCCTGTTGGATTATTAGGAACACATAAGTAGATGAGGTCTACCTTTTCTGTCGGTAACTCTGGGATAAAATTATTTTCTGCGTTGCAAGGTAGATACGTAACATTTTCAAAGAAACCATTAGAAAAATTACCAGTTCTGCCTGCCATTACATTTGTATCTAAATATACAGGATATACAGGATCGGTAATTGCTACTTTATTATGTATGCCAAAAATTTCTTGAATGTTGCCTACATCGCTTTTGGAGCCATCGCTGACAAAAACTTCATCTTCTTCGAGTTTAATACCTCTAGGGGTATAATCGGTCTCAATAATTTTTTTGATTAAAAAATTATAACCTTGCTCTGGTCCATAGCCGCGAAATGTCTCAGCTTGTGCCATTTCATCTACTGCCTTGTGTAAACTTTCAATTACGGCAGGAGTCAAAGGTTTAGTAACATCACCAATTCCCAATCGGATGATATTTGCTTCTGGAAACTCTGCTTTAAACGCAGTGACTCTTTTTGCGATCTCGGCAAATAAATAACTGCCAGGGAGTTTTAAATAGTTCTCATTAATTAAAGCCATAATACAAGCCCCTTCCATAATATGCTGATTTTTTAACTAAAGAATTGTTAGTTTGATATAGTATATGGATAGTTACTATTTCTATTTATTCAGTAGTTACATATAGTATAGTTTAATTATACTATATATAGCTATTTTCCTGCACCTATTGTATCATATTAGAAAAATATAAGTGAAGTTATCATTTACAGAAGAGTAATAACTATATACATTTTTAAAATACAGAGAAAAGGGCGGATAAGAAAAAAGAAAAACAGCGAGCCTTCATTTAGACTCGCTGTTTTCTCTTTAATTAGCTTCGACGGGCTTGTTCTCTTAGGCGAGCTACACGTTGAGCGGTAGCGGGGTGGGTACTAAATAAACTTGACATCCATTGACCTGTTCCGCTTAAAGGGTTAATAATGAATAAATGTGAAGTAGATGGTGTAGAGGATGGCAATACTTTGTGCTGGGCATAGTAATCAATCTTCTCCAAGGCACTAGCTAAGGCTAATGGATTATTTGAGATTGTGCCACCTATTTCATCAGCCATATATTCTCTTGAACGGGAAATTCCCAATTGGATAAGAGTTGCAGCTATTGGAGCTAACACTATAGTAAATAATGTGCCGATAAGACCGCCCCCATTATCTTCATCATTGCTGCGCCCCATACCAAAAATAGCTGACCATTGGGCCATATGGGCAATCCAAGTAATAACACCTGCGATAGAGGCAACAACAGTACTAATGAGTGTATCACGGTTCTTAATATGAGCCAATTCATGGGCAATAACTCCTGCTAGTTCGTCATAGTTCAGAGTTTTCATAATTCCTGTTGTAACAGCAACTACACCATACTGAGGACTACGACCTGTGGCAAAGGCGTTAGGTACATCGGAATCAATTACATAGACTCTCGGCATAGGCAAGTTTGCTCTGTGAGCAAGATTTGCGACCATTTTGAATAAGTCAGGACCTTGCTCAGCGGTAATTTCTCGAGCACTGTACATGCGCAGAATGAGTTTATCACTAAACCAATAACTCCCTAAGTTCATAGCTAAGGAGACCATAAGCATGATGCCTACGCCAGACCTGCCGCCGAATAAGCCACCAATTGCCATTAATATACCTGTTAGGGCTGCTAACAATAAGGTTGTTTTTAGATTGTTCATTATAGAAAAAGCCTCCTTTGATTTTTGTAGTAAGTGTATTCTAAGATATAGTAAACAGACCTTGCCTACATATTCTTACATATGAGGCAAGGTCTTGCTTGCAATTATGATTGCCAGCATCGCCGGGTTAATCCGTGTTGACGACTGATGCTGTACAGCTACTCCCCTTGCAGGGTATTTATATCTTATTTGCCTATAGAATAACATGACAAGGAATGATTGTCAATAGTCGTTATCTTGTAGGAACAAGCCGCTTGTTTTTTTCACGCAGAAGGTAAGAAACATTATTTTGTAAAATGAATGGTTAAATTAATAATTTCCGGGGAATTGCCAATGCGGATGGGGGGCCCCCATGTACCAATGCCACAGGAAACAATGGCCTGCAGATTGTCTTTTTGAATATATCCCCAGTCTACTTCATAGAGTTTTCTTGTAATTAAGCTATTCGGAAATAGCTGCCCTAAGTGAGTATGGCCTGATAGCTGTAAATCAACACCTTGGGTTACTGCATCTTGCAGATTGGTAGGTTGGTGATCAAGTAAAATAATAGGTAAGGTATGGTCAATACCGGCCATGACCGTTTCTAGGCTTTGCCGATCCATTCCTGTATAGCGCTTCTTAGATAGATCGTCTCGACCTACGACATAAAAACTATTATCAACCAAGGTCCATTGATCTCTGAGTATATGTATGTTGCCTTGCTCTAGATATTCAATCGCGAGTTCTGTATTTTGATCGAAGTATTCATGGTTTCCTAATACGGCATAGGTACCTAACTTAGGCCGAAGTTTGCGGAAGGTCTCAATCATATGTTGATTGAGCAGAACATCCACTTTATGATCGATAATGTCACCTGGGATTAGTACGATATCAGGTTCGAGTTGATTAATGCGATTCACTATCTTTTTTAAACGGCGATTGTCAATTATCTGTCCCAAATGAATATCAGAGACCATAACTACTTGCAAGGTTTCTACAGAACTTGCTCCTGCTGGTTTTGGAATCGTAATTTCATAATTTAGGGTTACTGGGTGGCGAGCATTCCAAGCACCATAAGTAATTAGACAAGTAGTGATAAGAAAGACAGTAGTCGCTACTAGTAACGGAGATCGCTTTAATGTAAGGGGCAAAAATGGCTTGTATTTATCTATAATACGTAGAATATCTATCAAGAGGATAAATAAAAATAGATAGTAGATCATTCCTAGCCAAAAGGAACCAGCTAAGAGAAGGGTATCACTAATAACCGAGGGAGAAAGTTTTTGGATGAAACTTCCTAAAGGATAAGCTAGTGCGAAAAAACTGAAAATAAAAAGATAAATTAAGGAAAAAAATGGTGATGACTTAGTAGAAAGGGATTGCCAGCCACGTAGGCCGATATAGAAATGAATGGTACCATATAATAGTAATATTATAATAATGAAATTCATGGTCATGGTAGTTTATGCGCTCCTTCATATAGCCAACATAGCGTTTCTTAAATGGGTATTTTTTTAAGACTGCGGATCATTATTCTAATTTCGTGACAGGTAAAGTATTTCCTGCAATGAATAGATCATACAGAAGATTTTATCCGATGACCAAGTTGCTCTAAGACTCCCCCTTTATCTTAGTGGGAGTCCTAGAGCAACTAAGTCCCTGGAAAAGTGCGACTAAGATTTAGATGGAGTTAAAACTCCACCTGAATCAAGTCTTATTTATCATTATTACTATGCAGGAATTAGTGAGAAGGGAATCGAAAAATATACTTTTACATAGTTATAAATACTGATAAGAAAAGACTTGGAATTATTAAAGGATTATAGTTTCTGCTGCCGTTAGGAAAGTGTAGAGGGAAAAGGGGAGAGTATAGGAATGGATTATCAACAGATACGTGGACCCCTTGGGCCCGTAAGTGAAGAATTGCTTATAAAAACTTGTCAGGATTTGTTGCGAATTCCTAGTTATACTGGACAAGAGCAAGAAATTGCAGAATTACTCGTAGAGAAGATGCATGCTTTAGGGTATGATGATGCTTGGGTTGATGGCGTCGGTAATGTTATTGGTGAAATTCGTGGCCACCATCCAGGTCCTAACTTATTGTTTGATGGACATATTGATACCATACCTGTAAGCGGTAGTGAAGCTTGGACAAAAGACCCTTTTGAAGGCTTGCTAGAGGATGGACGTATTTATGGTCGGGGCGCTGTGAGCATGAAGGGAGCCTTGGCTGCTATGATATGTGGCTTAGCACCTTTAGCACAACATAAGGATAGGCTAGCAGGGTCCGTATTTGTTTCGGGTACCGTTGGTAAAGAACAGTTTGAGGGATTAGCCTCTCGTCAAGTTATAAAAGTGATAAAGCCTCATTATGTGATTATTGGGGAAGCTTCTGATCTTAACATTTGTCATGGGCAACGGGGACGCGCACAAATTATTGTCATGACGACAGGAAAAGCTGCCCATTCAGCGGCTCCTCTAACAGGAAAAAATGCAGGATATATGATGATGGATTTAGTGCAGGAAATTATGCAACAAATGAATTTAACAGATGATTTAGGGCGGGGAAATCTTGAATTAGTGAATATTGCCTCCGCTCCTTCACCGGTAAGTTCTACAGTGCCACATAAATGTTGGGCTACCTTTGATCGATATATGGTGCAGGATGAAACAGAAGAGGAATTATTGGAACCTATCTATAAGGCCATTGAAATAGTAGGACAGAAGGATGCTGCCTTTGTTGCAGAGGCAGGAATTGCAGAGGCTGGTTTGGAATGTTATACTGGTCAATATCTATCTGGGAAACGCTTTTTTCCAAGATGGGTACTATCTCCAGAACATGAATTGGTAAGTGGTGCTCAAGAAGCATTGCTGAAAGCTGGATTTACCGCAAGGCTGTCCACCTATAAAATTTCTACTAATGCTAGTTATTGTGCTGCCGTGGCAAAAGTGCCTACCATTGGTTTTGGCCCAGGTCGTGAGAAAGATATGCATACTGCCGATGAAAATATTGAGTTATCTCAACTCGTTGCTGCTGCTGCAGGTTATCAGGGGATTGCCTGTCAATTCTTACTTAGGAAATGAGTAGTAGTACCTGTTTTTAAGAGCATATAATGAAGAGTTTTCTGTTTCAAAATAGATGGTGAGAGGTGGCGATGGACATATTGGAAAATAGTAAGGATGAATTTGAATATTTAAAAGAGATACCTGTTTTTTTGAATTTACCAGATGAACAATTAAAGATTATTCACCATTACACCGTTGAACGACGTTTTCGTAAAGGCATGATTATTTTCTTCGAGGGTGATGAAGGTGAAGGATTCCATTATGTGAAAAGTGGTAAAGTGAAAGTTCTTAGAACCTCTGATGATGGTCGGGAACATATTATTAAGATTTTGGGCGCAGGAGAAATCTTTGCTGAGGTACTGATGTTTAATAACCAGCCTTACCCAGCTACTGCTGTGGCGGTTGAACCATCCTGTATTGGTATGATTCGTAATGTAGACTTAGAACAATTAGTGCTTACCAATAATGCGTTAGCCCTACAGCTCATTAAAGCACTAAGTCAACGATTGATATATGCTCAACAGAAAATTAAAAATCTGGCTTTGAGTGATGTGATGTCACGTACGGCGGAAGTACTACTGCGCTTGAGTCAGGAACGGGGCGATCAAAAAGAAGGCGGTGTCATCGAACTTGCTCTTGATTTATCCAGGCAGGATTTAGCCAGTCTGGTAGGAACAACAAGGGAAACGGTAACAAGGACGCTAAGTTCTTTGAAAAAAGATAAAATTATTGATTTTGATGGTAACAAAATAAGAATTCTTGATATAGATTATCTAACACGTCTAATTTCATAGATGTATGAAAAAAAGTGACTTAGCAAGTAAAGGTTAGTTTAACAATAGTATTTCTGATATAGCAAAAGAAAAAGATCTTAGATGAATTTTCATCTAAGATCTTTTTCTTTTCCATTTAGCCAAGAATGGCTTTTAAGTCCTCATCAGGGGTTGTGATGAGTTGTAGACCGAAAGACTCATTTAATACGTTAAATACATTTGGTGAGATGAAAGCAGGTGGTGTAGGACCAATGCGGATATTTTTAACTCCTAAGTGAAGCAGGGTTAAAAGAATCGCTACTGCCTTTTGCTCATACCAAGATAAAACGAAGGAAAGAGGTAAATCATTTACGCCACAGTTAAATGCTTTAGCCAAGGCTACAGCTACTTGAATACCTGAGAATGCATTGTTACATTGTCCCAAATCCAGTAGACGAGGGATACCATCAATATCACCGAAATCAAGGTTGTTAAAACGATACTTACCACAAGCTACCGTTAAAATTACACAATCTTTAGGTACTTTTTGTGCAAATTCAGTGTAGTAGTTACGGCCAGGTTTTGCACCATCGCAACCGCCAATAAGGAAGAAGCGTTTAATTTTACCAGCTTTAACAGCATCCACAATTTTGTCAGCCAAGCTAAGGATAACACTATGATGGAAACCAGTAGCGATTGTATAGTCTCCAGCTGTTTCAGGTAGAGCAGGTAGCGATTTTGCATGAGCAATAATTTCAGAGAAATCACGGTCAAGGATTTGTTTACCACCTTGTAGACCGGTAATATTGCGCATGTAAATGCGATCGCCATAAGTACATTTATCAGTAAGTGGCATTACACAGTTAGTTGTTACTAAAATAGCACCAGAGAAATTTTCGAATTCTGTACGTTGATTTTGCCATGCAGTACCGAAATTTCCAACTAAGTGTTTATATTTTCTAAGTTCAGGATAGGAATGGGCAGGTAACATTTCTCCGTGGGTATAGACGTTAATGCCTGTACCTTCTGTTTGTTTCAATAATTCTTCAAGATCTAAAAGATCATGACCAGTAATAACAATACCCGGGCCTGCTTTAGTACCAGTAAATACTTGCGCAGGAGCTGGTGAACCATAACGTGCAACATGGGCGTTATCTAGAACTTCCATAATTCTTAGGTTCATTTCACCGCATTTTAATACCATTTCAATATGGCGCTCTAGGCTAAAGTTAACGTTAGTTAGAGTGAAGAATAAAGCATCATGCATAAAAGCGTCAACTTGTTCGTCTCTAGCACCCAGTTCTCTAGCGTGATGGGCATAAGCAGAAATTCCTTTTAAACCAAAAACCAACGTATCTTGGAGACTGGCGATATCTTCGTTTTTACCGCAAACCCCTATCTTAGTACAGCCTGTACCTCCGGCAGTTTGCTCACATTGACGACAGAACATACTCATTATTCATATCCCCCTTACCATTTTTTTATTACATAACTTATTATACAGGTATTGGGAAAGAATGAATGTGATGTATGTCACAATTTGCAAAAAAGTGACATAAAAAACTGAATATTTAAAACATTATATTACAACAAGAGTAATTTCATCACAATTCTTTACTAAAGAAGTATATTCTGTGGGTTGATTATTTAAAAGTATGCTTACAATACTACCAGGGGGAATGGTTTTTGGGTTGAAGTTTGATGCTAGCAGTACGTCACTGATCATAGGATGCTCTTGTTCCGTAGAAGAAAAATTGATGATACTGTTATTACGAGCAATATCTGTGGGCTGCGCCGGTTTATCATTCATAATGATAGTAAATCGGCGTAGGGGAATGTTACATTTTTCTTTATTAAACAAGATGGTTATAAAATTTTCAGCATCGTTGTTTAGCCCCAAGAGTTCTCCGAGGGTAGGTTCAGAAGGCTGAGTAACCACAATATGATCATTGGCATTCACAGGACTAGCGCCGTGGGCTGCATTTTGATTGATAGCATATTTAGGGCGAATGCTATATTCTCGCTCATTGCCATTAATAATATAACGATAGGGCGGAAGCTCCATGGCGTTGTCAGTGATTGCCAATATTTCTTCTAACGTGTTTGGTAAACGGTAAATCACCTGATCCCTATCTTCTAAAGTAGTGTCAAGTTGAGCTGGCATACCGTTAATGGTAATGACAGGTGAGATATCATAGGATTTTTCGTTAATGAGTAGGGAATAAGAGGGGATGACATCAAAAATATCGGAAAGGCAAAGGGATGGCATCGTACCACTCACACCTTTTGTTACGTTGATAACATCATTTTCTTGCAGTAGTTCGGAAAGAGAGGCCTTATGGCCGTTTAATTCAATAGTACTAGGTGTCCCATGTGTGCCAGGAAAGAAATTAGTTTGGTCGTTAATATTAACAGTGATACCAAGTCCTGGTCTGCCATGAAGACTTCGTATATCAATACCAGCAGCTAGGAGGGCATCGGCAACTGTTAGTTGTCCCAAATTAAATAAATGTAGAGGTTCTTTGTTTAATGTGACATTCATAAAGTTAAGTGTACGACTGGCTGAAAGTTTTAAGATTCCGAGAGGGGTGACAGCGTCAGGAGTGCATAGGTCAATTGGGATTTCACTAATGCCTTCAATGGTATCAGGACGACGGACAGCTACCCTAGGAGCTGGCATATCTAGGGATTGCGCTAAGGCTTCGGAAATCATAGGAGTAAGAGAACCGCCACCGACTAAGAGAACGGCTTGAGGAGGGGTGACATTAAGGGTTAGGATTTGTTTTGCAATTGCTTGGGCTAAATCAGCCACATGCTGTTCAATGCTTTTCAGGATTTCATGGATGGGTATTTCCTGGGAAAGTCCTAATACATCGACGAGAGTAATGGTAGGAGATTCATTAGCCGTAAGTTGTCGTTTTACTTTTTCTGCCACATTGAAGTCTAAGAGATATTGCTGGGAAATAGCTTCCGTGATTTCATCACCAGCACAAGGCACCATGCCATAAGCGGTAATTGTACCATCTTTCGTTATGGCCACGTCAGAGGTACCGGCCCCAATATCCACCAATGCTAAGTTCAAATGACGCATGGTTTGTGGAATTAAGACATTAATCGCTGCAATAGGTTCTAAGGTTAGCGTCGCTATTTCTAAATTTACAGAAGTAACAGCGGATTGTAAGGAGTCAATGACTTGCCTAGGTAGAAAGGTCGCAATCAGTTCAACAGTGGTCTTCTTACCCCGTTGCCCAACCAGGGTCTTTAGTGGAGTTTGATCAAGGGTAAAGCTAACCACACTATAACCTACACAATAATAAGATGCAGGATCAGTGACTGTATTTGAAGTGGCTAATTTTTGCTGGGCGGCTTGGATCGCTGCTAACTCTAAAGCGTGTTCATCGCCAGAGGTTAGCACGCTACGTTCTGAGATTTCAATTTCAGCCTTTGATTGAATCGTGCATAGTGCTCGTCCAGCTGCAGCTATAGATACTTTTTTTAAAGGGCCGCAGGATGCTTCTAGGGCATTCTTCACTTCCGCAATAATGTTTGCTACTTCTGGTACATCATGAATTTGTCCGTCCATCATAGCCCGAGTGCGATGCTCTTGACGGTGAGAGGCAATAATTTGAATGTTATTATCTACTTTTTCCCCCACTAAGCCGACTACGCTGCGTGTTCCAATATCTAATGCAAAGAGTAGATTTTTTTCCATTAACGTGCTCCTTTTATCGATGGTTGTATTTTTATAAAAATATGACTTTTTAATATAGACAAGCGCAATTAAAACTTAAGATGAGTTAACTTTACTATACAAATGGTATTACTTTCGCGGTTTTTTACCAATTTCCTTTTTACTATCATAATTGTTTCCTTCCATATAAGGAAAAAAAACATATATTTATAGCGAAATTTTTGATAAAATGTAAAATAGGTATAAATATCTATGTAGTAGGGCTGTAGCCCGCTTATATTGAGAGGAGTTTGTTGTGTCTCAAATACACATTATAATAGATAGTATCGGGCAAGTGCCTGATGAAATGCTTGCAATGCATAAAAATTTACATGTAGTAGCCCTCAAAGTGCGCGTTGGTGATCAGGAATGGCGAGAAAATGAAATTTCTACAAAAGAGTTATTTGAAATTTCCAAAGACAAGAGGCAGCATCCTAAGACATCCCAACCAGCACCAGGGGATTTTATAGAAATTTGTAAGCCGCTTATTGAAGCAGGTAAAGAAGTAATTATCATAAGCGTATCAGGGGGATTAAGTGGTACTGTAGAAGGTGCCCGCTCTGTTGCTAACATGATAGGTGAGAAAAAAATTCACGTCATTGATTCAGGAACTGCATCCGTTGGTATGGTCCAGATGGCCAAGGTTGCACTAGAAATGGCATCGTCTGGGAGTACGGCTAAAGAAATTGTTGCTAGATTAGAAGTTTTAGAAAAAGCAACTCATACCTTTCTAATTCCTGATACCTTAGAGTATTTATATAAAGGTGGACGTATTGGTGGAGCCTCAGCTTTGTTTGGAAGTATACTGCAAATAAGGCCCCTCTTATATTTAGTTGATGGCAGAGTTGCTGTTATGGATAAGGTTCGCACCAAGCAGCGAGTCATAAATCGTATGTTAGATGAACTGCAAAAATATCAGAACTTAGAATATATTGGAGTAGGTCACATCGATGTTCCAGAGGAAGGGGAAGCCTTAACAGCAAGAATTAAAGAGCTCTACCCGGATACTCTTATATTACCTGCAAAAGTTGGTTCTGTGCTGGGTGCCCATTTAGGACCAGGCCTTCTAGGTTTGGTATTCCAAGAGAAAATTTCCACATAGGAGGATTTTAATATGCAGGGAAAGACGGAATGGCTAACGGGTAATGATTTTAGACGTATGATTATTGGAGCATATCAGACTTTTATACGGGAACATGAAGAGATTAATAGCTTAAATGTTTTTCCTGTACCCGATGGTGATACAGGTACGAATATGTTATTGACATTAAGGGCGGTAGCTCAAGCGGTCAAAGAGGCGCCTGAGACTGGTATTGGTTCTTTGAGTAAAAGAGCAGCGGATAGTGCTATTATGGGTGCAAGGGGTAATTCTGGGGTGATTTTATCCCAAATTTTTCGTGGAATTGCAAGAGGTTTAGCTGGTAAGGAGCAAGCCACCTCTTCTGAGGTAGGTAAGTCCTTTCAGTACGGTGTATTGTATGCTTATCGCGCAGTATCAAAACCGGTAGAAGGTACCATTCTTACAGTGGCTAAAGGAATTGCTAAAGGAGCCCATCGAGCTGTAAGAGATGGTTTAGACTTCATGGACGTTTTATCTGAAGCAATTGAAGCTGGTGAAGCAGAGCTAAAGAAGACACCTGAATTATTACCCATATTAAAAGCAGCTGGGGTGGTAGATGCAGGCGGCAAGGGGCTCATCGTGTTTTTAACAGGCTGTTTAGAAGGATTGGGCGGTGAATATACGGGCCCAGAGGCTAATTTTGATAGTAGCTTGCAGGTTTCTTCTCTTGTACATGCGGACGTAGATATTACTCATCCCTACTGTACAGAGTTCTTGGTGAAACATTGTAGTATTAATACTGCTGAGGCACGAAAACATCTCCTTTCGATGGGTGACTCTTTAGTTGTGGCTGAAGGAAGTGATGTTATGAAGGTGCATATTCATACGTCTCGACCTGGTGTAGTATTAGAGTCAGCTATGTCTTGGGGCACCTTGCATGATATAAAAATTGATAATATGGCAGATCAGCATCAGCAGCGTCATGAGTTTTTAGACGTAGTACCAGGCCATCATAGTGATGTAGCGATTATTAGTGTAGCTGCTGGTCAAGGACTGGCTGATATTATGAAGCAAATGGGCGCTGGGACTGTCATTATGGGTGGACAGACGATGAATCCGCCTGTAGAAGATTTTATCGATGCAGTACACCGGGGTAATGGAGAAAAATATATTATTTTGCCTAATAATAAAAATATTCTTTTAGCGGTGGCTCAAGCACAAAAGTTGTTAGGCGATCGGGTGGAGATTGTACCCACGACAAATGTTCCACAAGGTCTGGCAGCATTAATGGCTTTTGATGCCAATCTTCCCATACTGGAGAATGTAGAGCGTATGACAGCGCGTAGTAAAGAGGTAAAAGCTGCTGCTGTAACAAAGGCTGTGCGAGACAGTATTGTGGAAGGGCGTACGGTATTTGCTGGTAAATATATAGGCGTATTGGATAACAAGGTGATTGTCGACGCTGATAATGTTGGTACAGCACTCCTCGGGATGGTAAAAAGTTTATTAGCAGCAGAAAATGAAGTTGTTAGCCTATATTATGGTGCTAACCTTACTCAAGAAGAGGCTCAGGCATTGGCGGACGACTTAGCGGCTCAGTTACCTACTGTTGAGGTTGAATTATATGTGGGTGGGCAACCCCATTATGATTTCATCATTAGTATCGAATAGCAGATGTTAGTTACCAAACCTTCTTAGACAAGTTCTAGGAAGGTTTGTTTAAAAAAATGATTTTAACTACCATTGGGCATAATAGAAAAATAAAGGAAGGGGATAATTATGTCTGAAAGAATAAGTTTACAGGATGTACTTAGAGATTATGGTGTGCCATTAGTAACATTAGATGTCACAGCTCCGGAAGCAGAGTGTCACAAGTTGAGGGAACACTTAAAAACCCTGACAAAAGATAAAGAGCAGGGATATTTAGAGGTGAATTGTTCCTTTTTTATTGATATTCATGATATTGATAGATATTTAAATGGTGAATTGCCTAATTTATCAGCTATCTATGCTTTCCCAGGAGATGTGAAGGTCCATAAGGAGGAGTAATTACTCGTGAGAAAGATAGCAATATTAACGTTAGTGTTTATCTTTGTTAGTACGGTATGTTTTGCTGCTGTTAGCAGTTCGGGATCTAAGTCATCCTCTGGCTCGAAGTCGTCTTTCTCGGCACCTTCGTCCAGTGGTTCTTCCAGCAAGTCGGCTGCACCAGGAAGTACAGGAGGAAATTATAAGCCCTCTGCACCTGCCAACAGCTTTGCTGACAAAGCCCCAACAAAGCAGTCAACTCCTAGTGTACAACAAAATACTCAGGCTCCGTCTTCTACGGGTGGCTTCTGGCGTAATGCTAGTATGATTGGCGGCGGTTTTTTAGCAGGAAGTTTATTAGGCAACCTATTTGGCTTTGGACATATGGGAGGCATGTCTGGGATTTTTGGCATGTTAATTAACTTGTTAATCATCGGCGGAGTCGTCATGTTGGTCCGTAGTTTATGGGGAAAATATAAGAACAATAACAAAGATAAAGATAGATACAGATAAGACAAAGAGCCGATTGCAAAATAAAATGCAATCGGCTCTTTGTTATTATGTTAGAAAGTATGTTTCTAATCCTATCCATCTTTTCTCTGTATTCTCTGCGCCTCTGTGGTTCGATCTCGATCTATTTCGTATTTCCCGCAGTTTCCACTTGCTTTAGACTAAGGCCAATGCGGTTACGATTCTCGTCTACATTGAGGATCATAACATCTACAATATCTCCCACTGAGATGACATCTAGTGGATGACGGAAAGGTTTGTTGCTAAGCTCTGAGCGATGGATCAGACCATTGGTTTTAATGCCAATATCCACAAAAACACCAAAATCAGTTACATTATGCACAGTGCCTTTGACAATGGCGCCAGGGGTCAATTCAGATAATTTAACAATATTCTTGCGAGTCATAGGGGCAGGCAAATCTTCTCTAGGATCACGGCCTGGCTTAGCCAGTGCTCCCAAAATATCACGAACAGTCGGCTCGCCTGCTTCCAACTCAGCTGCTAGAGTGGTGGCATTTGTTTTTTGCACTTCTTCTTGGATAATTTGTAAAGTGGCTTTATCTTTTAGATCCTTTGGCGTAAAACCAAGTTTTCCTAAGATGGCCGCTGCTAGTTTATAAGATTCAGGATGCACAGGAGTATTATCAAGAGGCGTATCCCCATCTTGAATGCGCAAAAAACCTGCGCACTGAACGAAAGTAGATTGTCCTAAGCGGGCTACTTTCAGCAATTGGGCCCGACTTTTAAAGGAACCGTTTGCTTCTCGATAAGCTACAATGTTTTTGGCTACGGTAGCATTAATGCCAGAAACATGCTTAAGTAATTCAATGGAAGCCGTATTTAACTCGACTCCAACATGGTTAACTGCCGATTCAATTACATTTGATAAAGTTGCACCTAACTCTTTTTGGTTGACGTCATGCTGATACTGGCCAACGCCAATGGACTTAGGATCTATTTTTACTAATTCTGCTAAAGGATCCTGTACTCGACGTGCAATGGATACGGCACCCCGCAAAGTAACATCTAGATCAGGTAATTCTTCTTTTGCTAATTTAGAGGCAGAATAGATAGAAGCTCCTGCTTCATTAGTAATCAGATAATGTACGGGCAGCTGGTGTGTATGAATAAGCTGGGCGGTGAATTCTTCGGTTTCGTAAGAGGCTGTGCCATTACCAATGGCAATGAGCGTAACGCCATGCTCTTTAATCGCTTCTAGAACAATGTGAGCAGATTTCTCTTTTTGACCCTCTCCCATCGTTACATAGAGAACGTTGGTAGTAAGGACAGAGCCTGTAGGACTGACAACTGTCATTTTACAGCCCGTGCGATAACCAGGATCGAGACCCATGACGGTATGACCGGCAAAGGGTGGTTGAAGAAGCAGTTGGCGAAGATTGAGACTGAAGACGCGGATGGCTTGCTTCTCTGCATTTTCAGTTAAGAGGGAACGAATTTCACGATCAAGAGCTGGGAATAATAGGCGCTTATAGCCATCGGCGATTGCAGAAAAGATACAATCGCTGAAAATAGAAGAGCCAAGATTGATCTGGCGATTGATCAGGTCTACGTTGGTATCATGAGGTGCTTCCAGAGTTACTTTGAGTAATTTCTTATCTTCTCCCCGATTGACTGCCAAAATACGATGAGAGGGGATGCGATTGACGGGTTCTTTGTATTCTTTATAGGTAAGAACTTCCTTGCCCAATTCTTCTGCAACTGCTAGTTCTGTTTGGATTTGGGCTGTTCTCCACAGTTGTTTTCGCATCGCAGCTCGAATATCAGCTCTTTCACTGACTGTTTCTGCAATAATATCAAGAGCGCCTGCCAGGGCTTCTTCAGGAGTATTAACTTCTTTTTCTACAGAGACAAAGGCTGCAGCAGTAGAAAGAGGTGTGCCTGTTGTTAGCTGCTGATCTAAAATAATGTCTGCTAAGGGTTCTAGCCCTTTTTCTCGCGCAACTTGGGCACGAGTACGTTTCTTTTGTTTAAAGGGTAAGTATAAGTCTTCTAATTCTTGTAATTTGGTAGCAGCAATAATAGCTGCGCTTAATTCGGGTGTTAGTTTGCCTTGTTCCTCAATGTTGGTAAGGATGTCCTCTTGCCTTTTCACTAGGTTACGCAAGTATTGTAAGCGTTCTTCGGTTGTACGAAGTTGCTCTTCATCCAATTCTCCAGTAGCCTCTTTACGATAGCGAGCAATAAAAGGAACTGTATTACCTTCATCTAATAAATGAATAGTGGATATTACCTGTGGAACTTTAACATTGAGTTCCTTGGCGATTACTATAGGAATATCAGTATGTAACATAATGCACCAACTTTACGATTTTTAGATGAATTTTATTATATCATAAAAAAAAAAATAAATACTAGTATTCGATGACTTTACTAATGGCTAGGGTAGGATCTTGGAGCAAATTGACAACAGTCGAGCCTGTCTTTGTTCTAATCTTAACTTCGGGATGGAGTAAATGGTTGGGATGGTTTTTTGTGACATAGGCTAGTTGTTTTGTATTTAAGAGGACTAAGCTGCCGACAGGGTAAATTGGTACAGAATGGATGAAAGTTTTAAGAATATGCATGTCAAAGAGGGTATTGCCTTTTGCTAACATATTTTCAATAACTGCCAGCTGGGATGTGTTTTCGAGGGCCGCTTTGGTTATGGCCTTGTCAAAGTAATTAGCAATGGCTACAATCTTGGAGAGAAAATGAATTTTATTATTGGTAAGACCTAGAGGTAATCCTGACCCATCTAAGGCTTCATGGTGCTCCGCTACTATCTGTGCGACTCTCGGAGAAAGTTTGCTCCGCAATAGCAAGTTGCGTCCATATAATGTATGTAGTTTGGCACTGTCAAATAATAAGCCATCAATGCGGGGGAGAGTGGCTTTGCCAATGTCGTGTAATAAAGCTCCTAATGCCAGTTCATATAGATCTTCCTTAGGCATTTTCAGCTGAAAACCTGTAATTAAAGATAGCAAGCAGACATTAATAGAATGTGCTAGTTCTTGTTGCGTTGGATAATAGAATGGTGTATTGATCATTGTGTCCAGCTGCTGTGATACTTGATGAATCATAGTAGTAATAATTTTTCCTATTTGTTCTAAATATAAAACCGTTAATTTCTCATTTGAAAGAAAACTAGTTTGTAGTGAGGACAAGGCCTGAAAACAAAGAGATAGTTCGTTGCGCAGTTCAAGAGAGATAAATTGCTGTTGCTTTAATAAGGTTGCTTCATGGTCGAAAATGCAAATTGTATTTACACCAAACTCTTTTAAACGGTGAATATAACGTTCCGTTAAAGTTATTCCCTTTTCAAGCAGAAGTTTACCATTCTCGTCTGTAACATCTTGTCCTAGTATCATTCCTGGTTCAGCATAGTCAATGATCATGGAAATAACCCCCAGTAAAAACTTTCCTGTATTATTGTAAAGGATTTTTGGGAAAGGAATAAGGTACTATGGTCCTATTAATGTAGGATAAAAGACCTTGATGTAATAAACTAAGGAATGAATGGTTTATGAATGGTGCAAGGACTACCTATTGTAGCTTGCTATCTTTATAATATATTCCTTCTATATAGACTTATTTGTTAGTAGGACTTTATGCCATAGATCGGGAATATAAAGAGGGATATTATATGAGGTGATAATATGACTGAATTGTTGTTGTGGGAAATGATTGAGCGGATGAGCGTGGCTGCTACCCTAGCTTTTTTATTATCTCAATTTGCAGTATTTCGACGAATGATTTATCGGCAGAGCAACTTTAGTGAAAAGGCTGCAATTACGATTATTTTTGGTTTCATAGGAATTTTAGGTACTTATGCTGGCATTCCTGTTGGTGATGCCTTAGCGAATTCCAGGGTTATTGGTATTATGGCCGCAGGGCTGATCGGTGGCCCGATTATGGGCACAACAGCGGGAATTATTGCTGGTGGCCATAGATATTTATTAGGTGGTTTTACAGCGTTTTCTTGTGGTATTTCTAGTATTTGTGAAGGGTTACTGGCAGGTTTAGTTCACCGTTATTATCGAGAGAAGCTGATTCCCTGGTGGATTGCTCTTGTTGCTGGTTTTGTAGGAGAAATAATGCAGATGATTATTATTTTGCTTACTGCCCACCCTTATTATATGGCTAGAGAGTTGGTAGATGCTATTGGAATGCCCATGGTATTGGTCAATTCTTTGGGAGTGGCTATTTTTATGCTAATTATTAAGACAGCCATGTATACCCAGGAACAAGTGGGCGCAGAACAGTCCCACAAAGCTCTTGATATTGCAACAAAAACATTACCTTATTTAAGGCATGGACTGGATCATAGTTCTGCTCAAGCTACAGCTCAAATCATTTTTAATGCAGGGAGCTATGAAGCCGTAGCCATTACAGATACAGAAAAGGTACTGGCATTCGTGGGAGTAGAGGCTGCTCACCATTCCGCAGATACTCTCGGGTTAACAGTTGCTACTCGCCAAGTAATTGCTAGTGGCGAAATGTATATTGCACAAGATGCTCTGGATATTGGCTGCTCTTGTAAAAATTGTACACTAGCCAGTGCCATTGTAATGCCTCTGAAACGTGCAAATCGTGTAATTGGTGCTTTGAAATTATATTACACAAGAACAAATGCGGTAGGGCATGCTGACATGGTTTTTGCTTCTGGAATTGCACATTTATTTTCTACCCAATTGGAATTAACAGAGATTGATCGTCAGGCTAAGTTAGTGTCCCGTGCTGAGCTTAAAGCCCTTCATGCTCAGATTAATCCTCATTTTTTATTTAATACACTCAATACAATTACTTCCTTGGTACGTACAAAACCTGATTTAGCAAGAGAGCTGTTACTAAAATTAAGTGCCATGTTTCGCTATACCTTGCATAAAACAGGACGAAATATTACGATCAAAGAAGAATTGGCGCAAGTGCACGCTTATTTAACGATTGAGCAGGCTAGGCATGGTGAAAAATTGGTAATTGAAGAAGAGATTTCCCCTGATGTGGAGAAATATTTAATTCCCACATTAACCATACAGCCTTTGGTAGAAAATGCGATAAAACATGGCTTGCAACCTAAGGAGAATGGCGGACGTATTATTATAGGAGCCAAGGAAGATAACCAGGATATTTTGATTACAATTAGTGATGATGGAATGGGTATGGATATAAAGAGTCGGTG
The DNA here is from genome assembly GCA_029239675.1 of Pelosinus sp. GTDB lineage: Bacteria > Bacillota > Negativicutes > DSM-13327 > DSM-13327 > Pelosinus. The sequence goes on along the minus strand of JARBUM010000009.1, from coordinate 10,164 downwards.
TCCCCTTTCTACGCCTTCGCCGGAATGCATTGGTTTATCCAATGTTCATGAACGTTTACGGGGCCAATATGGCATGGATTATGGTTTATCTATTGTGAGTGTACCTGGCAATGGAACGTCAGTAGCATTGCGTATTCCAAAGCGTTTGTCTGATGAGGGGGAAGAATGTGCTTAGTATTATAATTGTAGATGATGAGAGTCCAGCCCGAGATGAGTTAAGATACTTACTATCCTTGGAAAATGGAGTGGAAATAGTCGGTGAGGCGGATAGTGGAGCTGCTGCCATTGGTCTAACAGCCCAATTAAAGCCCGATGTTATTTTTATGGACGTGCAAATGAGGGGCATGAATGGGCTAGAATCAGCAGCCATACTTCGGAGGATCGTCCCCGAAACCTTACTTGTCTTTGCCACTGCCTATGATGAATATGCAGTGGAAGCTTTCAAAGTAGGTGCTGTAGATTATATTCTAAAACCTTTTGAGCGAGAGCGAGTTCATGTGACAGTAGAACGTCTAAAGAATTATCATAGTGATGAGTGGCGGGCTGCTGTTAGCCGTGTGGATGCGGCTTTATATAAAGCTAAGATTATTGTACAGAAACTTCCATTAGAAAAAAACGGAAAGATTATTATGGTGCATTATAACGACCTTATTTATGTTTACACCCAAAAAGGTATAGTTACCGTTGTGACCATTTATGGCGAGTTTGGCTATGCCAGTACATTGACAGAATTAGAGGAACGTCTAGCGGATACAAATTTGGTACGAGTGCACAAGAGTTATATGGTGAATATGGATAAGGTTAAAGAAGTGGTTCCTTGGTTCAAGGGGACCTATTGGTTAAAAGTAGAAGGTGATATTGAAATACCAATTAGCAAAAGTCGGATCAAAGATATAAAAGATATATTAGGTTTAAAGTAATGGGTAAAGCGATGGGGCTTTACCTATTTTCTTTTTCACCATTGTATAGTTGATATTTTTATAGTGCATGCTATAGTCAGCGTTGGTAAAATGCATTCCTGTAAATTGCCAATCGTAAATATATTTAAAAAGGGAGGGATGGGTATGTTATCAACCAAAGAAGTGATGCAGTTAGAGGATTTTCTAGGAATGGAACAAAGTTCAATCAAATCATTGAACCATTTTGCTAACACCATTCAGTGCAATCAGACGAAACAACTTTTTCAACAAATGGCAGAAAAAAATCAACAACATTTTCAAACTCTTAGCAAACATTTAAAAATGGGTAATACCATGCAATAGTAGAGGAGGAGTTAGTATATGGTGCAAGCAGGTCAACAAAATCAGCAACAAGGGCAAATGAATGGACAAGGAAATCAGTTCACGGATCAGGACATATTGCAATTAGCACTGAATGAAAGCAAACATACTGCAGAAGCGATTAACTCATACATTTTGGAGGCTGCTAATGAGCAACTTCGTAGAGATTATATGACTGTTCTAGGTGATGTATATACACAACAAAAACAAATTTTTGATATTATGCAGCAAAAAGGTATTTACAATGTGGAAAATGCGACTGCTCAGCAGATTACGAAAGCTCAAAGTAAGTTTAGTAGTTAAAATCGTTTTTAGTATAGACCAAAGGGCTCCTGTGGCATATTACAGGAGCCCTTTGGTCTATATCTGTAAAGGAGATAGATTTATCTTGACAATAGTTTTTAATATATATTAAAATATAGACAAAACTATTCAATAATTATTTTCCGTAAAAATGAATTAAGATTGGTGGTGTGTGCATGGAAATCTGTATAACTTCTTTGCTCAGAGATAAAGGATTTAAAGTTACCCCTCAACGACTAGCTATTTATAATATGTTAGCTTCTACTAGGTCTCATCCTAATGCAGAAATGATTTTTAATGAATTGCAGGCGATGTATCCAACGATGAGTTTAGCTACCGTTTACAAGACAATGGAAATCCTTAGAGAAATTGGTTTGGTACAAGTGTTGAATGCTGGTGAAGATAGTTTCCGTTATGATGCTGTTATGACGAATCATCCTCATGTGAGATGTACTGAATGTGGCCAGGTTGAAGATGTTCATGATATTAATATTGATGCATTTGTAGATGAAGTGTCCCAAGGTACTAAATATCAAATTATGGGGCAGCAATTCTATTTTCATGGAGTCTGTCCTACCTGCCAACACAAAAAGATCAATTAAATTATAATCTGTATGATGAATAGTAGACTTGGCAGACGCTAAGTCTTTTTTTTTATATCAACATTCATAATGAATCTTGTTGCCATATAGGTCGCGCCAAGTTCATATTATTAAAGCGACCCCATTAGCGTTTAACCTTAGCCTACGTTTATTATAATAATGAACCTGGCATGTAGACTGAGATCAAAAGGAAACAGAGCATTGATCATATCTATCCTTTATGTTCAAGAATTTCTAATTAAGCAATTCTTGTAGTTTAAAGGTATTTAGCGATGTAGTACGAATTATTATTTATTATAAGAAGTAGATAGTATTGATTTAAAAAGGAGAAATGAGAATGGATTTGAACCAATATATTGATCATACTCTTTTAAAACCAGAAGCAACTCCTCAGGATATTCGTTGTTTATGTAGGGAAGCAGCAGAACATAAATTTGCTGCTGTATGTGTCAACCCCTGTTATGTAGACTTGGCAGTTAGTTTATTAGCTGGAACAGGAGTTAAGGTGGCTACGGTTATTGGATTTCCCTTAGGAGCAAATTTATCTATTGTAAAGGCTTTTGAAGCAAAGCAAGCGATTTTGCATGGTGCTGATGAATTGGATATGGTGATCAATGTTGGTGCTGCAAAGTTAGGCCTTTGGGACGGTATATTATATGACATACAGCAAGTTCTTGTAGAAGCACAAGGTCGTCCTGTAAAAATTATTGTAGAAACAGGGCTATTAACGGAAGAAGAAAAAGAGCGCGTCTGCCAGATTGTTTTAAAGAGTGGGGCGCAATATATAAAGACCTCGACAGGGTTTGTACCTGGCGGTGCTACAGTGGCAGATATAGCATTATTTAAGTCTATCCTAGGAGATAAGATTGGCATCAAAGCATCGGGTGGTATTCGAACTCGAGAAGAGGCTATAGCGATGATCGCTGCTGGAGCCACACGTCTGGGAACTAGTAAAGGTGTTGCTATTGTAAGTTAGTTTACATAAAATACCGATAGCCAGTAGCTTGGGAACCATGCTATAATAAGCACTTGTAACTCTTAGAAGGAGAGGGGGGTGCCTTATGCGTAAAGTAGCAATGGGTGAAACAGGCACATTAATAGTAGTTATCGGATTGATAGGTATTCTGTTGCTAGTTTTCATGATGCCCTCAAGAACACGCTTATGGCTCTATCCTTTGGTACGTCAGGCAGTACAGATAAAAGTTAACTATGAAACCAGCCATATGGCAATTTATGAGACAGAGCATTTTATTGTTAAATATACTCCGGCAGATGCTGATGTGGTAAGCATGATCGGGCAAGCAGCAGAAGCTGCTTATCAGCCTGTAATTGAGACCTTGCAGTATGCGCCTCCTGGCAAAACCTTAATTCTCATTCATCCTAATAAAAGTGAATTGCGTCAGGCATTTGGTTGGTCTGGTAATGAAAGTGCTATGGGTGTGTACTGGGGTGGAACTATTCAATTGTTATCTCCTCATGTATGGCTAAATGATGGAGCGACGGTAGAGAAATTTATTCATTCAGGGCCTATGGTACACGAATACACACATTTGGTTTTTGATTATATAACCAATGGTAATTATCCTCGTTGGTTTACAGAAGGATTGGCTCAATATGTAGAATATCGTGTAAATCACTATGAATGGATCACTACTAGCAATACATTAGATGGTAACATGCACAGCATGGTAGAGTTAGATGGACAGTTTGATGATCTGCCGAATCAGTCGTTGGCATATCGTGAGTCACTTGCTGCTGTACGTTATATTGCTGAGGTATATGGAGAGGATAAGCTACTTGGGGTTATTATGAGTCTGAAGACAGGAAATAGCTTAGAGAAGGCTATTAGCAAGAATCTGGGCTTAGATTACACTGCTTTTGAAAGTGCTTGGCAGCAATGGGCTAGCATGCATATGAATACGAGAGTAGAAAAATAGCAAGAGATCTTTTTTGTGAGATCTCTTGCTATTTTGTTATTACTCTTCTTCTGTGATGGAGATGCGAATTTGTTCTAATAATTCAAGGGTTTGTTTATTTTGAATAATGAGGATTTCCTGATTTTGCACAATCGTAGATAATGGCACTGTAATTTGATGAATTTCTTCTAGTAACATTTTAACCATCTTTTCAGGACTAGCCAATCTGATTCCCCCTAGAATTTTATTTGTAAAACCTTTTGTGTATATTATGTTAAAAATAGCAAAAAGTGACTGTGGATTGTACTTACCCTCTATGAAATGCTACAATAGCCATAATAATATACTGAAGGGAGAATGCTGTATTTCATGAAAATTTTCCATGCGTGTGATATTCGGGGAATTGCTGGTACTGAGCTTACGGAGGAGATAGCGCATAAGATCGGTTTGGCAGTGGGTGCTAAGCTAACTGGCAAAAAGGTGATAGTAGGTGGAGATGTTCGCTTATCTACTCCAGTTTTAAAAAGTATTATCGTCAAGGCTTTGGTGCAATCAGGTTGTGAAGTTATTGATATTGGAACCGTAGCTACACCTGTTTTTTATTATGCTCAAAAGGCCACTAAGGCAGTAGGGGGCGTCATGGTTACTGCCTCTCACAACCCAGCTCCTTATAATGGTTTTAAGTTGGTATTTGGTGATCAGCCCGTAACTGAAGAAGATATTTTAGAAATAAAACAAATGGTAGAAGACGGCGTAAGCACTTCAGGTGAGGGAACCGTGGTTACATTGCCAATTGTGGAAGAATATATAGCTTCTACTACTCAATTAGCCCAGAAAAGCCAGTTGCGAGTGGTTGTGGATGCTGGTAATGGAGCTACATCTCATATTGCTCCCCAGTTATTTAAACAGTTAGGCTACGAGGTAATTGAACTATACTGTGAGCCGGATGGCAATTTCCCCAATCGTTCACCCAATCCAGCATTAGCTGAAAATTTACAAGGTCTTGGGGAAAAAGTGCGGGAAAGTCGTGCCAACTTAGGGGTAGCCTTTGATGGTGACGGGGATCGTGTAGCTTTTGTAGATGAAAATGGACGTGCTGTTGATAATGATGATATTATCGTGCTCATTGCTCAATACTATCTAGAAAAACAACCGGGAACGATTATTTATGATGCAAAATGTTCCATGGTTGCTCCAGAAGAAATCATTAAGGCTGGTGGCAAGCCTGTTATGGCAAGAGCTGGTCACACCTTCAGTAAGGCTGCTTTTATACAAGAAAAGGCATTGTTTGCTGGAGAAATTAGTGGTCATTTCTTCTTTCGTGAACTTGGTTATGATGATGGTATGTTTGCAGGATTAAAGGTATGTGAATTTGTTGCTACCCATGGTTCCTTAGCTGCGCTAGTAGATGAAATTCCAAACTATATTTTAACTCCTGATATTCGCATTACTTATAAGGGAACGGATAAAGAAGCTGTTTTGGATGATGTGGCGCAAAAATTGGTGGGCTATCAGCCGAACCGCATTGATGGTGTGCGCATTGAATTTGAAGACGGTTGGGGGATGATTCGCGCCTCAGTAACAGAACCTTTATTCACGTTACGTTTTGAGGCAAAATCAGCAGAGCGTTTACGAGAGATTATTGATCTATTAGTTTGTGCACTGCCAGAAAATATAAAAGCGGCAGTAATGAATGCATTACCATCGCAATATAAAGAAGACTAAGATTCAGGTACCAAGTAGTTACTGATTAAATTTTATAAAAAATGTAGTGCCATGAGGACCCGTGTCAAAATCGATAGTCGCCTTGTGTCTGGCTACAATGCGATAGCAGACTGCTAATCCTAAGCCAGTCCCAGTTTCTTTGGTTGTTAAGAAAGGGGTTCCCAACTTTTCAATTAATTCAGGGGGGATGCCTGTGCCCTCATCCTGGATAGCTAGTATTACCTTGTTTTCTTCCATAAAAGATTTAATAGTTATATTCCTATGGGGCGGCATGGCATCTAAGGCATTATGCACTAGGTTCAGGATGAGTTGGCGGATTTCTTTAGAGTCAAGGGGTAAATCTGGTATGGGGTTTAAGTCTAGATGAAGACTTTTATTAGAAATGGTAGCATTAGATTGCAACAAAGGGGCAATGGTTTTAATAATTGTATTAAGATTCTGGTTTTCTAGCTTTACTTGTTTATTCTTGGCCAAAGATAGAAAATCACTAATAATAGAATTGGCTCGGTCTAATTCTTCAATCATGAGCTGAAAGTAACTCTTGAATTTATTACATTCATCCTTATTGCTAAGAAATTGTAGGAATCCTCGGACTGTAGTCATTGGGTTTCTTACTTCATGTCCAATAGTGGCCGCCATTTCTCCTACTAGATTTAACTGATCAAGACGAGTAAGTTCTTGTCGTAAATTTTTGAGTTCGGTAATGTCTCTAACGATAACCAATACACTGTCTTTATCATAGGTCATGATACGAGCTTCCATAGAACAGATTGTATCCTTAATAGGTAATTGGTATTCCAGACTTTGCATGTTACCGCTCTTTATGGCCCGCTTAATTTCGGACATAAATTGTTGGGCTTGCTTGGGAGGAAGCACTTCTGTTACATGTTTGCCAATGCGGCTATTGTGAGGTTTATATAATAAGTGGGGATTGGCTACGTGATAATCTAAGTATACTCCCTCATTCGTAAGATAAAATAAAAAATCAGGTAGAGAGGACAATAGCTTGTGATTGCGTGCTTCACTGGCCCTTAAGTCTAACTCTACTTTTTTTAGTACATCAATATTACGCAGGGTGCATAATACAGAGACTACGGAACCATCTGTAGAAAATTCAGGAACAAGACGAGCGTGATAATAAAAGTGGCGTCCCTTATAATTGACAAATTCAGCTTCGAACATAGACCCTTGCTTCGTTTTAAAGATAGTTTCAATATGTGATTTCCATAATTTATAGTTTTTCCTATGTAAATTTAATTGGGTGATCGTTTTTCCTAAACATATTCTTAATGGTATTCCGATCGCTTTAAGAGTAATCAAATTTGCATATAAAAATCGTAGATCTTTATCAAATCGAATAATAGCATCGGGCGAATTTTCTACTAAGGATTTAAATTCCCCTTCCCATAAGCAGATATGTCGTTCAATTGGCACCGACAAATTATGATGTGGTTCATTTAAGGCAAGATGAGGGCAGGAGGTCGTTGGAACAGCTTTCCATTTTGCTAATTGCTGTCGTAATGAAATCAATTCCTCAATCAACTGTTTTTTTGTTTTATGTTGATCATTCATTATATAGAATCCCTCTTTATATAGAATTAAGGTTTAAACCATAGGACCTTTTCTGATATAATACTATATAGTCTTTCATACTAATTTTCAAGTGTTTCGGCGGGCGAGATATGGTTTACAAATAAAGTATAACTAAAGGAGACTTTATGCAAGTTCATGTTTTAGCGAGTGGCAGTACAGGAAATGCAATTTTTCTAGATTTTAAGCATACTAAAATACTAGTAGATGCAGGAATAAGCACAAGGCGTATTAAAAACAGCCTAGCTGAATTGGGTACAAATATAGAAGAATTAGATGGGGTATTCATTACCCATGAACATAGAGACCACGTAAGTGGACTGCCTACTATGACCAAAAAATACAATTTACCGATATACGCTAGTTCCGATACATGGCATGCTATGTACTGTCGGGGTGTAATACCAGAAAGTTGTTGTAAAAGGCTGACGAGCAGTCTGACTATTGGCCAAGTGAGAGTCGAGCCATTTAGTATTTCTCATGATGCGGCTGATCCAGTAGGATTTCGGTTTTATAATGGAAGTAATAAATGTAGCGTAGTTACTGATATTGGTTTTGTCACCGATGCAGTGAAAGAAGCCATTGCCTTAAGTGATGTATTGGTCTTAGAATGTAACCATGATTTAGATATGCTGGAAAATGGATCTTATCCATGGCATTTAAAGCGTCGCATTAAGAGCAATCGTGGACATTTATCCAATGTGGATGCTGCTTGGACGCTGGCTCGGCTAGAGAAAAAACCTAGCATGCAGGTGTTTCTAGCTCATATGAGTAAGGAGAACAATGATCCTGAATTAGCAAGACATACTGTGAGCGAGATATTACAAGAACAAGGCTGCAAGCTTGATTCAGAAATTCATCTACATGTTACTTATCCTGACCGCACGGTGAGTAGTAACTTCTAGGAGGTAGGATGATGTTTAAAAAATTTGGAACTTTATTTCTCATTGGTGTATTTGGAGCACTAATTGGAGGAAGTTTAGTATTGGGGTATGGCAATGATTTTTTAGTAAAGTCTAAGCCACAAAATTCTATACCTATGCAGGGGTTGCTGCAAGCTCCTACTGCCCAAGCTCAGGTATCCGAGGCTCGGAATACTCCGCTAGTAAGAGCAGCGCAAACTGTAGGGCCTGCCGTGGTAGGGATTACGAATAAAGCCTATGCACGAAGCTCGTTTAATCGCAAAGAACTAGTGGAACAAGGTGTAGGGTCAGGAGTCATCTTTGATGCTAACGGATATATTGCAACGAATAACCATGTTGTAGAAAAGGCACAAGAAATTACAGTATCCTTGGCTGATGGAAGAGTGTTAACTGGACGAGTGTTAGGAGCTGATCCAGCTACTGATCTAGCAGTGGTAAAAGTAGAGGCTACTGGTTTGCCTACTGCTACCTTTGGTGACTCGGACAGTCTATTGGTTGGTGAACCTGCAATTGCTATTGGCAATCCTCTTGGTTTAGAGTTCAAGGGGAGTGTGACTGCTGGGGTTATTAGCGCCTTGAATCGTTCCATTGAGATTGGAGAACGAAAATTCAAGCTGATCCAAACAGATGCTGCCATTAATCCAGGAAACTCAGGTGGAGCATTGGCAAATGCTGATGGTGTGGTTATCGGCATTAACAGTGCAAAGATTTCCGTAGCTGGTGTAGAAGGTATTGGTTTTTCCATTCCCATTAATACTGCCAGACCTATTTTACAATCTCTCATTGAAAAAGGGCGTGTAGTAAGACCCTATCTAGGAGTGGGAATACTAGACCGCAATACGGCTGCCGCTTATGGCTATGAACTTACCATTGATAAAGGTGTTTATTTGGTACAAGTAGTGAAAAGTGGTCCAGCAGGTAAAGCTGGTATTAAAGAAGGCGATGTTATTTTGAAGATAGCTGGTATAGAAATTAATAGTGTAGCTGACCTCAGAGGAGCAGTCGATGCCCAACCTGTAGGCAGCACTGTCAATATTACCATTATTCGTAACGGTAATCAACATGCTGTGAACGTACTTTTAGAAGAAATGCCGAGTCAGCAATAAGATGAAAATTACAATTATTGCTGCTGGAAAAATTAAAGAAAAATATCTGACCATGGGCATTGCTGAATTTGTCAAACGCCTTACTCCTTACTGTCGCCTAGCTATTATAGAAGTAGATGAAGAACGTATGCCAGAGAACCCTTCTGATGCTGAAAAAGCGAAAGTATTACTTAGAGAAGGGGAACGTATGCTGAAACACGTCAAAGAAAGTACCTACTTGGTAGTTCTTGATGTAGTTGGTAAGCAAGCTTCATCGGAAGAACTTGCGGAAAAGATAAATAACCTAGGTATTTCCGGGAAAAGTGATATCACCTTCCTCATCGGTGGTGCCTTTGGCCTTTCCCCAGAACTAGTCAAAGCTGCCAGTGAAAGATTGTCCTTCTCTAAAATGACATTTACACATCAAATGATACGTCTATTATTAGTAGAGCAAATCTACCGAGCCTTTAAGATTAATCGGGGGGAACCGTATCACTTATAATGGCAAAAAATGTCCTGTCAAATTTGGCAGGACATTTTTGGTTTTTATGGAATTTTGTAGATAATTAGTACTGTAGAATCAACTTGATGGAAACGTCCCCGAGAGTTCTGATTCTTGGCACCTTATTTCTCAATTATATTAAATTTGAAGATATAGTTGTTGTTCCGAGTGTAAAGAATTCATCGAAGCAGCAAAAATATGCGAAGGAGGAAGGAAATGCTAATTGCACCTATTAGTG
>JARBUM010000195.1 GCA_029239675.1 Pelosinus sp. | reverse complement strand
CCTATCCTAGCTAGTTCAACAGCTTTATATTCTTATAGCATTTGTTCAATTTTACTTAATAGAGCATTAACTCCTATCGCCAGCCCCGCTGCTAACGTACTTCCCCAAAGTATTTTGTAAACATTCATCGTGCGAAGTCCATCGAATAAAATATTGCCGAGGCCTCCTGCATTGATGAATGCAGCAATCGTTGCAATGCCAATGGTAGAAACTACTGCAAGTCGTACCCCTGCAAAGAGTGCTCTCTTAGACAACGGCAGCCTTACTTTAAAGAGTATCTGCATATTACTCATACCGATACCAGTAGCTGCTTCAATGATAGCAGGATCTACTTCATTTAGCCCCGCAATAAAACTCTGCAGCAATAAATATTGATTGTAAACAACCAAAACCGTTATGGCAGTGACTTTCCCCAGGCCAGTCACCGGAATCAATATGGCAAAAAGCGCTAAGCTGGGTATGGAATAAATAACCGCAAACATATGTATTAGTACTTTTGACAGTTTTTCTGAACGTATAGCAAACATCGTCAATACGGATGCCAATAGAAGGGAAATTATCAGTGTAATTACTACAATTTCTAGATGTTCAAATAGCGCCTTACCTAATTTATCTGAATAGTTCATTGCATATTCTATCAAGCGAATTCCCCCCAGAAACGCCCCTGCTCTCGCGAAGAGGTTATTAGAGAGGTTACGAAATCATCTGCCGGATTTTTCGCGATATTTCTCGGGGTATCAAATTGACATATTCTACCCTCGTTCATAATAATCACTCTGGTTCCCAGTTTAAATGCTTCATTGATATCATGTGTGACAAATAAAAAGGTCTTTTTTAGTCCACCATGAATACAGAGTAACTCCTCTTGTAATTTCATCCGATTGATTGCATCAATTGCTCCAAAAGGTTCATCGAGCAACATAATCTTAGGATCAATTGCTAATGCTCTAGCAAGTCCAATTCTTTGTTGCTGTCCACCGGATAGTTGTGACGGATACCGTTCCTTAAATTTTTGCGGTTCAAGTCCTACGAGAGTTAACAATGCATCAACTCTCGCATCAATTTTCTCTTTACTCCATTTTAAAAGGTTTGGTACAATCGCAATATTCTCGGCTATTTTCATATGAGGAAATAGCCCCACCTGCTGAATTACATAGCCTATACGTCTTCTTAACTTAACCGCATCCACTGCTATAATGTCTTCATCAAATAACATAATTTCCCCTTCAGTAGGCTCATATAAACGATTAATCATTTTGAGCAAGGTAGTTTTTCCACAACCTGAAGAGCCTAGTATCGTAATAAACTCCCCTTCTTCAATGGCAAGGCTCACATGATCCACAGCATTATACCCGGTATTATCAAAATTTTTAGATACATTGCTAAATTCTATCGCCTTATGAGACATGGTACCCTCCTCGCGTTCAACTATTTAATTGAGTCGTAATACTCTTTTGCTACTTTTTCATATTCTTTTTTATCAACATCGACTTTTGCATTTAGTGCTGTAAGAGTTTTTGTATCTAAGGTAGCACTTACTTTATTTATAACGTCAGCAATATCAGGATGAGCCGCTAACACATTATCACGTATAACTGGAGCCAAATTATAAGGCGGCCATACATGTTTATCATCTTCCAACAAGGTAAATTCATTTGTATTGACTAATTGTCCCTCCGTTGTATACGCTGGTGCAACATCTGCTTCATTATTTTTCAGCACCTCATATTTTAACCCATTATCATATACCTTTGATGATTTCCAATTAAAATCTCCATATACTTTTTTTAATGCTGGAATTCCGTCATCTCTTTGGTCGAACTCACCTTGTGATGCAAACCTAAGCTCACTTACATGCTTCTGTAAATCTGAAATTGTAGTAATCCCAAGTTTTTTTGCTACCTCTGTACGAATAACAAGACCTTGCCCATCATTGGCTTTTGAGTATTGTAACCACGTAATTTGAAATTGGTTTTCGTAGCCATCTTTTACAGTCTGGTAAACTTCATCTGAGTTTGTAAGGGGCTTCATCTTGAGAACTGCTAATAGCCCAGTACCAGTATATTCAGGATACAAATCAATTTTATTGCTTACAAGAGACGTATGAATTACGGAACCTGCGATATTTGGAACTCTTTCTACCTTATATCCAGCGCCTTCTAAGGCTAATGCATACAATTCTCCAGCAATTAAATTTTCAGTAAAATCTTTTGTTCCAACACGAATCGTTGCGTTTTTACTTGTACTACCACTATTACTACTACTTCCACATGCTGTCATAGATAGTGCCAACACCATAACAATAAATACTGTTATCAACAGTTTCATTCTTTTTTTCATTTTTTCATTACCACTTTCTTATGTATTTATATTTCAGCAACACTCTATCTATCAGTTCAAGCAATAATCCGGCTACAATCGCTAGCACTGCAACCGAAATACCTCCAACCAAAAGCAAATCAATTCGATCTAAGCCTAAACCAGTAAAAATTATGCCACCAAGTCCTCCTGCCCCTATTTTGGCCGCCAGTGTCGCGCTGGCAATAATTTCAATCATAGCTGTCTTGATGCCGGCTAGAATTAAGGGCGTAGCCAAAGGGAACTTGACTTTCCATAATACTTGTCGATCTGTCATTCCAACTCCATAAGCTGTTTCTATCATAAAATCAGGTACTTCTTCTAATCCCACAACTGTGTTCATAAGAATTGGTGGAACTGCTAACAAAACTAATGCTGTCATTGCTGGCTTGATCCCTGTCCCCATAATCGGAATTAGTAGTATTAAAACTGCCAAACTCGGAATAATTCGCAATACCTGAAAAATAGATATAATCCACTTCTCGTATTTCTTATGCTTTACGCAAGCATATCCGCAAGGAATTCCAATTATAATGGCAGCCATTAATGCCAATAAGCTAATCCCTATATGCTCTTGTATAGAAATTAGATAAGCATCCATATTATTAGAAAAATAAGCTACAATTTTTATCAAAATAGTGCCACCCAAAATACTCTCCTTTCTGTGTAACCGATAGATTGCATACTCTAGCAGCTGAACATCCAGCGTTTTGCCAATATATCCATACTTTACCACCTTATCAGCCAACACTGTCACAGTAGAATTGTCTCTGTTTATCAATTTTGCTAACTGTCGCATTGTAAGTGATTCGTTTTTGTAAAGCGAAATAAAATATTACCACACGAAGTTGCTATTCCTCCGATCTTGTATTTCTTTAACTCATTTTCAATAAATTTACTAGCTTAGCGATGTATTCCATCGATTAAACTTATAATATACTTTTCATTCATATATTTACAATAGTTTTATGTAAAATTATTGTAAAGTATTTTTCCTCTGCAGCTGTAGTCCAGACGGATTTATCATTAGGAGATAAAACGCCTGCCAAGCTGAAATAATGACCACTAGATTTTAGGCGTTAACCGAAACTTTCAAATACAGAAATACGTATTGAATAGTAATTCAATCATATCCTTTTAAAGTCAATACGCCATCATTTTGTTTATAAAACTTTGAACAAAACGATGGCGTATTTCTAATTTATTTTATAACTGTTTAAATTAGTTTGAACATAACCTAGATAAATTCAGCATCTTTTGAGAATACTTTATTACTTATACACTGCTTTCGCTAGATCTCTTACCCCATATACGACATATTGTGACGTACAATATGTATATTTATCAGCAACTTGAATAAGTCGATGATTTTTAATAGCCTTGATCGTAGATAGTGCTGGATCGTTCAATATATCTTGTTTAAACTTCCCTGTGTCTTTACCCTCATAATCCCAAGTTGGCACCATAATAACATCAGGATTGATAGCAATCATTTGTTCTTTGGCTAATGTATCATTTTTTTCTAATCCTGCTAAAGCAGCACCATTGATAACACCAGCGTTTTTATCAATGTCATCCAGTATACTGCCTTTACCACCATAACACCCCATAAAGGACAGTGCCATAACGA
>JARBUM010000008.1 GCA_029239675.1 Pelosinus sp. | reverse complement strand
ATGCTAGCGATTTATGATACTATGGGTGATGCTTCACCTGCTGAATTAGATAAAATGATGGAAGATGTAGGCGAGATTCAGACTATTTTAGAGACAAATGGTTTTTATATGATTGATGCCAAAATACTTGAGGTAGCGAATGGTTTAGGTTTGGCTGAAATTGGTCTTGATAGAGATGTAGCTGATTTAAGTGGTGGACAAAGAACAAAGGTGCTGTTAACCAAGTTATTATTGCAGAATCCGACGATTTTGCTACTAGATGAACCTACAAACTATCTAGATGTAGAACATATTGAATGGCTGAAACGATATCTAAAAGAATACGAGAATAGCTTTATCCTGGTTTCTCATGATATTCCTTTCTTGAACGAAGTGGTAAACGTTATTTATCATGTAGAGAATACAATATTGACACGATATACAGGAGATTATGAACAATTTCAGCAATTATATAATATACGCAAAGGGCAAGAATCAAAGGCCTATGAGCGGCAACAACAAGAGATTGATCGTTTAGAAGACTTTATTTCTCGTAATAAAGCTCGTATTTCTACCACTGGTCGGGCAAAAAGCCGTCAGAAGCAACTGGATAAAATGGAAGTCTTGGAAAAACCTCGGGAGAAACCGAAAGCGACTTTTCGTTTTAAAGAGGCTAGAACACCTAGTCGTATGATTGTTGAAGCTGAGAATTTAGTATTAGGTTATGATGAGCCTCTTACTAGACCTGTTACATTCCAATTAGAACGTGGTCAAAAAGTAGCAATTCGCGGTGTGAATGGCTTAGGAAAAACGACGCTTTTAAAAACCATACTTGGAAAAATTCAACCAGTAGCTGGTAAGGTAGAACTTGGTGATAATCTGTATCCTAGCTATTTTGAGCAAGAATCCAATCGCCATAATAACAATACAGCTATGGAAGAAGTGTGGCAGGAATATCCTGGATTAAGTCACTTTGAAGTACGCCAGGCTTTAGCTCGCTGTGGTTTGACCAATGATCATATTACTAGTCAAATGATGGTATTAAGTGGTGGGGAAAATGCAAAGGTACGTTTATGTAAATTGATGCTGACAGAAGCAAACTGGCTAGTATTAGATGAACCTACCAACCATTTGGACGTAGATGCAAAAGCTGAGCTAAAAAAAGCACTCACTGAATTTAAAGGAACTGTCCTCTTAGTATCCCATGAACCAGAGTTCTATGAGGATTGGGTAACCCATATTTGGGACGTTGAAGACTGGACAACGAAAATAATATAAGGTAAAACCAAAATCGCTCCTCATAGCAGGAGCGATTTTGTTATGTTAGAATGCTTTTTTGAAGATAAAATTTATAAGTTTGTGGAAAAAATGATAAGACACGAAGGTCACGAAGATGTACAAAGGACACGAAGGGATATATGTTCCTATTCTTCATAGACTTCGTATCTTCGCGTTTCAAAAGGTTTTATTTTTCAAAGGCTCGCTAGCGTTTTTCTTATTAATGCAAAGTAATTTCTTCACCAGGATTTACAATATGTACAGGAATTTTAAAACGTTCTTCCACATCTTTTTTAAAGGCTGTTGGATCTTGGGCAATGATAGGCCAAGTATCATAGTGCATGGGTACGACATTGGCGGTTCTTAACAAATTGGCTGCTTCGGCAGCATCTGAGGGCCCCATGGTGTAATTGTCGCCAATGGGAAGTAAAGCATAATCAATGTTTTCTAAACGTCCAAGCAGTGACATGTCTCCAAAAATTCCTGTATCACCAGCAAAGTAAATGGTTTTACCAAAAAAATTAACAATAAAGCCGCAGGCATGGCCTCCCAGTACACCTGATCCATGGAAGGCTGGAGTGATTCGCACATAGCCAAAATCAAAAGTGTGTTTGCCGCCAATATGCATGGCATGCGTAGCGCAGCCTTGCTCATTGCAAAGTTTGGCTATTTCAGCAGTGGTGATGACAGTTGCACCTGTGCGTACAGCAATGCCGATAGTATCGCCTAAATGGTCGTCATGGCCGTGAGAAGTTAGAAGATAGTTGCAACTGATTTCGTCGGGCGTTATTGTTGCCTTGGGATTCCCCGTAAGAAAAGGATCAAATACAAGTGAAACATGGTTACAGATTAATTGAAAGCAAGCGTGTCCGTGAAATTTTAAAGTAATCATAAATAACCTCCGATTGATTTGTCTTATTGATAGTATACAAGAATATTTCCTAAAAAATCAATAAAATAGCGCAATGATAAAGGATTTGCAGGATTTTGGTAATAACTAGCGAAATATGAGGATAATTGGAAAGAAACGGAGGAAGAAGAATGGGAATTATGGTAAGAGGATTAGTATTGGGGCTTTTATTTTCCATAATGCCATTGTTAGTATATGCTGCCGATGTTCAATTCAAAGAAGGGGACCAAGGAACTGAAATTGCAGCTATACAAATGAAACTAAAGGAAAAGGGGTATAAAATTACTGCTATTAATGGTAAATTTACGGCAGAAACAACGAAGGCTGTTCGCAATTTTCAAAAAAGGCAAAAGCTCAAATCAGATGGAATTGTTGAGGACAAAACCTATGCAATTTTAATGGGAAAAGAGCTAAAGAAGAATAATGAGAATACCCAGGATAAGGCGAAACAAATAACCGATTTAGCTAAAAGTTTTATCGGTGTACCATATAAGTTTGGTGGTACCACCCCTAAGGGATTTGATTGCTCCGGTTTTGTTCAATATGTATTTGATAAAAGAAAAATTGCATTGCCACGAGCTGCTGATGAGCAGTATAAAGTGGGTAAAAAAATAATACAAAAAGATCTACGGCAGGGGGATTTAGTTTTTTTTAGTACCTATGAAAAAGGTGCCTCTCATTGTGGTGTGTATCTGGAACATGGTAAATTTATTCATGCATCTAGTCATGGTGTAATGATCAGTCGATTAGACGAAAGTTACTGGAAAACAAGATATCTTGGAGCGCGAAGAGTTATTTAAGTATAAAAATAAATTTGTCCTTGAATGCTTGACAGTAGTGTAAAGATTTGTTATATTATCATTAAATCAAACAACAAAGTGTAAATATGATGAATAGGATAAGTAAGTTAGTGGCATTTTACAGAGAGCCAGGGGGTGGTGTGACCTGGTAAATGTGCTGATTGAAATACACCTAGGAGTAGCAGGTTGAAAGGTAACAAGTAGACCGTGCCGGAATGCCACCGTTATCAAAGGCTAGAGTATCAGGCTAGATGCCTTGTACTTGAAAGAACAGCAGCTTGCAATGCAAGTAGGGTGGTACAACGAGTATAAGCATCTCGTCCCTGTATAGGGATGAGGTGTTTTTTATTTTATTAAATTTAGGGAGGATATTGAATATGATTATTGTAATGGGACCGGAAGCAACAAAAGAGCAAGTACATGTGGTAATGAATAAGTTAACGGATTTAGGTTTGAAAGTACACTTATCAGAAGGAGCAACTCGTACAATCATTGGTATTATTGGCAATAAGCAGTTAATTGGAGAGTTGCCCATAGAAGCGATGGCTGGTGTAGAAAAAACAGTGTCTGTGACTGCAGATTATAAGTTGGTTAGTCGAGAATTTAAGCAGGAAGACACGATTGTGAATGTAGGCGGTATTTTAATTGGTGGTAATCATTTGGCAGTTATGGCCGGACCTTGTGCGGTGGAAAGTCGGGAACAATTATTACAATCTGCTTTTATTGTAAAAGAAGCAGGTGCGCAATTTTTACGTGGAGGAGCTTATAAACCCCGTACCTCTCCTTATGCTTTTCAAGGATTGGAACAAAAAGGCCTAGAAATGTTGGCCGAAGCGAGAGAAAAAACAGGGTTGAAAATAGTGACTGAAGTTGTGGACGTTGAGTCAGTGCCAGTGGTTAGTAATTACGCAGATATGCTACAAATTGGCTCTCGTAATATGCAAAATTTCCAATTGCTAAAAACAGTTGGTAGAACAAATAAGCCTGTATTATTAAAACGTGGCTTGTCGGCAACCATTAATGAATGGTTGAATGCAGCTGAATATATTATGAGTGAAGGTAATTATAATGTGGTATTGTGTGAACGTGGTATTCGAACCTATGAAGAATACACAAGAAATACCTTAGATTTAAGTGCTGTGGCAGCCGTAAAAAATATCAGTCACCTTCCAATTATTGTAGATCCTAGTCATGGTACAGGTCGTTGGAAATTAGTAGGTCCTATGGCACGGGCGGGCATTGCTGCAGGTGCTGATGGACTTATGATTGAGGTTCATCCAAATCCCGCTGAAGCCTTATCCGATGGAAAACAGTCCCTGACTCCTGAAAATTTTGCTCATACTATGAAAGAAGTAGCGATGATTGCTCAAGTTATGGGGAAAGCATTGTCATGAAAGCCAAGTGCATCACAATAATAGGTTTAGGATTAATTGGCGGTTCCCTTGGCTTAGCCCTGAAGAAGGCATGTGAAGAAGACCTAAGAGTGATAGGGATCGATTATGATCAGAACACCTTGCATAAGGCTGTCGAGGTTGGCGCAGTAGATTATAGTACCGATGACTTTAGAAAAGGTGTAGAGCAGGCAGATATAATCTTTCTAGCGACTCCTGTTCTCCAAATAGTACCCATTGTGGAACAAATTTTACCTTATGTGAAAAAGGGGGTAATTTTAACTGATGTAGGCAGTACAAAAGGATTTTTAGCAGAAAAATTGCGGGCTATGATGTCCCCAGATATTCATTATGTAAGCGGACACCCTATGACAGGGATTGAAAGAAGCGGTATTATGGCAGCAGATAAAGAGTTATTTAGGAACAAGTGGTATATTTTGATTCCTGAGGCATCTACTTGTCATGAGGCTGTAGGCACTATCTCACAAATCCTTAGTCTGACAGGAGCTAGAATTACTACAATGGGTTTAGGTGATCACGATCAATGTGCAGCGATTATTAGTCATATCCCTCATGTAGCAGCGGCTGCCCTTGTAAACCTTTTAGGTAAATATCCTTCCTTGGAGGAAAGCTTTAAGTTAGTAGGAGGAGGGTTTCGCGATACCACACGCATTGCTTCTTCCAATGCAGATATGTGGGCAGATATTTGTTTGACAAACTCTAAGTCCATCACAGAGAGTCTACAGCAAATGAAGGAATTGCTAGATGAAATGATTCAAGCTGTGGAGAAGCGTGATAGGCCAGCCATACATGATTTTTTTAGAAGGGCTAAAGAACGGCGTGATACTTTAATAGCAGAAACAGACTCTCATATCAATTTTTAATGATATGAGAGTCTGTTTCTTAAGGTGATAGAATTTATTGGGTTACTGTTGCCCAGTTGGCATTAATGATTTGTGCCATCAGTTTTTTACCTTCAATATCAAAGTGTAGACCATCTGCAGCATAACGGAGAGGTAGAGTGTTATTGCTATCTGAGAAATAAGGTTCAAGATCAACATAATAATGCTGTTGGCGTATAAATTGATTTACGGCAGCAAATTCCTTTTGCCAATCAGGCACAGTTTCTTCATTGAAGACTTGCATGATGGCTTCCGGATTAATCGGTGGCAGTGTTAGGAAAATAGGTCTGATGCCATGGACTAAACATTTATCCCGTACAGCACTAAGTTCCTTAATTACTTGACTGGCAGGTACACCTCCCCGTAGACTGTTTGTTCCACCCATGATGATCAGAAAGGTTGGATGATATGGCAACACGTCAGCATCAAATCGATTTAACATGGATGATGAAGTATCGCCACTTTTTCCTAGATTAATTGTGGGGAAGGACAGATAGGTTTGAAAGCTATATTCTACATCGGCAGGTGAGTAGGAAATGGCACCACCGCCATGGGTAATACTGTCACCAAAAGTGCCTGCATATTTGCCTATTTCTTGATTCACAACGAAAGATTCAGCATCGGAATAAACACCTACAGCCACACCACTTTTATCAAGACCACGGACTCGCCAATAATAAGTACCGGGAGTAAGTAAAGGGATTTCATCATAAAAGTCTGAGCCTGCGCTTACAATATATTGCCGGATACGATGGCGGGATGGCTGTATTCCATTAGGATTTTCTGGTGGGGCTGAAGCTATCTCTACTTCGTAAGTTGTTGCTCCAGCAATGGGAATCCATGAATATACAGGATAGAGAGGCATTGGCATATTGGCAGCTTTATAGCCAGTATTGGGGAGTGGTTTTAGATTTTGAGGCAATGTACGGTCAATATATATTTCCGTAGCGTCGGAAAACACACCAATAGGATTTCCGCCGTAATCAAGAGCGCGTACTCGCCAATATAAATGATTACTGGGGTAGGTGGATAGGTTAATACTGTAGCCATTTGTGAAAACTTCCCTTGAAATAAATACTTGATAGTTGGAAGTAAATATATCATTAGGATTTTCTGGTTGGGAGCTTAATAATTCAATTTCATAGTAGACAGCTCCTGGGAGTACTGTCCACACCAGCATAGGAGTCGTAGAAGAAGGTGCATGGGCAGGATAATTTATCAGTGAACGAGGTTTATTTTGCATTATTTCATTAGTACTGTTTGTTTCTTTTATTGGAATAAAATCAGAGTAGGAACCTAGAGGGTGATGAAATAGGCCATGGGCAGAGACTCTAAGATGGGCACTTTGGGGGAAATTCTGATTTATGATTAGTGAATTTTCAAAAGTGCGATATTTAACAATCCGATGAAGAGGTTTAGTAACAGAAAAGTCCTCATCTTTCTCGGGGGCCTGATTTAGAATTTCCACTTCGTAATAGGCAGGGTAAGGAATTGAGGACCAGGTCAAAGTATATTTTTCATCTACATTGGTTATCTCTAAAATCGGTTTATAGTCACCTAATCCGATGTAGTCATTACTTTCAATAAAATATAATATAACTGTTAATAGTAACAGAAAAACTAGAAATCGTCTCATATTTAACACCTACTTGCTTATCTAAGAATTCTTAATTATGTCAATTCTATCACAAATAATATGATAGTTGTTGATTTTTGGATAATTATGATGGTTCTGGAAGGATATATCAAGAATTGTGCGAATTATATAAACAATTGGCATGGTTCCGCTGTCTAGATAGACATGTTCGAAATATTAAACGGGCTGGCACTACATGATTTATTTGCTTGCTCTATAAAACAAATTGATATTTCTTTTGGAGGTAAAGAGGGGCATGGCAATGGGCAAAAACCTAAGTGTGCAACTATTGGATGTGCGTAAAAAGATTGGAACAAGAGTTCTGTTTGAGAAACTCAATATTGTAGTGAATCCAGGAGAATGTCTAGCGATCACTGGACCTAACGGTTCAGGCAAGTCAACATTGCTAAAAATAATTGCTGGTCTAGGCCAGCCAACCACAGGTGCTGTTCAGGTATGGTACAACGGAAAACAATTAGATCTAGAAGAACGACGAGCTTGTTTGGGCCTTATTTCTCCTGAAATTATTCTATATACTGATTTAACAGGGAGTGAAAATATACTGTTTTTTACTCGCCTACGTGGCCTAAGATGCAGTCAAGATCAGATAGAGGAGTATTGCAAAACTGTTGGCTTGGCTATATATAAGGATCAGTTAGTGCATACCTATTCCACTGGAATGCGTCAACGCTTAAAATTTGCTCTTATGCTAGCCATGCAGCCAGTATTATGGCTGCTGGATGAACCATCTTCAAATTTAGACGCTGATGGAAAGATGCTTGTAGCTCAAATCATTAGTAATGGATTAGCGCAAAAGGCAACAGTAATTATTGCTACTAACGAACCATGGGAGGCTGAATATGCCGACTGCAAAATCGAGCTTGTTTAATGGTATATGGGCCATATTCATTAAGGATGGATTGTGTGAGTTTAGAACCCGTTATGCCGTGAGTGCCTTGTTTATGTTTGCTTTAATTTCCTTAGCCAGTATCAGTATGTCAATTGGTATAGTGAGTTTACCTGTGGAGCTTACCGCAGCGTTGTTATGGGTAATATTGTTTTTCTGTGCCATGGCTGGGCTGTCCAGAGTGTTTGTTCAAGAGCAGGAGTCGGGTACCATTGTGGCACTACAGATTTATGGTTCTGGGCAAGCAGTACTATTCGGCAAATTGTTGTTTAACGTGATCGTGTTATTATCTTTGACTCTTTTAGTCATTCCCTTATTTATTATTTTTTTAAATGTGGACATTTATCGGTGGCCGATATTTATTGTAATTTTGATTATGGGTGATATAGGGATTGCAGCAGCTAGTACCATTACTGCAGCTATGGTAGCGAAAAGTCAAGGGAAAAATGCATTATTTACGGTATTAACGTTCCCCATATTATTGCCTCAATTTTTAGGTAGTATTAGTGCTACAACTAAAATATTGGCTAATATTGAGCCCAATGCATCTGAGATTGTATTCATGGCGGGCTATAATGTAGTCCTAATGATAGCATCATCCATATTATTTGATTATCTTTGGTATGATTAATTTTGACTGGTTTGGGGGGATTAGAATGAAGCTAGCTTTGGGTTTATGGATAATGGGTGTAGTGTACGCAGTGTTTTATATGGTTCCTCCAGTAGAAGGATTGGGCGATTTGGTGAGAATTGCGTTCTTTCATATACCAGTTGCTTGGGTATCTGTACTTGCTTTTTTGTTGTCAGCGGGTTGGTCTCTACAGTATTTGCGTACACGAGATATACGGTATGATTTGAAAAGTTCAGCAGCAGCTAGTCTAGGATTATTATTTTGTTTGTTGGCAACCATAAGCGGCGCCGTCTTTGCCAAGCTTACTTGGGGGGCTTATTGGAATTGGGATCCAAGGCAGACTACTATTTTTATACTGTTACTCATTTATGGCGCTTATTTGGTACTGAGAACATCTATTCTGGATAAAGAAGAACGAGCTAAAATCTCTGCCGTTTATGCCTTGCTCTCTTTTTTAACAGTACCATTCTTAGTTTTTATCATTCCACGTTTTTATTTTTCTTTGCATCCTGAGCCAGTGATCAATAGTGCTGGTAAATTAGAAATGGATGCTATTGTGCTATATGTACTTCTAGCGGCTGTAGGGGCATGTACCGCACTGTTTTGGCAATGTTTTAGCTATATAGTACAGAATAAGCAAGAGTCAGCCTAACGTGGAGAGGATGGAAATAGGAGGAGATTATGAAAAAACGACATGGAATTGGTATAGGTATTATTGCTCTATTTATCATTTTTAGTGTGATCAGTTTTAAAAGTTCTCTTACCCCATATGTTACTTTTGCTCAAGCCAAAACAATGAACGGTAGTGTACAAGTACGTGGAGTATTGACTTCAGAACGTGTGATAATGACTGATGATGGAAAGGCTGTGAAATTTAAGCTGCAAGATGAGAAGGGGCAAGAAGCATTAATTGTGTATAAGGGTACTAAGCCAGATGGTTTGGAACAAGCGAATAGTATTGTGGCTATTGGAAAATATCAGAATAATGAATTTATTGCGGATAAATTGTTAGTAAAATGTCCTTCTAAATATCAGTCCGCACAAGGGAGTGTGAAGCAGTAATGATTGGCTATAGTTCTATATTCTTAGCTTTACTAATTACCTGTATAGCTGCATTTTTTTATTCTAAGCTACATTTGTCGACTGTTAGACGACCCTCTGGGAAGTCTAGTGCTGACAAATTGGGATTACAGTGTTATCGTTTGTCTGCAGTATTAGTTGGCATTGCAGCTGGCTATCTGCTATATCTAATCTTGGATAATCGCTTTGAATATGCCTATGTTTTTAGCTATTCTTCCCGTGAGTTGGCTTTTATGTATAAATTATCAGCATTTTGGGCGGGGCAGCAAGGATCATTTATGTTATGGTTGGTATTTCACGCGATATTTGGTTTGCTTTTATCGCGAAAAAGTTATGCTCCTCCAGGTGTTATGGCGATATACAGTGTGTTGCAGGCTATGCTACTGATTGTTTTGCTGATAAAAGGACCTTTTATGTTACTGGCACAACCCCAGATGGATGGAGTGGGGCTTAATCCCTTGTTGCAAGATTTTTGGATGATTATTCATCCACCGATTATATTTTTGGGTTATGCTGGTCTTGCAGTACCCTTTGCTTATGCGTTAGAAGGACTTTTTTCTAACAATCACAAAGTGTGGACAGCTGCAGCACTACCCTGGGCTTTGTTTTCTTGGTGTGCATTGGGGGCGGGGGTTTTTATCGGAGGTTTTTGGGCTTATAAAGTATTAGGTTGGGGAGGATATTGGGCTTGGGACCCAGTGGAGAATTCTTCTCTTGTACCATGGCTAGTAAATGGAGCTTTGGTACATACCTTATTTTGGGCAAGGTTAAAGGTAGCAGCCATTAAACCTGCTTATCTGGCTAGTATTTTCAGTTTTATTACTGTATTGTATGGAACTTTTTTAACTCGCAGTGGAGTTTTAAGTGATTTTTCTACACATTCCTTTGCAGATGAAGGTGTTGGCGGACTGCTTGCAGGGTTTGTGCTTCTTACTATATTTGCTGGTTTAGTGATGCTAATTATACGGTGGCCTGATTTGCCAGAAGGGGAATTATATGCTAAGGTCAATAGCCGAGAATTTACATTGGGCTGTGGCGTGTTGGTCCTTAGTCTTATGGCGGTGATGGTTTTTATCGGTATGTCAACACCGCTGGTTACTATGTTATTGGGAAACCCGTCAAATGTCAGCGGGAGCTTTTACAATAGCACGTCTCAACCATTAGCAGCGGCCTTAGTTATGCTTCTTACAGTATCTCCTATGTTTAATAAAAAAACTAAGGATACAATTAGGTTGAAACAATATTGGTGGTTAGGGGTTATCGGTTTGCTGTCAGTGGCTTTGCCATTTAAGTTGGGATTATATCAGCCTATATTAGTAATAACCATTGTGTTCTCAATCACAGCGTTGATTATGAATAGTGTCATGGTTAGAGGTAATGAAAAATTATCTTGGTCAGCAGCTATTACTCATGCTGGATTGGCCATGATGGTTCTTGGTATTGTTATATCCTCTGCAGCCAATAAGTCGACTATGGAAACATTAGATCTGCAGCAATCTAAACAAATCTTGGGAAGCGAAATTACATATATGGGTATAGAAGAAGCCAATGATGGCAGTGGGTTTTATCAAAAATTTACTGTTAGGCACCAGGAAATAGAAAGCTCTGTAATACAGGCATTTACTAAATATAATAAAGAGGGACATCCATCAGCTAGGGAGCCGGGTATTGACCGCAGGCTTTTAGCTGACTTATATGTAGCTCCTGTCATGAAGCATGAAGATCATACAGGCACGGAAATCCGGTTAGGGACAGGAGAGGGAAGGCAACAAGATGACGTGACGATTAATTTTATTTCCTGGAAAATGATTCCTGGGACCACCGGACAAGAAATGAAAGTACAGACGTTATTTGAAGTGATTAAAGACGGAAAGAAGGAAGAAATTCAACCCGAGCTTGTTTACAAAAAAGGAATGGTTACCAGTGCCCCTGTAGAGGCCTTTAGTCAATATGAAATAATGATTAATGGCGTTAATCCTAGGGATGGAACCATAAGTATTGATTTTACGGATCGTGCAACCAACAGTAAATCGGATAGTATTGAGGTTGAGATAAGCTATAAACCTTTAATAAATTTGGTATGGTTAGGGGCAATTTTGATTACGTTAGGTTGTGGTTGGGGAGCAAGCAATCGTTTTAGGGCCCTATCAGAAATAACGGATAATAAAAAACAAAAGGGGTCAATGTCCTATAACTAGGACTGAATAATTGACTTATAGGAAAAAAGTATTTAAAAGGCAAATTAAAAAAATAGGAGGAGGTGAGGGTTTTGGATACTGGTCAGTTTTTAAATCGCAATGCTTTAAAGATTGCGCTGGTAGTCTTGGTTGTGGTGATGATAGGAATGGTTGCTACAGGTGCTGGGTATGCTTATTCGGATAGTCCAGGATTTTGTGGAAGTTGTCACTCAATGGAACAGGTGCATAGTTCATGGCAAGCATCCAATCATAAACAGCTTAAGTGTACTGACTGTCATTTGCCGCAGCAAAATTTTGCCATCAAAATGATTACCAAAGCTCAGACCGGTATGAACGATGTCTATCATGAAGTCCTAAGAGATTATCCAGCAACAATGAAGTTATCACCTAAAGGTAAAGTTATCGTGGAAGAAAATTGTATGCGTTGCCATCAATCCACGGTACAAAATACTGGCATGGGAGCCGGTGGAGAGGATTGTACTAAATGCCATCGTGGCCTAGTCCATGGCATGAACAAGAGCAAAGGGGGAATAAAAGTTGAGTAAAATGCAAAAGACCTTAATTGCCTTGTTGAGTGTAGCATTGATCTTTTTTGGATTTGTTGTTGTACGTGTTGGTGTCAAACCGGCAGCAACAGTAAAGGCATCACCAATCCCCGCAGGAGAATATGATGCAGCAGTGTGGGGCAAAGTATATCCCCTTCAATATGAAAGTTATCAAAAAATGGCTGAATCAGCCCCTTCTCCTACAGGCTATGGGGGTAGCTTAAATGTACAAAAGTCTGATATGCAACCAGAGATGTTTACTAACTTTAAGGGGATGCCCTTCAGCAAGGATTATAGTGAGGATCGGGGCCATGTATATGCTGTAGAAGACTTGCGTAATAGTAAACGTATTGGCCCCGCTAGTAAAGGCGCATGTATTACTTGTAAAACTCCTTATGTGGAACAGTTTTATAAAGAATCGGGATGGGGCTATGCCAATAAGCCCTTAGCCGAATTATTGGAGAAAAGTAAACATCCTGTTACTTGCGCTCAGTGTCATGATTCAGAAACGATGAATTTACGTGTTATTAACCCAGCCTTTATTGAAGCCCAAGAACGACGGGGCATCGATATGAGTAAAGCAACAAGAGAAGAAATGCGTACTTATGTTTGTGCTCAATGTCATTCCGAATATTATTTTGAACCAGGAACCACACGAGTAGTTTTTCCTTGGGATAAAGGCTTTAAGCCAGAAGAAATGTATGCTTATTATGCTGAAAAACCTAATAAATTTGTCCAGGACTGGGAGCATCCAGATTCTAAAGCACCAATGTTAAAAGCCCAGCATCCTGATTATGAGACCTTTGCTAATGGTACTCATGGAAAGGCTGGGGTATCATGTGCTGATTGTCACATGCCTTATATGCGTAAAAGTGGGCAAAAATATACGTCCCACTTTATAACTAGTCCGCTAAAAACTCTTGATGCCTCTTGTTCCCCATGTCACAGTCAAGGAACCGAATGGCTATCGGAGAGAGTTAAGACAATCCAAGATCAGACATTCCTCCTACAACATACAGCAGGGTTGAATGTGGCCAAGGCTCATGAAGCAATCAGAAAAGCTGGTGATATGCCAAATGTGAATCAGGCTGAACTTGCTAAAGCTAGAGAATTAGTACGCAAGGCCCAGTGGATGTGGGATATTGTATCAGCTGAAAATAGTATGGGCTTCCATAATACAGATCAGACGATGACAACTCTTGGTCAATCGAATGAGTTAGCCCATCAGGCGATTGAAGCAGCTAATTTGGCAGCAGGAATTAATGTGTTATAAGTAAAGGAGCTAGGGAGTCACCTTGTTTGGTGGCTCCCTAGCTCTTTAGAATGAATCATTATTTAGAAATATAAATCACGGGCACCCTCTTCAATTTCCTTAAGACGTTTGATTGTTTCGGTGCGGACGCTCTCTTGTGGTATAGTGGCAAGGTTCTTAGTTATCATAGTTTCGCCAATACTCTTAAGAGAATCATCACCATAATCAAGTAGATATTCTTTAAAAGTTAATAAAGCATTGGGTAAGCACACATTTTGTATTTCACCACTTTTAGCGAGACTCATAAATCGATCACCGGTACGGCCTTGGCGATAGCAAGCTGTGCAATAGCTAGGTATAAAATTTTTTTCACATAACATTGAGATAATTTCATCTGGAGAACGATTGTCTCCTGTTTCAAACTGCATGGCTCCCTTTGTTACAGCAGAATCTTCTTGGGTTTGTTGATATCCACCCACACCGGTACAGGAACCAGCACTAATCTGAGAAACACCATAAGTGAGAAGTTTGTCTCTTAATTCAGGATGCTCTCTAGTTGATAAAATAATTCCTGTATAAGGTACTGCTAAACGAATAATGGCAATAATTTTTTTAAAATCTTCATCATTCACTAGGTGGGGGAAGGAATCTAGATTAATGCTGTTAGCTGGTCTAAGGCGAGGTACTGAGATTGTGTGTGGTCCTACGCCAAAGGTCTTCTCTAAGTGTTCAGCATGCAAGAACATGGAGATGGTGTCATATTTATAATCATAAAGTCCATAAAGTACCCCAATACCCACATCATCAATACCTGCTTGCATGGCTCTATCCATGGCGGTAGTATGCCAGTTATAATCTTTTTTTGGTCCAGCAGGGTGTAACATCTCATAAGTTGGACGGTGGTAGGTTTCCTGAAAGAGGATATAGGTGCCAATGTCAGCTTGTTTTAGTTTCCAGTATTCGTCAATGGTGGTAGCCGCAACATTAATATTGACACGGCGAATACTACCGTTTTTACTTTTCACCTTATAAATTTCTTTAATGGTGTCTACAACATAGTCGATGGGGCAGTTTGCATTATCCTCACCGGCCTCTACAACTAAACGTTTATGGCCTAAGGATTGAATAATTTCTACCTCTTGTTTAACTTCAGCCATGGATAAATGGCGGCGCACCTGACTGTCATTGCCGCTGCGATAGCCGCAATAAGTACAGTCGTTGACACAGTGGCTGGAGATATAAAGTGGTGCGAATAATACAATTCGTGTACCATAGATGCATTGTTTAATATCGGCAGCAACAGTGTACATAGACTCTAATATTTCTGCATCACTCACTTCTAAGAGAATGGCTACTTCAGATGCCGATAGACCTTTGTACTGACTAGCTTTAGCAATAATATTGTTAACCAGCTGTTTATCTTGGGCTTTTGTTTTAGCTTCGTGGAGCAATTGAAGAATTAACTTGTCATTAATAAAATCGTCAGATGTTCGTTCGATATCAGAAATCAATTGAATGGCCTCCTTATACTACTGCATGTAGACAGAATAGGAAGCTATCCTTTGCAGATGATAATTTCTTATTCTGTCTTTAAATGCATATTACATGTAATATATGTTTTTAATTTTGAATATTATTATATAATACTTTTTAACAAGAATATATAGTTTTAAAGAAAAGTTATTAAAGATAAACAATTATGAAAAGTAGCTTCCAGGCACAAATGAATTTATCCAGCATATAATGGTATGGATAATAATAGGAGGTGTGGGGAGTGCTTAATGATGAGGAACGAAAATATATGGTGGATTATGAAGACAAATACATGACAAACAATGATGAAGAGAATATGGATAGGATTCATGTACATGTGTATACTACCGAAACAGATGTTGCTGATGAGCATCAGCATATGTTCTTGGGGGTTAGTGGACCTGCTAGGATGGAAGGACGGTCTCATATTCATCAAATCCGTATACGAACCTCTTTTACAGCTGAGAACTCTAGAGGGCATTGGCATTGGGTAGATGTTATGACAGATCGGGCAATTGCCATGGCAGATGGTTCTCATACCCATTATTTTGCTGGACGAACGAGCATGAATGATGATCATTGTCATAATTTTTCTGATGTTACTGGCTTAGGACCGGATATATATGAGGATGAAGAAGATAAAAAACCCTGTAAATATAAATATAAACGACCTGAGGATGAAGAATATAATTAGGCAAAAATGGAGGCCGCCAACCGATTGGCAGCCTCCATTTTTTCTTAATTAATTTATAAGATTTCAGTTATGACGTTATAATTCATGTCTTATATTACCATACTAGATATTGGAGGTGTTATTATGCTTTTAAGCTGGATGATGATGAAACTCATAGATCCTGAGATGGATGAGGCGACGGTAAAAATGCTTACAGAGGATTATGCGGACAATCCTTTTCTAATGGTAACTGTAACAGAGAAACTATCACCCCGTGCTATGATAGAAGCTGCTATGCGTGCTGAGGCTGGAAAAGAATTGGCCCGACCCTTGGGCAGTCCGGTGGTATTATCACCATGGGACAAGTTGCTACTGAATCCAAAACAATTATTTCAATTGCCGACTAATGATTACACTCAAATTGCCACCAAAACGGTTATTGGGCCGAAGGCTAAAAAGCCACTGAAACTTGAATTGCCGATTATGATTACAGGAATGTCCTATGGTGGATCTCTCAGTTTGCCAATAAAAATAGCTTTAGCGAAGGGAGCGACTATGGTAGGAACCTCTACCAATACGGGAGAATCAGCAGTTACAGATGAAGAACGCGGCGCAGCTAGATTCTTGATCGGACAATATCATCGAGGCGGACAATTGAGTAGTCAAGAACAATTAAAACAATTAGATGCTATTGAAATTCAGTTAGGTCAAGGAGCTTGGGGTGGCGCAGTTGATTCTACAATGAAGGATGAAGATATTAAGGAGCACTTACGAAAAGCATGGCATTTAAAAAAAGGCGAAGATGCTACGGTATATGCTCGTATGCCTGGTAAGAGTACAACCCAAGACTATATTAGGATGATTAATGATATGAAAGCCCAGTATGATGTACCAATAGGAGTGAAAATAGCTGGTACAGATTACATAGAATATGAATTGGCTGTTATTGCCCAGACAGAAGCCGACTATATTGTAGTGGATGGTTCTGAGGGCGGGACAGCAGTGGCTAACCCAACCTTACAAGACAATGTGGGTTTACCTACCTTTCATACACTAGTAAGAACAATTGATTGGTTAGTAAAAAATAATTTGCGTGATCGTTTTAGTGTCATTATTGCGGGAGGTTTAACCACTCCAGGTCATTTTTTAAAAGCCCTAGCCTTAGGAGCCGATGCAGTTTATATTGGAACCATTGCCCTGTTAGCTGCTTTGCATACTCAAATGACAAAGGCAATGCCTCAAGCTCCTCCCTCACAAATGTTATTATATACAGGCAAGTTAACGGATAAACTAAATGTTGATCTAGCTGCTAACCATTTAGCAAATTTTCTTGCTTCTTGTAAGGTCGAAATGCAATTAGCTGTACAAGCGGTGGGCAAGAATAGTATAAAAGAACTGAATCGTAGTGATTTGGTAACAGTGGAAAAAGATTTGTCGGAGTTTACTAATATTCGTTATGCAGCCAGTCATAGGGAAGACAGAGAAAATCACAACATTAAATAATAGGTATAAATGATAAACACCTCTCTACGATGAAGAGGTGTTTATCATTTATGGGAAAAGTGGTATTTTTCACGGCCTTTCTTAATAGTGTAGTAGTGTTAAAATACCAATTGGTGGTGATGATGACTATGTTAAAACCAAAAATACAGGCTATCGGTACAGCAGTACCTCATTATGCGTTAGAACAAAATGAAATAAAAGAATTTGTCTCTAGTATATTCCGCTCTCATGTGGACCATATTGACAAACTACTTCCGATTTTTGAAAATAGTTGTATTAA
This sequence comes from Pelosinus sp., assembly GCA_029239675.1. Taxonomy (GTDB): domain Bacteria; phylum Bacillota; class Negativicutes; order DSM-13327; family DSM-13327; genus Pelosinus. The sequence continues at coordinate 53,110 of JARBUM010000008.1, read as the reverse complement.
AGTAAGGTACTTATCTAGGCCTTTAGACTGGTATGCTGCTGCGCATTCTTTTTCGGAAGCCAATCAAATCTTTGAAGAGGTAGCCCTTGAGCTTTCAGAAAAAGCAGCTTTGCAAGCCATGGCTAGAGCGAATGTAAAACCTATGGATATTGGAATGATTATTTTTGTAACTTCCACTGGTATCGTTACTCCTACTTTAGATGCTAAATTGATTCAACGGCTGGGCTTATCATCTCATACAAGCAGATTGCCCATATGGGGACTTGGTTGTGGTGGTGGCGTGGCTGGATTAGGGCGAGCTAGTGAACTAGCTTATAGTATGCCAGGGAAATCCGTGTTATTGGTAGCAGTGGAACTTTGTAGCCTAACTTTTCAAAGGAATGACTTCTCTAAATCTAATATAGTTGGTACCAGTATTTTTGCTGATGGAGCAGCTGCCGTACTCGTAACCATGGATGGTGAAGGACCCGCAATTTTAGGTAATTATAGTACCTTGTTTCCTCGTTCAGAAGATATTATGGGCTGGGAGGTAGTCGAGACAGGCCTTAAAGTAAGGTTCTCGCGAGATATTCCTAGTATTGTTCGTCGTTATTTACCAGATTTATTGCAGAAAGCTTGTGAAAAATGGAGTATAGAACAAGGCAGTATAGGTCATTATGTTGTTCATCCTGGGGGTGCCAAGGTCCTGGATGCTTATTCAGATAGTCTCAATCTTGCAAAAGATCAATTATTACAGGCATATGAAATATTAGCTAACTATGGAAATATGTCTAGTGTCTCCGTCTTATTTGTATTAGAAAGACTTATGGAACAAACATCGCCAAAAGATGCGTATGGAATCATGTTAGCTCTAGGACCTGGCTTTAGCGCGGAACAGGTGCTAGTCAAATGGTAGGTTTATGGATTTTTGTAATGGCGTCTATACTAGTAATTCAGCGTATTTTAGAATTGTACATAGCTAACAATAATTATAAGTGGGCAGTAGATGCTGGAGCGCAAGAATTTGGCAAGGATCATTATCCCTTATTTTTTATTTTACATATAGGTTGGTTCATAGGCTGGATAGTGGAGGGCAGTGTAGGCGGTAATGTTTTAAGCAAGCTGTGGTATTTATGGGTAAGCCTATTTGTTTTTGCTCAAGTAGTAAGGTACTGGTGCATTGCTAGTCTAGGAAAATCTTGGAATACTCGAGTTTTGGTTATTCCTGGTAAACGGCTTATTTCTAAAGGGCCATACCAATATATAAAACATCCCAACTATGTAGCCGTAGGGATAGAATTGCTAGTTGTACCTTTAATTTTTGGTGCTACCATAACAGCAGTTATTGCGACCTTATGTAATTTGGGGTTAACTTTGGGCATCCGGATTCCAGTAGAGGAGAAAGCATTAAGGGATGATATTATTGAAAATAATACTTAAAAGAGCTACATGTATGCAATATGTAATAAAGTATCAGGGGAGTAGTTAGCAACTACCCCCCCGATACTTTATTATTCTGCTTGGTTATTCAACTGATTTTGTTCTGCAACACCAAGACGACTGTTAAGCTGACTAATGTGCTGATCCATGTCTTGTGACATTTGTGTAAATAGCTGCTTGGCTGTTTGATCATCAGTAGATTGTGCGAAGGTTGCATAGGTTCCTTTCGCGGATTCAGCTGCAGCAACAGCTTTTTGTAAATCTTTTTGTACAGTCATGACAATTCCTCCCTTTTGTGATGAGATGTTACTCACATATATATTATTTTACAATTATCTTGATTTTATGATTGTTTTGTCAGAAGAATATTGAAAATGCACTTTCTTATTGTGTCTGTTCAATATAACCATCAGAAGGCTGTAATGTTGATTTGTATGAAATAATATAGTATATTTATTGCAGTTCATAATGCCTAAAGCTTTGATTGTAAGGTTGATGATCAAAACTTTAGGTATTTGTTATTGAAAAGGAGAAGGTAAAATGAACCCGTATTTAGTGGCGATTATCGCATATGCATGTATTTTAGTTGCTGTAGGATTTATTGCAACTAGGGGAGTTAAAGGTGCGTCTGATTTTTTTGTTGCTGGTAGAAGACTTGGACCTGCTCTTTTATTTACCACATTGATTGCACCGAACATTGGTGCTGGCTCCACGGTTGGTGTAGCTGGAGTCGGTTATAAATTTGGTATTTCCGCCTGGTGGTGGATTGCTTCTTCAGCTGTAGGCTCAGTCATTTTAGCATTCATTGTTGGCCCCGCTATTTGGCAAGTAGCAAAAAAATATAACTTATTTACTTTGGGCGATTATCTGGATTATCGTTATAATCGAAATTTTCGCGGACTAATATCTTTGATGATGGCTATTGGTACCTTGGCTATTTTTGCTGGACAGTTAATGGGAATTGCATGGATTTTGACGGCTGTAGCTGGTACTAGTAAAACAGTGGGAATTTTAGTTGGTGCTATTGTAGTAATCTTATATTTTGGCGCTGGAGGATTATTAGCAGCAACTTTTGTTAATAGTATTCAAATTGTAGTAAAGTTTGCTGGATTTTTATTGGCGATTCCTTTTGCTCTGCAGTATATAGGTGGTTGGGAAGGGCTTACCACGTTAATTGGACAAAACTTTGCAGATGCAAATCAGGCAGAATCATATATGAGTTTTGATGGCATAGGAATAACGATGATTATCGGATATTTTCTAATGTTAACGCCCTCTTTTTTTATTTCTCCAGGATTGATTGGAAAAGTGTATGGAGCGCGAGATATAGCTACTGTTAAAATTGGCACGGCTCTTAATGCTTTAGTGCAATTTGCTTTTGCTATTGTGCCTGTATTACTTGGAATGTGTGCTTTTGCAGCATTTCCTAACTTAGCGCAGAGTGAATTAGCACTGCCTATAGTTATGAAAGAATTTATGCCCTATTGGGCCTCTGCGTTTGCTTTAGCAGCCATCTTTTCTGCTGAAGTTAGTGCGGCAGATGCAGTACTGTATATGATCACGACATCCTTTACTAAAGATTTGTATAAAACATTTATTAAGCCTGAAACTTCAGATGAAGAACTACTCAAAATGAGTCGCTTGGTTACAGCAGTAGCAGGAATTCTTGGTATCAGTATTGCTTTAATACTACCGAATATCATTACAGCATTGTCCATCTTTTATTCGCTAATGTCAGTGTCGTTAACAGCCCCATTGCTATTTGGTTTATTCTCAAAACGGCCTTCTACTACGGCAGCATTTATGTGTGCAATTAGTGGAGTTTTGACGACGGTAGCCCTGCAATTTGGCAATGGTGGAAAAGGAATTGGAATATTAAATGCGCAATCTACAGGAATTGTTTTGACAATCATAATTATGGTATTTATGATGTATGTATACCCTGCTAAAAAGGATAACTAATGGGTTGGTGATTTTTCGATCCTGCCTACATAGGTGGGATTTTGATTTTCTATTATGAAATCATAAGTTAATAATTAAATATTTTGGAAATGATATAGTTGAGGTGTTTATAATGCATATTGTATTGGTTGAACCTGAAATTCCTGGTAACACTGGTAATATAGCAAGGTTGTGTGCAGCCACAAATAGTGAACTTCATTTGGTAAAACCTTTGGGATTTTCTATTGAAGATAAATATCTGAAAAGAGCGGGGCTTGATTATTGGGATTTGGTAAAAGTACATATTCATGAGAATTTTGCTGAAGTGTTAGAACTATATAAAGAACATAATTTCTACTTTAATACTACAAAAACGAATAAACACTATAGCAGTATTCAATATAAAATAGATGATTTTCTGGTATTTGGTAAGGAAACAGCTGGTTTGCCTGAATACTTGTTAGCAGAATATAAAGATAATTGTATTCGTATTCCAATGGTAGATGACGCAAGGTCTCTTAATCTATCAAATGCTGCTGCCGTCGTAGTATATGAGGCTCTTAAACAACAACACTTTGTAAGCCTAAAATAAATGTCATAATTCTAGTAAAGATGGTGATGAAAATGCGCCCACAATTTGGTCCAGGAGGAAATTCTAATGCTTTTTATGACGAAGGTCATAAAGCGTCCATAGAAATGCCCGCATGGTTAGAGAAAATGGAATTGACTGCTTACGAATATCAATGTACTCGTGGTGTGAATATAAAAGAAGAAACAGCTGTAAAAATAGGTCATGAAGCAGTAAAGCACGGAGTAAAATTAAGTATTCATGCTCCTTACTACATTAGTCTATCTACTGAAGATGAGAAGATCATGGCTAATACGCAAAATCACTTTTTGAAATCATTAGAAGCAGCTCGTTGGATGGGAGCTGATCGCATTGTTTTTCATATGGGTGGGGCGGGAAAGCAGGACCGTAAAGTAGCGATACAAAATGTAAAACGTGCCCTTTATGCCGTGTTAGAATTAATAGAGCAACGGGGGCTAACAGGAATTTATCTTTGTCCGGAAACAATGGGGAAACAAAATCTAGTAGGGTCATTAGAAGAAGTTCTAGATGTATGTACTTTATCACAATGGCTTATACCAACGGTAGATTTTGGACATTTACATGCCGTAACAGGTGGAAAATACACGACTCAAGCAGAAATAGAAGATGTTTTCGATATAGTTGGGGAAAAGTTAGGAACGGAAATAGCGAAGAAAATACATGTTCATTTTAGTCCTATTGAATTTACGAAAGGTGGAGAAAAGCGTCACTGGACTTTTGCCGACGATTTTGGTCCTCCATATGAGCCCTTTATTGCTGCTTGTGCTGATCGGGGGTTCGCGCCAAGAGTTATTTGTGAGTCAGCAGGTACTCAGGCAATGGATGCAAAAGCAATGCAAGATTTATATTTGTCCTTAGTCAAACAAAAATGATTGATGGATATCTTACAATATCTATACTATTATTAATTAATTATTGTATAATGTATGAATTAGGTATATTAAGTATATTATAAATTAGGAGGTAGAAAATGAATATTTACGATAAAACTCATGACTTGGTGCGTGCCATCAAAGAATCTCCAGAATATGTAGAATTTATGGCAGTTAAAAAAACAATTGATACAGATGAGCAAGCAAAGAAAATGGTAAAAGATTTCATTGCAAAACAAATGGAATTAGAATACGACATGATGGGTGGTAAGCCTGAAGATAAGGAGAAAACAGAGCAAATACAGCAAATGTACCAGCTTATTATTGGGAACAGCAAAGCGGCTGCATTTATGCAGTCATATATGAAGTTTCAGCGTTTAGTAGCGGATATTTATAAAATTTTAGGTGATTCTGTAGCTGAAGGAATGGATTTTTTTGAGAAGAAATAATCGTTCTGATGAACTTCTATTAAAACTACAAAATGTTATTCCTGATTCAAGGCTTTTACTAAATGAGCCATTAGCCAACCATACAACCTTTAAAATAGGTGGACCTGCCGATTACCTAGTCTTTCCTGCTTCCATGAACGAAATATCTGCAATCATGATGATTACCAAGGAATATGGCATACCTGTCACAGTACTAGGAAATGGTTCTAATATTCTAGTGCGCGATAAAGGTATAAAAGGGTTAGTGTTAAAGTTCGGTAATGAGATGGCCTGTATCAAACATACGGGAACTGTTGTTACTGCTGGGGCAGGGGCTATGCTAGCTGATGTTTCATGTTATGCCGCCCAATATGGGTTAAGTGGTATGGAATTTGCTATTGGCATTCCTGGTAGTGTTGGTGGTGCTGTATTTATGAACGCTGGGGCCTATTCAGGCGAAATGTGCCAAGTTGTTGTTGCTGTATCCGGTGTTTGTCCAGATGGTAGTATTCGGCGATTCTTGCCAGCAGATCTTAATTTTGGTTATCGTCATAGTATTTTTCAGGATAATGGTTGCATTATTTGTGAAGTAGAATTAACACTACAAAAGCAAGAAAGACCAGCAATTTCACAAAAGATGGATGATTATACATTGAGACGAGAGACAAAGCAACCCTTAGAAATGCCCAGTGCTGGCAGTACTTTTAAACGTCCTCCAGGGAATTTTGCAGGGACGCTTATTGAAAAAGCTGGCTTAAAGGGACTTCAAGTAGGTGGTGCTCAGGTGTCAATGAAGCACGCTGGTTTTGTGATTAACGCTGGAGGGGCAACTGCAGAAGATGTATTATTGCTCATTGAAGAAGTACAGCGTCGTGTATATGAAGATTCAGGTGTTATGCTACATCCAGAAGTTCGTGTATTCGGTGAAGAATAGGGAAGAAGAAAAGACGTAGCTTAGGCTAAGTCTTTTCTTCTTTCCATAGGGGAGGAATTTTTTATCAATTGTCGAAATATACAGATAGTAGGTAATGAGAGGAGAGAGTAATATGAAATTAACTTTTTTAGGTGCAGCAAAAATCGTAACTGGCTCGTCTTATTTATTAGAAGTAGGTACACAAAAAATTTTAATAGATTGTGGAATGTTCCAAGGATCAAAAACCATTACAGCCTATAATAGGCGTGATTTTTTATATGATCCAACAGCAATTGACTGTGTATTGTTAACACATGCCCACATTGACCATAGCGGACTATTGCCTAAGCTATGTAAATCTGGTTTTAAAGGCCCTATCTATGCTACCCGGGTTACCAATGAGCTTTGTGGCATTATGCTACCTGATAGTGCTCATATTCAAGGCTTTGATGCTGAGATAGCTAATCGGAAAGGGAAGCGTGCTGGCAAGAAACCAGTAGAACCTTTATACACCATTGAGGATGCTTATGCTTGCCTGGAACATTTCTCACCAGTAGATTATGACAAAGAAGTAAGCTTGTCGCCTAACGTTGTCGTACGCTTTCGCGATGCAGGACATATCTTAGGTTCCGCCATGCTGGAAATACTGGTAACTGAAGAGGGAAAAACAGCCAAATTGGTGTTTTCTGGGGATTTGGGACAACCTCACCAGCCCTTAATAAAAGATCCTACATTTATTGATGAGGCTGATTATATTATAGTAGAATCTACCTATGGAAACCGCTTACATGAAGAATATGATAAAGAAGAACATTTAGCAACGATTATTAATGACAGCATAGCTCGTGGAGGAAACATCATCATTCCTTCATTTGCAGTAGGTCGTACACAAACAATGCTGTACTATTTGCATAATCTTTTAAAAGCAGGAAAGATTCCCGATATACCTGTAATTATTGACAGTCCTTTAGCCATATCTGCTACGGATATTTTTATGAGAAATACACAAGATTTTGACCAGGAATCTAAAGAAATGCTGAAGAATAAGCAGGACAATCCGTTACAGATGCCACAGCTGCGCTTTACAAAAACTGCTGATGAATCCAAGGCCCTTAATAGCTTAAATGAACCAGCGGTCATCATTTCTGCTAGTGGGATGGCTGATGCAGGCCGAATTCTTCACCATCTTAAACATAATTTGTGGCGTCCAGAATCCAGCGTATTGTTTGTCGGTTATCAGGCGCAGGGCAGTTTAGGGCGGCGTCTGGTAGAAGGCGTTAAAAAAGTAAAAATCATGGGAGAAGAGATTAGTGTAAGAGCGACTATTTATAGTTTAGACGGTTTCTCTGCCCATGCAGATCAAGAGCAGTTATTGGCATGGTTAGCTTATTATAAAAAAAGGCCAGCGAATATCTTCTTAGTACATGGAGAACCAGAGGCATCAGAACCCTTTGCTCAGTTAATTAAAGAAAAATTAGCTGTTCCCGTCTCTATTCCCAATTTTGGTGATGCAGCCGAGTTAAACGGCCGGGAGTGGCAGATTGAACAGGCTGAATTTGTAGATCCAGCGATAAGGCAGCTAAATGAGCATTTAGAAATATTGGATAGAGAATACGCAGATTATCGAAAACATCTTGAGCAATTGGGAAGTTCTGATAATCAAAGAATGGGAGATATTATGCGTAGCCTAGAAAAAATTCAAGGCTATATGAATAAAATGAAAACAAGAGTATAAGAGGGGAAAATACTTGTTTTTCTATCTTTACTAGTTTTTAGGCCATTTATTATCTCAAATATATTGGTAATTTTTAATATTAACAATTGACAGCAAGACGACAGTATAATATAGTGGTTTGTATGCGAAAATAAAAGGGTGCAGTGAAACGCATCCTTTCTTTGTTGATTTTGTAGGAGGGCTTAATTTATGAAACGTACTGACTTACGCAACGTTGCTATTATTGCGCACGTTGACCATGGTAAAACTACTCTGGTAGATGCAATGCTGAGACAAAGCGGAGTATTCCGCGCTAATGAAACTGTAGCTGAGCGGGTTATGGATTCTAATGATCTTGAACGCGAACGGGGTATTACCATCCTGTCAAAAAATACTGCTATTATGCATGACGGTGTAAAAATTAATATTGTGGATACTCCAGGACATGCGGATTTTGGCGGTGAGGTAGAGCGGGTACTCAACATGGTTGATGGGGTTCTACTACTAGTTGATTCCTTTGAAGGTCCTATGCCTCAAACTAAATATGTTTTGAAAAAAGCCTTAGAGCAAAAATTGAAACCTATTGTTGTTATTAATAAGATTGACCGTCCTGACCAACGGGTTAAGGATGTGGCTGATGAAGTCTTTGAATTATTTATGGAACTAGACGCCACAGATGAGCAATTGGAGTTTAAAATAGTCTATGCTGCTGCTAGGGCTGGTGTTGCTAAAATAAACATGGAAGATGATAGTGATAATCTACAGCCTTTGTTTGATTTATTGATTACTGAAATTCCTGCTCCTCAAGGAGAAATGGACGGACCACTGCAAATCATGGTTACTACCCTAGACTATGATGATTATGTGGGCCGCATTGCCATTGGCCGTGTGATCCGTGGTAAAGCTACTAATGGACAACAGGTCCTAGTATTAAATGGCGACGTTCAAAAGAAGGCGAAGATTGGCCGTTTATATACTTACCAAGGTTTGAAACGTACTGAGGTTCAGGAAGTGGCGTTAGGAGATATCGTTGCGATTACTGGACTTGATGAAGTAAATATTGGTGAGACAATTGCCGATACCGAAAATCCTGAAGCTTTGCCGACCATTGATATTGATGAACCTACATTGGCTATGACTTTTAGTGTTAATAACAGCCCTCTTGCTGGACGCGAAGGTCAATTCATTACTACGAGACATATACGTGATCGTTTGTTTAGAGAAGTGGAAACCAATGTAAGTCTAAAGGTTCGCGAAACAGACAGTGCAGATACTTTTGAAGTTTCCGGCCGTGGAGAATTGCATTTGTCAATTTTGATTGAAACAATGCGTCGCGAAGGCTATGAGTTCCAAGTTGGAAAGCCTGAAGTTATTTACAAAACAATTAATGGACAACGTTGTGAACCAATGGAAGCTTTAACGATTGATGTTCCCCAAGAATTTATGGGAGCTGTTATGGAAAAGTTGGGTACTCGTAAAGCAGACCTAGTAAATATGACAGAAATTGCAGGCTATCTTCGCATGGAATTTGTTATTCCTGCTCGGGGATTAATTGGCTTCCGTTCTGAATTCTTGACTAGTACCAAAGGTAACGGCATTATGCATCACTTATTCCATGGCTATGCGCCTTACAAAGGTGATATCCCTGGCCGTAGTCGCGGTGCTTTAGTTGCTTTTGAAGCAGGTGAAACAACGGGTTATGGTATTTTTGGTTTACAAGACAGGGGAACTATGTTTATTGTTCCAGGACAAACCGTATATGAAGGTAGCATCATTGGTGAAAATACTAGGGAAATGGATATGGATGTAAATCCATGTAAAAAGAAAAATGTTACAAATATGCGTACCAGTGCTTCTGATGAGGCATTGCGTTTAACAGCACCTCGCATCTTAAGTTTAGAACAAGCATTAGAATATATTAACAAAGATGAATTGGTTGAAGTTACTCCTAAGAGTATTCGTTTACGTAAAGCGATTTTAAGCCGTACCTTACGTGGTAGAGAACGTAAGAATGGTTAATGGTTAAGAAGAAACTTGATATAAGGCGCCCTTTGTGGGCGTCTTTCTTGTAATATCAGAATGTATGAATTTAAGATGGATTTTGTTGCTTTAAGGTCGCGCTAAGTTCATGATATTAACTCTACTGGATTAGCATTTAATCGATCCTTATAATAACATGAATCTGCCTTATAATCTGAAGGTAAAAGGACGGAGTATTTTTCTAACGATTAGAGAAAGAATTATACTTTATTGATTCAAAATAAGAGTAATTAAGTATTTTTTTATTCTTTTTGTAAAAATATCGTAAAAAATATAAAAAAAATAATTAGAATGCAGGAAGATGTTAATAAAGTGTCGAATTAGAGATTTTAGATGGTAATATTAGTTAATTATTCTAAAAATAATGTCTGGAGGGCAAAAATAATGGGGCTTAGTTTAATAGATAAGCTGACAAATTATTTGATGCCACTGGAAGAAGTGGCTACTGAGGAGCAGGTTGGCTCAAAAATGGATTCAGCTCGTGCTCGTAGGTCGATGAATTTACAAGTTCATACTAATGAATCGGCTTCTTTAAAAGTAGTAGTAGCTTCGCCAGCAACATATGATGATGTGTGTGTATATGCTAATCATCTGAAGGAAAATGTGGCAGTAGTAATTAATTTTGCAGGTGTAGAAATAGATATGCAGCATGCAATTAAAGATTTTATGAATGGCGTATGTTATGTTATATCTGGTAATGTGCAAAGAATTGCAGACTCTGTATTTATTTATGTTCCAGGGCATGTAGATATAGAGAAAGAGTTGTATGCTTATTCCGTACCTGCCTATATAAAACCTAAGATATAAGTGTAATAGCCCTCTAAAGTTGATGTGCTTTTTAAAGCGCATCAACTTTAGAGGGCTTTTCTAACATTTTTGCTTTGAAGTCTATTGTAGATTAAGAAGGGGGTTTTTTACTATGAAGTATAAAAAGATAGACCAACTTGCAGTGAATACCATTCGCAACTTAGCAATTGATGCTGTCGAAAAGGCTAACTCTGGACATCCTGGTATGCCTATGGGAGCGGCTCCTATGGCTTATCAGCTTTGGACGAAACATATGCATCACAATCCTAAAAATCCAAAATGGTTTAATAGGGACCGATTTGTGTTATCAGCAGGGCATGGTTCGATATTATTATATAGTTTATTACATTTATCAGGTTATGACCTTACAATAGAAGATTTGAAAGAATTTCGTCAATGGCAGAGTAGAACACCCGGGCACCCCGAATATAGACATACACCAGGGGTAGATGCTACCACAGGTCCTTTAGGACAAGGAATTGGGATGGCAGTTGGTATGGCTATGGCGGAACGACATTTGGCAGCTCAATATAATAAAACAGAATATGAGATTGTGAATCACTTTACCTATAGTATTTGTAGTGATGGTGATTTAATGGAAGGAGTTTCAGCAGAAGCAGCTTCTCTAGCAGGACATCTCAAATTAGGACACCTTATTGTTTTATATGATTCTAATGATATTTCTCTAGATGGGAAACTAGGTTTATCTTTCTCGGAAGATGTACAAAAGCGTTTTAAAGCTTATGGATGGCAAGTGCTTTATGTGGAAGACGGTAATGACTTGGCCAGTATTGATAAAGCATTAGTAAAAGCTAAAGGGGATGCCTTGCGTCCTACTTTAATAGAGGTTAAGACAACAATCGGTTTTGGCTCACCTAATAAAGCCGGTTCTTCTGCTTCCCATGGGTCGCCTCTAGGAAAAGAAGAAGTACAACTAACCAAATCAAATTATAAATGGTCTTATGAACAAGACTTTTATGTTCCCGATGAAGTATATGCACATTTTTCCCAGAAGGTAATAGAGCAAGGAGCCCGGTTGGAAGAGAAATGGAATACCCTATTAGCAAAATACCGCAATGAATATCCGGAGTTAGCTAAGAATTTTGAGAATGCTATCAAAGGGAATTTACCAGAACAATGGGATCGCAATCTTCCAATATATGAAGAAGGCAAGAAGATTGCATCACGTTCCTCTTCTGGTGAAGTTATGAATGCTTTTGCAAAAACGATACCTACATTCTTTGGCGGGTCGGCAGATTTGGCCAGTTCTAACAAAACTACTATAAAAGATGCAGGTGACTTTTCTTCTATTGACTATAGTGGTCGTAATATCTGGTTTGGTGTACGTGAGTTTGCTATGGGAGCTGCTTTAAATGGCATGGCTTTACATGGCGGATTGAAAACATATGGAGCTACTTTCTTTGTTTTTTCTGACTACTTACGTCCTGCTATTCGTTTAGCAGCTTTAATGAAGCTTCCAGTTACTTACGTTTTTACTCATGACAGTATTGCGGTAGGAGAAGATGGTCCTACCCATGAGCCGATTGAGCAACTGGCTTCATTAAGGGCCTTGCCTAACATTAATATTATTCGTCCAGCAGATGGTAATGAAACCGTTGCAGCATGGAAAGTAGCGATAGAATCCCTTGATAAGCCTACAGCTCTAGTATTATCAAGACAAGACCTTGTGACAATTGCCGGGACAAAAGAAATTGCTGACAAGGGGGTAAGGCAAGGCGCATATGTTATTTCAAAGGCAAGTGTGGAGATTCCAAGTGCCTTACTTTTAGCAACAGGGTCTGAAGTTCAATTAGCCTTACAGGCTCAGATACAACTTGCAAGTGAAAAGATTTTTGTGTCAGTAATTAGTTTCCCCTCCTGGAATTTATTTGAGGCTCAGTCTCAGGAATATAAAGAAACTGTGCTTCCCGCTAATGTGAAAATTCGTCTGGCAATTGAAATGGGATCATCTTTAGGCTGGGAACGCTATGTTGGTGATCAGGGATGTGTATTAGGTATTGATCAATTTGGTGCCTCAGCACCGGAAAAAATAGTGCTTAGGGAATATGGATTTACAGTAGAGAATGTGGTTGAAAAGATAAAACTGTTATTGAAGAGACAGAAATAATATAAGACATAAAAAAATATTGGTAGAGAACCCTGAATTCAATGATCAGAATTCAGGGTTTTTTTATTGGTATAAGGCATTACCGATAAAGAGAGTAATTTGCTTTCCTTTAGAAAGGAACATATTCGTAGTGCTTAACATAAGATGTATTAGAAATATTCAAAAGGAGGATTCTTATGTCATGTTTTTCTAATAAGCCTAATGATTGTTCCTGCGAATGTTCTTGCGAACATCAAAAAAAGCAGAAGCATGTGCATGAATTTTTAGGTAGTGTTAAACTTGCGGAGGAGTGTGACGACAGGCATAATCATCGTTTTGCTGGAGTTACTGGCGAGGCTATATTTTTACCAGGAGGCGGCCATGTTCATGATATATGGACCAACACTGATTTTTTTGAAGATCACCATCATGAGCTGAGAAAGATACAAACAAGGATTGCCATCGAAGTAGGTCCAGGTAAGCATGTTCATTTTGTTCAGGGGATGACTACTGTCGATGATGATCATTGTCATGATTTTGTTTTTGCGACCCTAATTGAGTGCCCTATTTCTGCAAGGTGCAAATGAATAAAAAAGTGATAGGTTATTTTAAAATAACCTATCACTTTTTTATGGTAAGAAAACCGATATATATTAATGAGTAATGCTATAGTAACCACTTCTCTTCAGTATAGGTATAATACGAATGGCTGTAAGGGCGATTAGTATACTTAAAATTAAATCGGGGGTAATGTAGGGGAGAAAACCAGCAGCGATAGCTGCTGGTAGGGTCATTGGCTTATGTAAATAGAAGTTTATAATGAGATATAAATATCCTACGCCGCATAAGTATACAAAGAATAATCCTAAGAGAACTGTGCTAAATACTTTCACAAAGGTTATTTTAGAAAACTGTTGAACCAATCGACCTATGGTATAGGAACAGGCAATAAAACCTAATAAATAACCAAAAGTCGGTTGCAAGACATAAGCTGGACCGCCACCGCTGGCGAAAACAGGAATGCCAATTAAGCCGATGCCTACATATAGTAACTGTGAATATAAAGCCTTTCTTCCACCTAAGAAAATACCTGAATAGGCACAAAATAAAAATTGCAGTGTAAAAGGTACAAGGGGAGTTGGAATTTTTATAAACGCTCCTACCGCAGTTAATGCAGCAAAAAGAGAAATTAAGATCATTTCTCTAAGTGTTAACTTCATGGATACTTCCTCCTAAGATGTGAATTTCTTATGTACAGTTTATAATAATTTTAATATTTTTGTAAACTTATTTATTTGCGAGGTTAACGTATTGATTGTAATAGAAGCAATATGTACGTTTAGTTCTTGTATGAATTATTAAAGTAGGGAAATGCTAATTATAGTTTTAAATTATTAAATATAATATATGGAGGAGATACTATATGGTACGAGTTTGCTCAAACTGTACGGCTATTGATATTGACCAGTTGGAAAAATTAATCCCAGGTGAGCTTGAAGTGGAATGTATCGGTGAATGTGGGCAGCATGAAGGTAAATTTTTTGGTTATATCGACGATGAGTTAGTAATAACAGACACAGAGGAAGAGTTTTTTGAAGAAGTAAAAGTACATATAAGAAGGTAATCGTTGGTAAGTCTTGTCGAGGGGGTACATATGAGTGAACTAATTAATAATCGGGAGTATAGGCAAAAGGCCTTAAAAGAAATAATTTTGGAACTCCATCAAGGGAAATCAGTACAGGAAGTCAAAGATAAGTTTGATAAAATTGCTGTAGGGATGAATCCAGCTGAACTCTCTTTGATTGAGCAAGGACTGATTAATGAGGGATTACCAGTAGAAGAAGTTCAGCGACTTTGTGATGTCCATGCTGCGGTCTTCCGAGAATCATTAGAAAAAAATCCAGAATTATCAGTAGTTGCTGGACATCCAGCGGAAATTTTCATAGCAGAGAATCAAGCACTACAACGACTAATAGATCAGGAAATTAAGCCGATCCTTATTAAATTAAAACAGGCATCTGGCCATACTGAAAAAGAATTAGTTTTACAATTGATTGAGAAATTAAATTTGCTATGGGACGTTGACAAACATTATCGGCGAAAGGAAGATTTAGTATTTCCCTTTTTGGAAAAGTATGAGATTACTGGTCCGCCTAAAGTCATGTGGGGTGTGGATGATAAAATTAGGAACTTATTGAGAGAGTCAAAAGGGCTGGCTGTCACCTATCAATCACCACAAAAACAGGAGTTAGTCGCTAAAACGGAAGAAACATTGGAACAAATCGAAGAAATGATTTTTAAAGAAGAGAAAATATTTCTACCGATGGCGATGGAAACTCTTTCGGAAGACGAATGGTACCAAGCCTTAATCGATAGTGATGAAATTGGCTATTGCTTAGTTGAGCCTAAATCAAACTGGAAACCATCACGAGAATACGTGGATAAAAACTCTATAAACTTATCCAATGAACGCACAATAAGTCATGTCAAGTTTGAAACAGGTTTTTTGTCAGTTCAAGAAATTGAGCTAATTTATAGGCATTTGCCTGTTGATATCACTTTTGTTGATGAAAATGGAGTCGTAAAATTTTTTTCTGCTACTAAGGATCGTATCTTCCCACGAACCAGAACTATTATAGGTCGGAAAGTGGAAAATTGCCATCCGCCAGGAAGCGCTGATGTAGTAGAAAAAATAGTGCAGGATTTTAAAAACGGTAAAAAGGACAATGAAGATTTCTGGATCAAGATGGGGGATAAATACGTATATATTCGTTATTTCGCGGTAAGGGATAAAGTTGGAAAATTTGCTGGAGTTCTAGAAGTCACCCAGAATATTAAACCGATTCAAGCTATCAATGGGGAAAAGCGAATTACAGATTAAACTAATAATAGGGAATTCCCAGTATATTGGGGATTCCCTACCTTACTTTTTGTCACCCAAATAGTACACTAACTTTTCTACTGATACAGGTAATACTCTTTTAAAAAATGATTACCATGTAAACCAAGTATGAAAAAAAACTTATTAATAATGTAGGGAATTTCCTCTAGCAATACAGGGAATTCCCTACATTACTTTTTAGCAGCTAGCTATTAAAATGAGTCTGATGTATTTATTATGCAAAGTAGCTCATGAAATAGGCATGAATCCATTTGGAGGGGCAAGATCAAGGGTTGCATAAAAAAAGTTGTTGGAAAGGGGAAAAATCAATTATGGCATACAAATTGTCATTGATAGCGTTTAATCAATATTTACAAAACTTGGAAAAAGAGTATATAGTTTTTGCTCCTGTTGTTGTTCCTGGAAAGGGAGCGTTTACTAATACAGATTCTGTTAGATATGAGAAGATAAAAAAGCTTGAAGAAGTGGAGTTTGCGGTAAAATCTAATTTTTCGGCCAAGGAAATACTTCTTCCTATCACCGAAACTTTATTCTATTTTAATGAGGATAATTGGACTGAACCTAAGACTACTGAAAAAAAATACTCCTATTCCTGAGAAGTTGTGATATCCATGGTATAAAAAGACTAGATGATATCTATTTAAAAAATGGTTGTGAAGATCCTTATTATAAAGCATTTCGTGAAAAACTCAGATTTTGTTTCATTGAATGTCAAGAGAGTTTTGCAAACTGTTTTTGTGTTAGTATGAATACCAACATTTCGGACGATTATGATATGTTTATACGCCCTGAAGGTGATTTTGTATATGTGGAGATTAATAATAAAGAGTTGGATCGACTGGAAGAAAAGGTAGTAGACCTTTCACCATGTTTTGTTATGGAAAATAAAACAAAGGTCTCTATGCCGGACAAGTTAGCAAAAGGGCTAGCACAATCGGCCTTTTGGGAAGAATATTCATCTCGTTGCATCGGTTGCGGAAGATGTAGCTTTGTGTGTCCAACTTGTAGTTGTTTTTCAATGCAGGATATCTTTTATAAAGAAAATAAAAACATGGGAGAGCGAAGAAGAGTTTGGTCTTCCTGTATGGTAGATGGCTTTACGGATATGGCAGGAGGTCATTCTTTTCGCAAAAAACAAGGAGACCGCATGCGATTTAGAGTGATGCATAAGCTTCATGATTATAAAAAACGCTTTGGTTACCACATGTGTGTCGGGTGCGGAAGATGTGACGATGCGTGTCCAGAATATATATCCATTGCACATTGTGCAAATAAACTTATGAGCATAGTGGAGGAGAAATAATGAGCAATACCTATCTGCCTTTTAAATCCCAAATTATAAAAATAATTCCTCATACTACGATTGATTATACTTTCTTAATGGAATATAAGGGCGATGTAAAACCTGGACAATTTTTTGAGGTATCTATTCCTAAATATGGCGAATCGCCCATTTCTGTAAGTGAAATTGGTGAAGGGTATATTGGATTGACAATTCGCAGAGTGGGCCTAGTTACCAATACGATTCATGAGCTGCAGGAAGGTGGCGTGCTATTTCTAAGGGGGCCTTATGGAAATGGTTTTGATATTAACTTGTTTAAATCAAAGGAAATTATCGTTGCTGCAGGTGGGATGGGTTAGCTCCAGTTAAAGCTGTTGTAGACTACTTTGCTGAGAATGTTAAGGAAGCTACAGCATTTTCCCTTATTGCTGGATTCAAATCACCTAAGGATATACTTTATAAAGACGATTTTGGGAAGTGGCAAAAAACAATTAACGTTATAGTAACGGTAGATAGTTCAGATGATGAAATGTATAAAGGAAACACGGGGCTCATTACAAATTATGTAAATGATATTAGGATTGCAAATCAAGCAGAGGCAAATGTAGTTGTCGTTGGTCCTCCTGTAATGATTCGATTCACAGTAGCAGAGTTTTTGAAAAGGGGGATTAAAGAAGAAAATATTTGGGTTTCATACGAAAGAAAAATGTGCTGTGGTATTGGCAAATGTGGACACTGTAAAATTGATGATACCTATATATGTCTTGAAGGACCAGTATTTAATTATGTGAAAGCTAAGAATTTTATTGATTAATTAAGGAGGAGCAGTGTGAATATGGATATGAATACCAAGATGCTGAAAAAGAATGCCTTTCGTATTACAAAGGAAAGAGATAAGACTGCTGTTAGAATACGGGTTCCGGGAGGAGAAATGGCAGCAAAATATCTGGATACGGTTAAGCATGTAGCAGAAACATTCGGTAATGGAACTATTCATATAACAACGCGACAAGGCTTTGAGATTCCTGGCATTAGTATGGAAAAAATGGCTGAGGTAAATGCTATAATCCAAAGTCTAATCGATGGACTTGAAATTAACCAAACTGCTTCTAATGCAGGATATCCTGCAGCGGGTACTAGAAATGTTGTAGCCTGTATTGGTAGTCGAGTATGTCAGTTTGCTAATTTTGATACAAGTGCTTTTGCGCAACGAATAGAGAAAGTGATATTTCCCAATGACTATCATGTGAAGATTGCCCTTACTGGTTGCCCTAACGATTGTATTAAAGCGAGAATGAATGACTTTGGCATTATTGGTACGAACGAACCGCGGTATGATTCTTATCGGTGCATTGGTTGCCAAGCATGTGTAAAAGCTTGTGAAAAGAAATCTGCTGGTGCATTGAAGTTTGAAAGCTTTAAGGTGGCTAGGAATTCGGATAAATGTATTGGTTGTGGAGAATGTGTGTTAAAGTGCCCAACAGGAGCCTGGAGTAGAAGTGCCAATAAATTATATCAGCTTGTAATTATGGGGAGAACGGGAAGAAAGAATCCGAGAATTGCTCAACCTTTTATCAAGTGGATTGATGAAGCTAGTATCTTGGGGATCATTAAGAATACCTATGATTATGTTCATCATTATATCGATAAAGATGCACCAGGAGGAAAGGAACATGTAGGGTACATTGTCGATAGAACGGGTTATCAAGTATTCAAAACTTGGGCATTAAAAGATATAAATTTAAATCCTGAGGCACAAGTAGCGGAATATATATATTGGTAAGCTTCAAAAAGTAATGTAGGGAATTCCCAAGATTTATATAGGGAATTCCCTACATTACTTTTTGTCGACAAAATATTAAAATTAATCTGACAATATATATTACATATTTGCTAAAGGAGGACCAGTCATTGTATAAATTGAAAACATGGAATCCGGAGGACCCTATTTTCTGGGAGCAGGAGGGTAGAAAAATTGCGAACCGGAATTTATGGATCTCTGTTCCGGCTCTACTCGTAGCTTTTTGTATTTGGATGTTATGGTCGGTTATAGCTGTTAATCTTAATAATGCAGGGTTTAACTTTAGCGCAGAGGAGTTATTTAATTTAGCCGCTTTGCCAGGATTATCAGGTGCAACTTTACGCATTTTCTATGCTTTTGTAGTGCCTGTTTTTGGTGGTCGAAATTGGACTGTGATTAGTACTGCATCTCTTTTGATCCCCGCGATTGGTATTGGATATGCAGTACAGGATAGTACTACAACCTATAGGACCATGGCTATATTGGCTATATTATGTGGCTTAGGCGGAGGGAATTTTGCGTCATCTATGGGTAACATTAACTTCTTTTTCCCTAAGAAACTAAAGGGAACTGCCCTCGGGATAAATGGGGGCTTGGGCAATGTAGGCGTTAGTGTAGTACAGTTTGTAGCACCTCTTGTAGTCACCTTTGGGCTTTTCGGCAGTATAGGTGGTGAGGCTCAAACGCTAGTGAATGGTGAGATTGGTAAAAATATTTGGCTGCAAAATGCTGCTTTTGTATGGATTATTCCCATTGTCGTGATCACAGTAGCCGCATTTTTTGGAATGAATAATCTGGAGACTGCAAAAGCATCTGTACGTGAACAATTCGGCATCTTTAGTTGTAAACATATGTGGATTATGAGTTTTATCTATACTATTGCCTTTGGGTCTTTTATTGGCTATTCAGCAGTGTTTCCCTTATTGATAAAATTTCAATTTCCCAGCATTAATCCTTTGGAATATGCTTTTTTAGGTCCTCTAGTAGGTGCTCTTTCTCGCCCCATAGGAGGCTGGGCTGCTGATAAATATGGTGGGGCACGAGTAAGCTTCTGGTCTATTTTTATTATGGTTGGTGCCACTTTGGGAGTTATCTTTTTTATGAATCAACATAATTTTATCGTATTTTTCATCATGGCATTAATTTTATTTGTTACTACTGGGGCAGCCAGCGGTTCTACTTTTGGAATGCTCTCTAAAATATTTAGTCCTAAAGAAGCAGCACCAGCTATTGGTTTTATTTCAGCCGTTGCTGCATATGGTGCATTTTTTGTTCCCAAGGCTTTTGGATGGTCAACACAGAATACTGGATCACCAGCCATAGCCTTATATTGTTTTATTGTCTTTTATATAATAAGTTTATTTGTAATTAGGCATTATTATAATCGCAAAAATGCAGAGATCAGGTGCTAAAAAATATGGAGGTGAGAGTATATGGAGAAGAAAAGATTACCATTATGGAAAAAACTAAATTTCTTTAAGACAAAGGAAAAGTCAGAGAATGGTTGGAGCCAAGTGGTTGCAGATGATAGAGAATCTGAAGCTATATACCGACAGCGATGGAATTATGACAAAGTTGTACGCACTACCCATGGTGTAAATTGTACAGGATCCTGTAGCTGGAAGGTATTTGTGAAGGACGGTATTATTACGTCAGAAAACCAGCAGACTGATTATCCCTCCACAGGACCAGATATGCCAGAATTTGAGCCTAGAGGGTGTCCAAGAGGGGCTAGCTTCTCTTGGTATGTATATAGTCCTCTTAGAGTCAAATACCCCTATATCCGCCGCCAATTATTGTCCTTATGGCGTGAGGCAGTTAAAAATAGCAATGGCCATTTAGTAAAGGCTTGGGGTTCTATTGTAGAAGATGGGAATAAAACAAAACTATATAAAGAAGTGCGAGGAAAGGGCGGATTTGTGCGGGCCGACTGGCAAGAGGTTAATGAGATCATGTCAGCTATGCTGATCTATACCATTATTACCTATGGACCTGACCGTATTGCTGGTTTTACTCCCATACCAGCCATGTCTATGGTAAGCTATGCAGCTGGATCAAGGTTTTTATCCCTTTTGGGTGCGCCGATGCTAAGCTTTTATGACTGGTATGCGGATTTACCGCCTGCTTCGCCTCAAATTTGGGGTGAGCAGACAGATGTGCCAGAGAGTAGCGATTGGTATAATGCTGGATATATCATAATGTGGGGTTCCAACGTACCAATGACCAGGACACCGGATGCTCATTTTATGACGGAAGTACGATATAAAGGCACGAAGGTAGTAGCAGTTAGTCCGGATTATGCGGAAAATGTAAAGTTTGCGGACAATTGGCTCCCAGTTAACCCGGGCTCAGATGCCGCCTTAGCTCAGGCTATGACCCATGTTATATTAAAAGAGTTTTATGTTGAGAAACAAGAAGAATATTTTATCGACTATGCCAAACAGTTTACGGATATGCCCTTTTTGGTGTTAATTGAACAAAACGATTCTGTATATACTCCAGGCCGCTTTGCACGAGCTAGTGATCTTGGGCTAGCAGCGAACAAAGGAGAGTGGAAACCAGTATTGTGGGATACCTTACAGGATGGTCTAGCTGTTCCGAAGGGGACCATAGGCCAACGTTGGGATAGTACGGGACAATGGAATTTAAAAATGGAGAATGAGGCTGGTGAGGTTCTAGCGCCATTGTTAACACTCTTAGGGCAAGAAGATGAGCAAATCTGTGTGGATCTTCCAGAATTTACGGAGGGCGGTACTGGAATTGTTAAACGGGGTATTCCTGTGAAATTGATCATGAAGAACGGCAAACTGCTACGAGTCACAACTGTATTTGATCTTATGTTGGCTCAATATGGAGTTGAACGCAATCTGCCAGGGCAATATCCTATCAATTATTATGATGAACAGACATATACCCCAGCCTGGCAAAAGAAACATACGAATGTGGAGTCTGATTTGGTGATTCAGATAGCCAGAGAATTTGCACAAAATGCTGCTGATACGAAAGGACGGTCCATGATTATCATGGGAGCAGGCATTAATCATTGGTTCAATGGAGACACCATTTATCGGGCTATATTGAATTTGGTAATTCTAACGGGCTGTCAGGGCATAAATGGTGGCGGTTGGGCTCATTATGTAGGACAGGAAAAGTGCCGTCCCATAGAAGGATGGGGTACGGTAGCTTTTGCTCGTGACTGGTCAATGCCGCCTCGCCTGCAGAATGCAACTTCCTTCTTTTATTTTGCCACCAATCAGTGGCAGTATGAAACACATAGTATGAATGGTCTAAAATCACCGACAGTGGCCAAAAGCCGCTACAGCCATCCAGCAGACTATAACGTATTGGCCGCCCGCCTTGGCTGGATGCCTTCTTATCCTCAGTTTAGTCAAAACTCTTTGCAGCTAAGTGCGGAGGCCACGCAGGCAGGAGCTGAAACGTCTGAAAAAGTAATCGATCATGTGGTCAAAAAACTAAAAGATAAGTCCATGTCCTTCGCTGTAGAAGATCCTGACAATGCTGCGAATCACCCTCGTGGATTATTTGTCTGGCGTTCTAATCTTATTTCTAGTTCGGGTAAGGGGCATGAGTATTTTCTAAAATATTTACTGGGAGCATCTCATGGTCTCTTATCGGAACCAAATGAGGATTTGAGGCCAGAGGAAGTTGAGTGGAATAATGCCCCTCCAGAAGGAAAACTGGATTTATTAGTTAATTTAGATTTCCGTATGGCTGGTACTGCTCTTTATTCTGATATTGTGCTGCCTGCTGCTACTTGGTATGAAAAAACGGATTTAAGTAGTACGGATATGCATCCTTTTGTTCACCCCTTCAATCCAGCAATTAGTCCGCCATGGGAAGCGAAGTCTGATTGGGACATTTTTAAAGAATTGGCAAAGACCTTTTCCGCAATGGCGATAGAATATCTACCGGAAGTACAAAAAGATATCGTAGCAGTACCTCTTATGCATGACTCACCAGGCGAGATTGCTCAGCCTTTTGGTAAAGTAATGGACTGGCGCAAGGGGGAAGTGGAGGCGATACCTGGAAAAACTATGCCGAATATGGTAATGGTGGAACGAGATTATAAAGAAATTTATAATAAATTTATCTCTCTTGGACCATTATTGGAAAAAAATCCAGTAGGAGCGCATGGTATTGCATTTTCAGTAAAAGAACAATACGAAGAACTTAAAAAAATTAATGGAAAGATCACAGTGCCTGGTGTAGCCTTCGGTCGTCCTACTATCGAAAAAGCTCGCCAAGCTGCAGAAGCAATACTCACTTTATCAAGTGCTACCAATGGCAAATTGGCCATGAAAGCTTGGGAAGATGCAGAAAAGAAAACAGGCATGGAGCTTAAAGATATCAGCGCTGGTCGGGCAGGAGAAAAAATTACTTTTAATGATATAACTGCTCAGCCTAGGCAGGTCATCCCTACACCTGTATTTACTGGATCTAATCAAGGGGATAAACGCTACTCACCCTTTACCACCAGTATCGATCACTTGATGCCTTTTCGTACACTGACAGGACGACAACATTTCTATATTGATCATGAAATCATGCTGGAGTTTGGTGAAGCCATGCCTGTTTATAAACCGACTTTATCGCCTGTGCTGTTTGCTGGCAAAGAGCATAAACCCTTAGCAGAAGGCAAGGAAATTGTCCTAAGATATCTTACTCCCCATGGCAAATGGAATATACACAGTACTTATCAAGACAACCTGCATATGCTGACCTTATTCCGTGGTGGACCTCATGTATGGATAAATCACCAGGATGCTTTGCAGGCAGATCTTAAGGATAATGATTGGGTAGAAGTGTATAACCGTAATGGTGTAGTCTCTGCTAGAGTGGTGGTGAGTCATCGTATGCCGAGAGGTACTCTTTACATGTATCATGCCCAAGATAGGCACATTAATGTCCCCGGTTCCTCCATTACTGGTCAACGAGGCGGTACACACAACAGCCCTACACGTGTTCATGTTAAACCCACCCAGTGTATTGGCGGATATGCTCAGCTTAGTTATGGGTTTAACTATTACGGGCCAATTGGGAATCAAAGAGATATTTATGTTGCGGTTCGTAAGTTGAAGGAGGTGTCTTGGCTTGAAGATTAAAGCGCAATTGGCTATGGTAATCAATTTAGATAAGTGTATTGGCTGTCACACTTGCAGTGTGACCTGTAAAAATACTTGGACCAATCGTGAGGGTGCGGAGTATATGTGGTTCAATAATGTAGAAACCAAGCCTGGCATTGGTTATCCTATGGAATGGGAGAATCAAGAAAAGTTTAAGGGCGGTTGGGAGCTACAAGATGGTAAGCTTAGGCTAAAAGGCGGTAGTCGTTTGGCAAAGTTATTATTTAAGTTGTTTCATAATCCTGATATGCCTACCCTTGATGATTACTATGAGCCTTGGACCTATGATTATGAAAAACTACTTAACAGCCCTACAAAACGCTATCAGCCAGTCGCTCGTCCTAAATCCGTCATTACTGGCAAGAATATGGAGATCAAGTGGGGGCCGAATTGGGAAGATGATTTAGCAGGTGTTCATCAAACTGGTACTAGAGATCCAAATATAGTGAAGATGCAGGAAAAAGTAAAATTTGAGTTTGAGCAAACCTTTATGGCTTATCTACCAAGACTTTGTGAGCATTGTTTAAATCCTGGTTGTGTGGCAGCTTGTCCTTCGGGTGCCATTTATAAGCGCGAAGAAGATGGTATTGTATTAGTTGATCAGGATGCTTGTCGAAGCTGGCGTCTATGTATGACTGGCTGTCCCTATAAAAAAGTGTATTTTAATTGGCAAACACATAAAGCGGAAAAATGCATTTTCTGTTTTCCACGGGTGGAATCTGGTCAACCTACGATTTGTTCGGAAACTTGTTCTGGTAGAGTGCGGTATATGGGAGTTCTATTGTATGATGCGGATAAAGTAAAAGAAGCGGCATCAATTGTCAATGAGCAGGAATTATATGAGGCTCAGCTTGGGGTATTCTTAGATCCTGCGGATCCAGAGGTGATTGCAAAGGCTCGCCTAGATGGCATTCGTGAAGATTGGTTAGAAGGTGCCAAACGTTCCCCCATTTATGATTTAGCCGTGCGATATGGGGTGGCCCTGCCATTGCATCCGGAATTTCGCACCATGCCCATGGTATGGTATATTCCGCCTCTTAGTCCGATTGTTAGTGCTGCAAAGGAGCAGGGGGTAAGTCAAAACCTCTTTCCTTTACTTGATGATATGCGCATTCCCATTGAGTATCTAGCTAATATCTTGACTGCTGGCAATAAAGTATCTGTTAAGGCCGCATTAAGTAAGCTACTAGCTATGAGAACCTACATGCGATCAATCAACACGAAGAAAAACGTTGACACAGATAAGCTGAGAGAGGTCGGTCTTGATGGAATTGCTGTAGAGAGGATGTACCGTTTGCTAGCTATTGCAAAATATGAGGATCGTTTTGTAATTCCCACATCTCATCAGGAAAAGTACGTTAATGTATATAAAGAACAAGGTAGTTGTGGTTATTCCTTACCCCAGGGTAATTCATGTTCTGGTACAGGAGGTGAAGAAGGTGGTAGATGAAGAAAGAGAGATGTTGCAACTATTGTCCTTATTGCTTCAATATCCTAACAGTAGTTGGCTGGAAAACAATCAGTTACGTGCATTGACAACTGACTTAGAAAAATTGCCAAAGATGGAAAATGTGCATGCCTTTCTAAACTATTTAGATCATAAGAGTTGTGAGGAATTAGCGGAAAAATATGTAGCAACTTTTGATTTTAATGAACACTGTAATCTATATATTACCTCTCTAATTTGCCCTGACGATCGGAAGCGTGGGCAGGTGTTAGCAGATTTGAAAAGTATCTACTTACAAGCTGGGCTTGAAGTAGACACGGAGGAGTTACCTGACTATCTTCCCATGTTACTTGAATTTTTATCTATTGCCAGCCAAGAATCATGTAAGCAAGTGTTAGAGATTGTAAGGCTAGGTATGGAAAAATTGTGGCAACAACTTTTAGAGAATCATAGTCCTTATGCAGGGTTACTTGAGATCTGTGTGGGATCTACAGCTCCAATCCTATGTTCAGAAACTGCCCGCACAGGGGGAGGTCTATCATGAATTTTGGAGAACAATTTTTATGGGTAATTTATCCTTATGTGGCATTAACTATTTTTGTATTAGGACACATTTATCGTTATAACAAGGATAAATTAGGGTGGACAGCTAGATCAAGTGAATTGCTAGAAAAACGCAGTTTATGGTGGGGCAGTATGTTATTCCATATTGGTATTCTAGCTGTTGTTGGGGGGCATGTTTCAGGTCTATTGATTCCAAAAGCCTTTTTCGAATCCATTGGGGTGAATGAACATATGTACCATATGGCTGCTGTCTATGGTGGAGGACCAGCTGGCCTAGTCACATTAGCAGGTATCCTTATTCTTACTCTACGTCGCTTTGGCAATGATCGTGTATTTGCGGTTAGTAGCATGGCTGATTTAGTTGTTGTGCTAATGGTCCTAGTTGAAGTCTCGTTAGGGTTGGCAAGTACAATTACGAATGTTCTGAGCATCGGTAGTTTTGATTATCGAGAAACCATTGGGCCTTGGTTTAGAGGTTTGCTATTCTTGCAGCCTGATGTTTCCTTAATGGTTACTGTGCCTCTAGTTTTCAAACTTCATGTTGCTGTAGGTTTTGGAATATTTGCCGTGTGGCCTTTTACAAGACTAGTACATGTATGGAGTATGCCTATAGAATATATAAATAGAGCATATATCCAATATTTTAGTCGGGATTTAAAAGCCAAATCCTTTCATTGAGCCATAAGGGTAATCACGGCTATTATTGGGATTGCCCTTATGGTATTAGCCCTTTGTCTTTGCTTTTAAATACAAACTGTGCTAAATTGTAGATAAAATTAATATTCGGGAGAAGTTTTTAATGAATACACTAGAAGGACTAATCAGTAGCTGTTTGGAGGATTTGCGACTACGGACTGGCGCTGATTTTTCGGCTTTTGCTTGTCAAGAATCAGGCAAAGCTGCCATCCGTTGGAAATATGCAGTGGGTAATAAAAATGAACGTTTTCGACGAATTGTATTGCGCTCTGGTAAGGGCATTGCGGGAAAAGTATTGATGTCAGGGCGACCAATGTTATTGGAAAATTATGAGTCTAGGCAACATGATGACCCTCAGGAATATCCTATTCTTTACGCTGAGGAACTGCGGTCAGCTTTAGGAGTTCCAGTTGTGATGAAGGGTAGAGTAAAAGGTGTGTTATTAATTGGTTACCGTACTCCATGTACAATAGAAGAAGTAGTAGTTGAGTTAGCGAAAGCAGTTGCTAAAGAAATGGGAGATATAATAGGTGTCTGAGAGACGATCATGTATTTGCTATAATGGAGGCTATCGGTGTGAAGCAAAAAACTTCGGAGTCATTATTAAAAACAATTTTTCAGTATGCAAGTGATGCAATTGTCATTTTAGATGAGAATGGCGTTATTGCTGGTGCGAATCCGTCAATGGAAAGATTGACAGGTTACTGCACTGATGAGTTGATTCAGAAAGTAAACCTATGCGATATTTGCCATGGAATGAATAAATGTGCAGATTTTACTGCTTGTATAAATTGTTTTACTACATTAGAAAGCATCTCTTCATTTGAGATTCGTTTATTGCACAAAAATGGGCACATTTTCTCTGCAGCAGCTAGTACGACTCGTTTGCCTCAGCATGTCGGCGCTTTTTTGATTGTTGTGCTTCGAGATATGTCGGAACACAATAAACAAGAACAAAAACATGTCCAGAAAAAAATGGCTAATTATATGATTCAGGCACAAGAAGAGGAGCGTAAAAGGGTATCGCGTGAACTACATGATGGAGTGGGTCAGACTATTTATAGCATGATTGTAGGGCTTAATATAATTGAACAAATGGAACTTGAAGATGACTTAAAAGGCCATTTTCAACTAGTAAGAGATATGGCGGTTCAGGCTTTAGATGAAGTACGACATATTGCTGTAGATCTTAGGCCTTCCTCCCTTGATGATTGGGGACTTGTGCCAGCCTTGCGTTCTTATATTAAACAATTTGAACGAACCTATGGCATAGTAACAAATTTATCTGTTGTAGGACAAGAACGCCGTTATGGGTCATCCATAGAAACGGCCCTTTATCGCATATGTCAAGAAGCTATGATTAATGCGGCTAAATATGCGAATACTGACACACTGGAGATACGTTTTGAGGAAAAAGATCAACTGTTGTATTTGGTTGTTACAGACTTGGGGCGGGGATTTAATTTAGAGAAAATTGAAGTGCTGGGAACAGGACTGGGGCTTTATGGTATGCGTGAAAGAGCGAAACTAATTGGCGGAACCCTTGACATTACTTCCAGAGCGGATTGTGGTACTACAATTCGAGTGTATGTTCCCTTAGACAAAGAGGAGGAAAGAGCCTATGACCATTCGTGTTCTAATAGCTGATGATCATGCCGTTGTCCGTTCTGGGCTAGCCATGCTAATCAATTCTCAGCAGGATATGCAGGTGGTAGGGGTGGCCGCCGATGGCAGAGAAGCAGTGGAATTAGGGGTAAAACTTCTTCCACAGGTAGCACTTATGGATTTGAGTATGCCTCCAGGTGAGAATGGTCTGATTGCTACTGCTAGATTAAAGGAATTGCTGCCAGAAACGAGGGTGCTAATTCTAACCATGCATGATGATGAAGAATATCTGTTTCAGTCTCTAAAGGCGGGAGCAGTGGGATATATTTTAAAAAATGCTCCTGACTTTGATTTACTTAAGGCCATTCGCACAGTTCATCAAGGGGAATCCTATTTATATCCATCTGCCGCCAAATCATTAATTGAAGGATTTTTGCGTCAGGGAAATAAAGGTGAAGAATTTGAACCATTACAGTTATTAACGGAACGAGAAAAGCAAACCTTGCGTTTAGTGGCTATGGGGTATGCGAATAAAGATATTGCCGGGCAACTTTGTCTTTCTGTTAAAACAGTTGAAGCTTACAAAGCTAGAATCATGGAAAAACTCCACTTAAAAACCAGGCCTGAGATGGTTAAATACGCTATGAAGAAAGGGCTATTAGATTTGGAAGGCTAATATTATTAACGATATTTTAAGTGTCATCGGAAGGAGAATGTTGAGGTGGCAATATCACTAGAAGATGCTATGACTATTTTACTGGAAAAGGTAAAGGTGCAAGAAAAGGTTTATACTCCCCTAGAAGATTGCTATAATCGAGTTTTAGCAGAAGACATTATAGCAGATATGGATTTTCCGCCTTTTGATCGCTCACCTTTAGATGGATATGCAGTACGAATGGAAGATGTAGAGCACGCTTCATCTCTTCGACCAGTAGTGCTAAAACAAGTAGATTACGTGCCTGCAGGCAGTTGGCCAAGTAAAAATGTAGAAACTGGTACGGCTACTCGAATTATGACAGGTGCGAAAATCCCTGAAGGTGCAGACGCAATCATTCGACTAGAAGATACAAATGTTCATCAGGATATGGTGAGCATTTTTACAGCTACAGGGGCAAATCACAATATCTGTAGGCAAGGTGAAGAAATTTGTACTGGCCAAATCATGTTAAAAAAGGGTATGGCAATAAAAGATGGGGCTTTAGGAATATTGGCCATGCTTGGCAAGAGCAGACCCTTGGTTTTTAAAAAGCCTAAAGTCGCTATTTTGGCTACAGGGACTGAGATTGTTGCTATTGACCAGCCCTTAGAAAAAGGGAAAATCCGTAATTCGAATAACTATATGTTAATGGCAAAAGTTAGAGAGGCTGGAGGAGAGCCTATCCTCTTAGGGCAAGTGCAAGATGATATTGACGAAATAGAAAAAATGCTAGTAGGTCACGAAGATGTTGATATGTATATAACTACAGGTGGGGCTTCTGTTGGTGACTATGATTTAATGGAGCAACTTTTTAGCAAGTTGGGGATAACACCATTATTTACGCGGTTAGCCATGAAACCAGGTATGCCTGTAATAGCTGGTTGCTGGCATGATGCTTTAATGGTAGCTCTATCTGGAAATCCAGCGTCGGCAAATGTTTCCTTTGAGGTTTTATTAAGGCCTTTACTCCGAAAAATGTCAGGCGTTGAATTCCTTGAACGCCCTAGAGCCCAGGCAAAACTTAAAAAAGCTTTTAACAAAAAAAGTAAGTCTAGACGTTTTATTTGGGCAAGGTGCGAAAATATTGACGGAAGGTTACATGCTGAGCCTATTGGTTATCAAGGTAACGGCATGTTAGCAGGCCTATTGCCTGCTAATGCCTTACTTGATATTTCAGAAGGCAGTAGTTGTTTACCAATAGGAACTACCGTTGAAGTCCGATTATTGGTTGATTAGAAAGGAAATACATGATGAAATCAATTGATGTAAGTCAAGCAATCGGTATGGTGCTAGGACAAGATCTTACTCGCGTTGTACCTGGAGAAACCAGTGGGGTAGCTTTTAAAAAGGGTCATATTATTAAAGAAGAAGATATTGCTTTAATGCGAAGTATGGGAAAAAACAATGTATATGTCATGGAAATTGATGATGATCAAGCCCATGAAAATGATGCGGCCCAGCAACTAGCCCTTTTAGTGGGACATAAGGAATTGTTATTTTCAGAGGCTGCCGAAGGTAAGGTGGGGCTAAGAGCCCAGTGCCATGGTATGTTAAAGATCAACTCGGAAAAATTATTTGAAATTAATATGTTGGAAGGTTTATCCCTCTCCACGTTGCATAATAATAGTCCTGTGTGTATGGGGGAAATAGTGGCTACGGCTAAGATTATACCCTTAGTCTTGCCAAAAGCGACAATGGAGAAGGCTCAAGAGATTTGTGCGGATGGAAACCTAATTCACATTATGCCTTTTGTCGCAAAAAAAGCAGGTCTACTAATCACGGGTAATGAGGTATATTATGGTATAATTAAAGATAAATTTGAAGCAGTTATAAAAAAGAAGTTTAAAGATCTAGGTAGTGTCGTTACAGAAACCATCTTTTTACCTGATGATGCTGATTTAATTGCAGAGAAGATAAAAAACTTAGCAACTAAGAATGATATTGTATTTGTCACAGGGGGAATGTCAGTCGATCCTGATGACGTAACCTTGGCAGGTGTAAAAAAAGCAGGAGCAGAAGTGGCAGTATACGGTACGCCTGTATTGCCTGGTGCCATGTTTTTGGCAGCCTACTTAGATGAGATACCTATACTTGGTATTCCTGCATGTGGCATGTTTAGTAAGGTAACGGTACTTGATGTAGTATTGCCCAAAGTATTGGTAGGTGAGCGTATTACTCGTCAGTATGTAGCATCCTTGGGGCATGGTGGTTTGTGCCGACGTTGTGATGGTGGCTGTCGATATCCTCATTGTTCATTTGCAAAATAAAAAAAGGCAATAAGAGCGGCCTAGTTGAAAGGGAGGGTGACCTATGTCAGCCAAAATAGCTGCTGTTTGCATTAGTAAAATGAAGGGTGTTCGCAAAGAAAACATAGGTGAGGCAAAATTAATACCTAATTGGGGTATGGAAGGCGATGCTCATGCAGGAAAATGGCACAGGCAGATCAGCTTACTCGGTATAGATAGTATTGAAAAAATGCGGGAAATAGGAAGGCAAAAAGGCTTGGAGCTAGTTCCAGGAGACTTTGCTGAGAATCTCACTACGGAGGGATTAGAACTTTTCAAACTACCTGTTGGTACCTATTTGAAGGCAGGTGAAACCTTACTTGAAATAACCCAGATTGGTAAGAGTTGTCATCATCATTGTGAAATTTTCAAACAAGTTGGACAGTGTGTCATGCCGAAAGAGGGGATTTTTGCTCGTGTACTAATAGGCGGCAATATAAAAGCAGAGGATCCAATTGCAATTTGGCAGGGAATACCTGTGGGGATTATTACGGCTAGTGATAAAGGATCGAGAGGCGAACGAGAAGATCTTAGTGCCAAAGAGATTGAAAAACTTGTGCCAGATATAGGGGGGCAAGTCATTGACTATCGTTTATTGCCTGATGATCAGGATATACTAGCAACGGCCATGACGGAAATGGTGGATCAACTAGGTGTAGGGCTTTTACTTACTACGGGTGGGACTGGTTTTTCCCAACGAGATGTAACTCCAGAAGCTACATTGCGTGTCATTGAAAGAGCTGTGCCAGGTTTGCCAGAAGCCATGAGAAGGGAAAGCTTTGCCATATCTCCTAGAGCCATGTTAAGCCGAGCAGTGGCAGGTATTCGTGGCAAATGCTTGATCGTCAATTTACCAGGTAGCCCTAAAGCGGTGCGTGAATGTCTACAAATCATTCTGCCTGTATTACCCCACGCTTTGGAAATTCTTCGTGGTACAGGTGGTGAGTGCGGTCAGGCGACAGATAAAAGAGCATAGTGAGAGAATAAGAAATAATAATTAGTCTTATAGTAAACAAATACTCCTAAACGTAATCCGTTTAGGAGTATTTGTTTACTATAATGCAGAAAATAGAATTAAAAAACAGGAGTTTGACTCAAGTGAGACGAATAAAATTCAAGAATTAAAATAGATGGCCGAGAATATAACGGGAGGTTACGTAGTGAATAGTAAACTGGAAGTAAAACGGTCTGTTTGTCCTTATGACTGTCCCGATGCCTGTGGGCTTTTGATAGAAACAGCAGAAGGAAAAGCGGTAAGAGTCATGGGTGACCCGGATCATCCTCATACGAAAGGGACGTTGTGTTCCAAAATGAATCATTATGAAAAAACAGTACATTCTCCAGAACGGTTAACGAAGCCTTTATTACGGACCGGAGCTAAAGGTGCTGGAGAATTTAAAGAGATATCTTGGGATGAGGCGATTAATCACATTAAGGAACATTGGGAAAAGATTATTGAAGAGCATGGTGCTCAGGCGATTCTTCCTTATTCCTATGCAGGAACAATGGGCTTAGTACAACGCAATATTGGTGAAGCTTTTTTTCATCGTCTAGGAGCTTCCCGCTTACAACGAACGATTTGCTCTACCGCTAAAGGATATGGTTGGTCTACGGTAATGGGATCGAGTCTAGCACCTCATCCTCAAGAAGTAGCAGCAAGTGATTTAATTATTATTTGGGGAAGCAATATTCTAGCAACCAATATTCATTTGCTTTATCAAGTGCGGGAAGCGAAGAAAG
The DNA here is from genome assembly GCA_029239675.1 of Pelosinus sp. GTDB lineage: Bacteria > Bacillota > Negativicutes > DSM-13327 > DSM-13327 > Pelosinus. The sequence goes on along the minus strand of JARBUM010000008.1, from coordinate 20,096 downwards.
CGGGAGCTGTGGTCTGGTTGATTGAGACGTATCAATCCTCAGCAACTCAATTTGCTGATAAGGTGATTCTGGTACGACCTGGTAGCGATGGAGCCTTAGCTTTAGGAATGATGAATACATTAGTGCGTAAGAATTTAGTAGATGAAGAATTTGTTGATAAATATGTACAAGGATTTGAGGCTTTCAAAAAAGATTCATTGCCTAATTATTCGCCAGAGATAGTTAGTAATATCACGGGGATTGATGCTGCTGCTATAGAGGAAATGGCTACTCTATATGGAAAAGCACGGGCTCCTTTTATTGTCATGGGCAGCGGCTTATCCCGGTATGGTAATGGGGCAATGACAGTTCGTACGATTACCTGTCTTCCTGCTATTGTAGGAGCTTGGGCGAAGGTAGGAGGCGGACTTTTATCAAGCGTTAGTACGGGAAGTGCTTTTGCCATGGAGTCGATAACTCGGGAAGATTTTATAAATGAGCCTACCCGAGTTGTGAATATGAACCAATTGGGGCATGCTTTACAAAATATGAAAAATCCACCCATTAAGAGTATGTATGTATACCATTCTAACCCTGCTGTTATAGCACCTGATCAAAATGCTGTATTAAAAGGACTATTGCGGGAAGACCTCTTTACAGTTGTTCATGAACGTTTTATGACGGATACTGCCCGTTATGCAGATCTGGTACTGCCCGCTACCAGTTCTCTAGAACATTCGGATATATATCGATCTTATGGACATTATTGTGTCCAACGGGCCTATCCAGTGATTCCGCCTGTAGGAGAAGCTAGAGCCAATTGGGATGTTTTCAGGTTGCTAGCAAATGCTATGGGCTTTGAAGAACCTTTCTTTCAGCAAACAACTGATGAAATTATTCAGCAGTTATTAGAATCGCCCAGACCTTGGTTAGCCGGTATTGATATGGCTAAAGTACAGGAAGGGATTGCAGTAGAATTGCCATTACCCCCTAATTATAAGATGATCTTTGAAACACCTTCAGGAAAAATTGAAATTTCTAACCCACGAGAAATGGATGTTCTACCAAAGTATAATACATCTCATGGAGATGATGCTCCTTTTTGGTTCATGAATACTCCAGGGTTATATTCTCTTAATTCTTCATTTAATGAACGCCCTGAACTTCTGGAAAAAAGAAAAGGGATGTATTTAATGATGAACCCTAATGATGCTGTAGATAAAGGGCTAAAAGATGGGGAAGAAGTAATTGCTTTTAACGAGCGGGGAGAAGTTGCTTTTATCTTGAAGATAACCTCTGAAGTTCCTGATGGAGTCGTTGTAGCAGAAGGAATTTTCTGGATCAATAATACCCCAGGACAGTGTTCTGTGAATGCATTGACCTCCCAGCGCCTTACAGATAAAGGGGCAGCGAGTACCTTTTATGATACAAAGGTTGATGTTCGCTCTAAAAGACGTAGGAAAAAATGCTCAATATAACTCCTCTGTCATTGCCAGCATTAGATTTAGTCATATTTATGCATAAAATTTGAGATTTTGGTAATAGTTAACTGTAAGTCAGAATAAATTAAACTAGCACACTTATTTACAGGCAAAATTGGAATAAGTAAGGGGTGACTGTTACGAGAACTCTATTTAAGGAAAAAATAAGTAAATTTGGATCTTTAATAAGTATATTGGCATTAATTACGATGTTGACGTTGTTTGCTCTTTTTATACCTGAACTGATTGTATCAGTAGCTGGAAGAGTTTTTCTAATCTTGTGGGCGATGATAGCGATTGTAGCATTTATTGCTCATGCAAGAAGAATAAAAGCAGTTAAACGACGTCCCTCCCAATTACAAGCCATGCTGAAAAAAGAAGAGCATACCCGAAAACGGATACGCCCAGAACGCTTAATGCGTGAATTATAGTTAAACTTTAATAGAAGACAAGATGTCATCTAAGTTGTTGAGTACATTGTGAATATCTTCAGCAGTAATCACGAGAGGCGGCTGAAAAGCTAATATATTACGGTTAGGACCATTCTTGCCTAACAAAATACCCCGGTTTTTCATTTCTTCTAAAATGAAATCAGTTTCTTTGATGGCAGGTGTTTTGTCAGGATATACTAATTCGGCACCTACCATAAGACCTAAGCCACGAATGTCTCCAATAATAGGATATTTATGCTGTAAGGTGGTAAGTCCGTCTTTTAGTATTTTACCCAGTGTAGCAGCTTTGGTTGGAAGATCATTCTTAATAATGTAATTTAAAGTAGCTAGACTCGCTGCAGCTGTTACAGGATTTCCACCTAAGGTGGAAGCACCAGGGCGAGTATAAACATCTGCGATTTCCGCTCTAGCTGTGAAAGCTCCAACGGGTGTACCGTTAGCAAGTGCTTTCGCCATAGTCATGATATCTGGTTCTACATCATAGTGTTCCATGGCGAATAATTTGCCAGTGCGGCCAAAACCAGTTTGTACTTCATCGACAATCAATAAAATTCCATGGGCGTCTAAAATGGATTTGACTCGCTTAAAATAATCAAGTGGTGGGGTAATCATTCCCCCATTACCTTGAATTGGTTCTACAAACATGGCAGCTACTTTTCCGGAAGTAGCTGTTTTTATTATGGTTTCAATTTCATTAGCGCATGCTAAATCACATTCAGGATATTTTTTGTCAAAAGGACAGCGGTAGCAGTAAGCGTTAGGAGCAAAACTAATGCCACCAACAGGAGCAGAATCCGTACGCCACAGACTAAGACCAGTGAGGCTCATACCTAATTTAGTACGCCCATGCAGTCCTTGGCGCAGGCTAATAAATTCAGAGTTTCCCGTGTAAAGAGAGGCTAAGAGAGCTGCGCCTTCATTGGCTTCACTTCCGCTTGAGCAAAAAAAAGTTTTTTGCAATCTTCCAGGAGTAATTTGAGCCAATTGCTCAGCTAGGTTTACTATGTTTTCAGTTAGATAAATTGTACAAGTATGCTGCAAGGTATTAACTTGTTCACAGATTGCTTTGGTAATTTCAGAATTGCAGTGACCACAATTGACTACAGATACACCAGCGAAGCAGTCTAAATATTCTTTGCCAGTGGAGTCATATAAATATTGCATTTCTCCCCGAACTAATTGCATAGGTTTATTGTAGAAGTGATATACGCAGGGAATTAGATAGTCACGCTTTTTACGTAAAATTTCTTCAGAACCAATGTATTTATTCAAAAATATCTCACCTTTCGATTTAGTATAGAGGAGTTAGGTAATTGGATAGGCTTACTTTGACAGGCGATGGCGGAATGTTCCGATGCCTAATTCCCTAGGACTTGCTGCAGTAAGTATTTCTAGTTGTCTATCATCAAATTGATATTCTGACTTAAGTGATACAAGTTTGTCTAATTCTTGGCGATAAATTTTTGTAATAAGACCAACTAGTTCAGGTGTGTAATATTGGCCCTCAATACGATAATTCTGTACTGCCGTTAAAGAATGTAGGTGGGGTAATAAACACAAGTCCTTGGCAAAGAGTAAGTTGCTGCGGCCATATTGGTCCAGCATGATAGGATGCTGTTGTCCTGCCGTATCTAATAATGCATATTGTCTTGTATCGAGTGCTGGGTCATAATCATTCAGGTAATGATCATTTAGTATAGCTTCTGGTATAGAATGATCTGTAATCATTGCTGGCAATGATCCATGTACGATTAGTTCTAAAGGAAGTGGACTATTTTCAGCTAATTTTATAATTTGCTCATAAGTAGCTTCGAGAGAAATGGTGGCCTTTTGCGCTTCATTATTCTTAAGAAATTGGGCAGTCTTATGATTAAATACATTAAAGGAAAAATCAGCATGCAGAGGAAGCTTTGAAATTTGGCGGGATAAGGATAATGCCCCTAAGTTACCGACCATTATTCCATGAGGATTTACTTGAGGAAGGGCACTAAAGAATTGTTCAAGTTCACCACATTCTCGTTCCATGGTAATACGAGGGGTAGTGATAACCACTTTTGCATTATATTTACTGGCTTCTTCTACAGCTTGCGCTATAGTAGTAAGAGTCCAAGGTATGGCAGGTTTTGCGACTTCGCCACCGATGTAGATAGTATCTGCTCCATTTTGGCAAGCGGCAATCAGGGCGGCTAAATCAGCAACGCGTACATTTAGTGTAGGCTGAAATAGTTTATCTTTCTTAGAATCTTCTTCTAAAAGAGGCTTTCTGGCAATAGTCGTCATGTTGGCTTCACGTACAGCTTGGCTGAAGAAACGCGGTTCCCGGTTGCCGCTATAGCCAATTACCTTTGCTCCAGGGTTTCCTAAGGCATAGCAAGTGGAAAAGTCCCGAGAACGAGTGTTTTGTAAGTTCTCCCATTCTTGCATATCTGGTGCATAACCCATAGGATCAGCGATGTAGCGATCAATAGCATTACGATAGGTTCTAACAATGCGACTTACAAAATCAGCGGTACGCATACGACCTTCAATTTTAAAAGACGTAACGCCTGCTTGAATCAATTCAGGTAATTTCGTATATAAGCACATATCTTTCATTGCCAGCTTGTAAGGGCCTGGATCCTTGTCGGTTACAAGGCTACCTGTGGTTGCATCCACCAATTGATAAGGCCAGCGGCAAGGTTTTAAACAACGGCCCCGATTAGAGCTTTGCCCAAAAACAACCCCTGACTGTATGCATTGGCCACTATGAGAAATACACATATCACCATGAATGAAATATTCCACTTCAATACCAGTGCGTTCTTTTAATAGGCTTAGTTGTGATAATGACATCTCGCGGTTTACAACGACACGACTGATTCCGTAGCCTTGTAATGCACGTACAGCGTGTTCGTTATGTGTATTCATCATAATCGATGCATGTAGTGGAACACTTAAATTCATTTCACGAGCCAATTGCAGAATGGATAAATCTTGTACAATAAGGGCATCTGGCTTTAGTTCATCAAGAAGTTTGAGATAGGAGCGCATATTATCAAGTTCACGCTCACTAATCAGATTATTGACAGTGACATGTAAGTGTACATTGTTCTTGTGAGCGTATTCTATCGCTTTGCCCAACATGTTATCATCAAAGTTAGCAGTTGTTTTAAACATACGCATGTTAAAACGTTTACCACCTAAGTATACGGCATCTGCTCCGGCTTCAATGGCAGCTTCTAATACATCCCATGTGCCTACAGGTGCTAATAATTCTACGGAATTTCGTGTTAATAACATTTTTTCATCTCCAACAGTTTAATTAAGAAGTAAGATAAATTATTCAAAAACTTCAGTAGCTTCTTCTTTCAAATCTTCAGGGAAAAGTATTCCTAAATTTTCAGCAGTAAATTGATTCAACCAAATTTCAGGTTTTTTTACAGTGTCAACAGGAATGGTTTTGGGCTGAGCACCTTTTAGAATTAATTCAGCTTTAGCCGCACACTCTCTACCTAATTCGTAGTGGTTAGAAACCAATCCAGCCAAGGCGCCGTCAGGTATATTAGGAGCATGAGAAGCGATAATTGGCAACTCAATGGTGTCTGTGTAATAAACGATCGTAGCAAAGTTTTCTTCAATGATTTTACCAATTGGCAAAAATAGAGCATCTATATCGCTCGGTAAAAGATCAGGTAAATCGGATAAATCTTCAGATTTCTCAATGGAGATTTCTACTAGTGAGATCTTTGAAGTTGTTACTTTGCGAAAATTTTCTACTTCAACAATAGAATTTGTGTCAGCAGTGTGGTAGAGAATACCTATTTTTGTAGCTGTAGGTAGTAAACGATTGATAAATACCAGTTTATCTTCTGCCTTCACCATACCTGCAACTCCTGTTGCTTTACCTCCTGGTTCTGCCATGCTATGTACGAGCTTAGCACCCACTGGGTCAAAAACAGGTGTGAATATCACTGGAATATTCTCAGAAAGGTTTACGGCAGCTGTTGCTGCAGGAGTAGAACAGGCAAAGATTAGGTCTACTTTTTTTGCTGCCAACTGGGCAGCTAGTTTAGGGAGCTCATCTATATTGCCGTCGGCATTTAAATAGTGAAACTCGGCATGAATACCGCGTTCAGTAAGTTCAGCTTTAAAACCATGTACGGCATCATCTAAGTTTTGTGTAAGTTGTAAAATACCTATAGTATACATTTATAACACCTCTTTAAACATTTCTAACCTCTATATATTCAACTAATTAATAAAAATACCTGCGAATTATCCGGAAAAATGTTCTGGTTTTATGGAAAAATTAATATTATACTATCATTAGAAGGATGTGAAATAGATGGAACAACAGCCACAGCATTCTAATGCTAGACCATTTGTGCACTTGCATGTACATACTGAGTATAGCTTACTTGATGGTGCTAGTCGCATCGGCAGTTTGGTGCAAAGAGCAAAGGAACTTGATATGCCCGCAATTGCTATCACGGACCACGGCTCCATGTATGGTATTGTCGATTTTTATAAACAGGCAAAAAAACAAGGTATTAAGCCAATTATTGGCTGTGAAGTGTATGTGGCACCTCGCTCTCGTAAGGAAAGAAATATGGTAGAAGGGGAAGCCTATTACCATTTGGTATTGTTAGCTGAAACTGATGAGGGGTATCGCAACTTAATCGAATTAGTCTCTAGGGCTAACACAGAAGGCTTTTATTATAAACCTCGCGTGGATAAAGAATTACTTCGCATGTACAGCAAAGGACTTATTTGTCTCAGTGCTTGTATTGCAGGAGAAATTCCTGCTTGGTTACTAAAAGGGAATATAAATGCTGCAGAGACTCTACTTCAAGAATATCTTGATATCTTTGGTAAAGATAATTTTTTCCTAGAACTTCAGGACCATGGAATACCAGAACAAAAAAAGGTGAATCAGCTATTAATAGAAATGTCTCATAAGTTTGATGTTGGTTTAGTTGCAACCAATGATTTGCATTATATAAATAAAAAAGATGCAGAATGTCATGATGTATTGCTATGTATTCAAATGGGCAAGACGGTAGATGACACGGCTAGAATGAAATTTTTCAGTGATGAATTTTATTTAAAAAGCTTCAATGAAATGGCCCAGCTATTTGGTGAGTATCCTGAAGCTCTCGCTAATACCTGCCGGATTGCGGAACGCTGTAATGTGACTTTGGACTTTGGTAATTTGTATCTCCCTGAATTTCCTGTGCCGGAGGGACTCACCGCAAATGACTATCTAGAACAATTGTGTAGAGAAAAATTGGTGGAGCGCTATAGTGAGGTTACTCCTGAAATTAATGCCCGATTAGAGTTTGAGTTAGGCGTTATTGTGAAAATGGATTATTCGGGTTATTTTTTAATTGTGTGGGATTTTATTAATTATGCTAGAAAGCAGGACATTCCCGTAGGACCAGGCAGAGGCTCAGCAGCAGGCAGTATTGTGTCCTATTTATTGGGCATTACCAATATTGACCCCATTGCATATGGATTGTTGTTTGAACGGTTTTTAAATCCTGAGCGGGTTACCATGCCTGATATCGATATTGACTTTTGTTATGTGAATCGTGGGAAAGTCATTGAATATGTATCTGCTCGGTATGGTGCAGATCGAGTCGCGCAAATTATTACCTTTGGTACGATGGCAGCAAAAGGAGCCATTCGTGATGTGGGACGGGCCTTAAATATACCTTATGGTGAAGTCGACCGTATCGCAAAAATGGTGCCGAATGAATTGGGCATTACCTTGCGTCGTGCTTTAGAGATTAGCTCTGAATTTCGGGCTGCTTATGAAAATGAAGCAATGGTTGGGAAATTGTTGGATTTGGCAATGGCGGTGGAAGGGCTGCCGCGTCATGCCTCTACTCATGCTGCAGGATTGGTAATTTCCAAAGAACCTTTAACTCATTACGTACCGCTTCAAAATTCTGCCGAAGGTTTTTTGACTACTCAATATGACAAAGACAAGGTAGAAGAATTGGGTCTATTAAAGATGGACCTATTAGGCCTTAGAACACTAACCGTTATTGGTGACACCATAAAATTAGTACAAAAAAGCCGCGGTATTAAGATCGATATTGATAATATTCCCTTTGATGATCCTAAAGTGGGTGCTATGCTGACGAATGGTGATACAGCTGGTGTCTTTCAATTAGAATCAAGTGGCATCACTACCTTAGTAAAAGACTTAAAACCCGAATGCTTTGCAGATTTAATACCTTTAGTGGCCTTATATCGGCCAGGCCCTTTAGGGAGCGGCATGGTAGAGGATTTTATCAATGGACGACATGGTAAAAAAACGGTTACATATGTGCATCCTTTATTAGAGCCCATTTTGTGTGATACATTCGGTGTTATTTTATATCAGGAACAAGTTATGCAGATTGCCTCTGTGATGGCTGGTTTTACCTTGGGACAGGCTGATCTCTTAAGGCGAGCAATGGGGAAAAAGAAGCATGATGTGCTGGATGCCCAACGAGAAAATTTTTTACAAGGTGCCAGTGAACGGGGTATAGATAGGAAAATGGCTGGAGAGATTTTTGACTTAATGGCGCATTTTGCTGACTACGGTTTTAATAAGTCTCATAGTGCTGCTTATGCACTAGTTGCTTATCAGACCGCTTATTTAAAAGCTAATTTTCCGCAGGAATTTATGGCAGCTTTGTTATCGAGCGTAATGGGAACGAATGAGAAAATTGGTTCTTATATTGAGACCTGTCGTCAAATGGGAATTGCTGTACTGCCACCAGATATCAATGCCAGTCAAAGTAGTTTTAGTGTAGATGGTGATGGAATTCGCTTCGGTTTGGCCGCGGTGAAAAATGTTGGTGAAAGTGCCATTCACAATATGGTCGCCTCGCGTGATGCAAATGGGAAATTTGAGTCTTTGGTTGATTTATGTACCAAAGTAGATATGCGATTGATTAATAAACGTGTATTGGAAAGTTTAATCAAATGCGGAGCATTTGATTCATTAGGAGCAAAGCGATCACAGTTATTAGCTGTATTAGAACGGGCGGTTGATATGGCTGCGGTACGTCAGCGAGATAAAGTCAGTGGACAAATCGGCTTATTTTGTGAGGAAACCCTGAATGATGCTGATGAGATTAGTTTGCCCGATATTCCTGAAATTCCTAAAGATCAGCTGTTAGTTCTAGAAAAAGAAATAACTGGTTTTTATGTGACTGGACATCCTTTAGATGCCTATCGGGACAAGATGAACAGCTTTACACCATTAAGTGAGCTGGTGAATGGGGAATATGGTGATGGAAAAGCTGTTAAGGTAGCAGGTCTTATTATTAGTGCGAAACGCATTACTACTAGAAATGGTGGCATGATGTGTTTTGTGGCATTAGAAGATTTTGCTGAACAAATTGAAATCGTAGTTTTCCCGAAAACTTTTGAAAAGTTTAATAAATTTTTACTACCTGATACGCCTGTCAGAGTATCAGGACGATTAAGTATGAGTGAAGATAAGGCAAAGGTTATTGCTGATGATGTTCAATTACTAGGTGAACCTGAAAATATGGAGGTGCGGCTTAAAATTAGTAAGCAGCAAGAAAGCGGCGAAGTATTTGAACAATTGAAAGAAGTTTTTAGGAACCATCCTGGTTCCACTGTTGTCTTTTTGCATTTAGTCGATAGTCGTCGGGTGATAAAGACAGAAAAACAATTTTGGATCAAGCCCACTCCTCAAGCTATTGAGGCATTGGAAGATATTATTGGCAAAGGTCGAGTAACCGTTGCGTAAAAGAAAACACTTGGCTGTTAACCAAGTGTTTTCTTACTTTCCAGTGAGAAGCAATGCAGCCACGGCTGCTCCTTCTCGGACATATTGCTTTGTTGTAAGGTAGGGATTGCTAGCCATTGGTGCCGGAGAGCCAGTAGCCTCTATTCCAAGAGTTTGGGCTAGTAGTAATGAACGCCGTATGTGGGAAGCATTTGACACAATAATAGCTGTTTTTAAGTTGTTTTCTTGCATAATTTTATGAGAATTAGCTAAATTTTGATATGTATTAAAGGAACGGTCTTCAACTAAAATTCTCTCTGTCGGAATTCCGTGGCTAAGGAGATAATTTTTCATACTAACAGCTTCGCTGACATTCTCGTCCAAACCTTGCCCTCCGCTGACGATAAGAGTGGAAGCATAGCCCGCTTCATAGAGTTTAATTGCCTTATCAAGGCGTAAGCGTAACATAAGACTAGGATCTTGCCCGATTATCTTAGCACCGAGGATAATGATGGTGTCGCTTTTTACTGGTTGGGTTAGGTAGCCAACAGCAATAATGGGAATTTCTATAACTAAGGTTATTAAAAGAAGAATATAAAGTATATATTTTCGTAATTTTTTTGAAAAGTTCATAAGGGTCTCCTTTAAGATTTCGTCATTTTCCTTATTATTATAATATAACAGGCAAAATGTTACAAAGTTCCTCAAAAAGTAGGAGTAAGGCCTAAAGTAGGTTAAGAAATTATATTTTTGCCATGAACCTCCAAAAATAGCAGGAATACGCTTTAATATGGAGAAAGCAAATGTATAGATTTCATCTTTAAATCCGAATCAGTAGATTTATAATAGGTTGTTAAAAAATGAAAGTAATAACAGGAGGAAATATGTGGACTGTAATATATATCGCAAAGAATAAGGCACAAGCTGACACGTTAAAGAACTTGCTTTGTACAGAGGGAATTTTGGCGAATACAAGGCAAGCAGGGGTTGCTTCCGTTGTTGGTGATGGTCTATATGAAATATTAGTATTAGAATCAGAAGCGGATGAAGCTCACGCAGTTCTTTGTCAACATGCTGTAAAATAATCTTATGATTCTAAGGGAGTGTACAATATGATAAAAAAGACAAAAATTATCTGTACATTAGGACCAAGTACTGATAAGCCTGGTGTTTTGGAAGGACTACTAGAAGCAGGTATGAACGTTAGTCGGTTTAATTTCTCCCATGGATCTCATTTAGAACAGGGCAAACGCATTCAACTGTTGCGTACAGTTAGTGCAGGATTGAATAAAAAAGTAGCCTTATTGTTGGATACCAAGGGGCCAGAAATAAGGCTTGGTAATTTTGCTCAAGGTAAAGTCCAACTGAAGATAGGACAAAGATTCATTCTAACAGCAAAGGATATTTTGGGAACTGTAGAGAGGGCAACTGTAAATTATAAATCATTACCAGAAGAAGTCGTTGCTGGCAATATCATTTTGTTATCAGATGGATTAATTAGTCTTCATGTTGATGAAGTAAAAGAGGATGAGATCATTACCACAGTGCAAAATAGTGGGGAAATTGGTGATCGAAAAAGAGTCGCAGTGCCAGGTGTAAGTCTTAATTTGCCTTTTTTATCGGAAGATGATAAAAAAGATATTTTATTTGGTATTAGTCAAGATATGGATTTTATTGCAGCGTCTTTTGTGCAGCGGGCAACGGATATATTAGCAATTCGTAAATTATTAGAGGATGCTAATGCACAGATGGAGATAATCGCCAAAATCGAGAATGCTGAAGGCGTGAAAAATATTGATGAAATTATAAAAGTTGCTGATGGTATCATGGTAGCTAGAGGTGATCTAGGTGTAGAAATTCCTACGGAAGAAGTTCCCGTTGTACAAAAACGTTTAATCGAAAAATGTAATAAGGCTGGAAAACCTGTTATTACTGCAACTCAAATGTTGGAGTCAATGATGGTTAATCCTCGCCCTACTCGTGCAGAAGCCAGTGATATTGCCAATGCTATTTTAGATGGTACGGATTGTATTATGCTAAGTGGTGAGACGGCTTCGGGGAAGTACCCCGTCGAAACACTGCAAACTATGGCACGAATCGCCGTACGAACAGAAGAGTCATTACAATATAATACAATTTTAATGTCCAAAGGCATAACGCTGCAAAACACAACTACAGATGCTATTAGTCATGCTACGGTGCAGATTGCTTATGAACTCAATGCGGCTGCTATTATTACGGCAACGGAACATGGGTATACAGCTCGGATGGTTTCCAAGTATCGCCCGCAGGCTAATATTATTGCCGTTACGCCTCATGAAAAAACGGTACGGCGTATGATGTTGTTTTGGGGAGTTCAACCAGTTTTGGGTGTAGTTGCGAAAAATTCAGATGATATGGTACTGAATGCCACAGGTAAATCCGTTGATCAAGGTTTGATTAAAGAAGGTGACCTAGTTGTTATTACTGCTGGCGTGCCTGCAGGAATGTCTGGTACTACCAATATGATTCGCGTACATGTTGTGGGAAATATCTTGTTGCGAGGAGTAGGAATTGGTCAGAAAGCTGTATCTGGAAATGTTTGTATTGCTCATTCTAGCAAGGAAGTGAAAAATAAATTCCGGCCAGGAGATATCTTAGTGGTTGCAAGTATAGATGAGGAAACAGCAATATATGCGACTAAAGCAGCGGCCATTATTGCCGAAGAAGGTGGATTGACTTCTAATGCGGCCGTGGTAGGTATTAGTGTTGGAATACCTGTCATAATTGGGGTAGACGGTGCAGTAGAGCGCTTGCAGGATGGATTACTGGTTACCGTTGATGGAGCAAGAGGGCTTGTATATCAAGGAGAAATTAACGCTAGGTAGAAATGATTTTTTTTGAAATACATATTTGTCGCTATTATAATCATAGGGCTCTGGCTTTGGCGCGGAGTCTTATGAACTGTTTAAAGAATATGGGATGGGCGGAGAGTGTTGCTATTGTTCTGGGGAGCATCGATATGCAGTGTACTGGTCATAATATTGATTAGTTATTATTATCGAAAATATAACTGGAAGATTAAAGTGTTGACATTTCGCTTGAATAAAATGATTCGTAACTCGCAAAGAGATAAAAAAGTAGCACAGCGATTATTAAAAGATATATATGCACTTTTAAATAAAAGCATAGCGAATAATGATGTAGTTACAGCCTATCAAGCCATTGATCTACTTAAATTGGCTTTTGGTTACGGCATATTGCGCCAAGACGAATCGGTGAGGTTAATGGCCATTAGTGTAGCTGCATTGAATGAGAAAAATCCTGATATGGTAAGCTTTATTTTAGATGCATTTAGGCCGTTGATTCGTCAGTTATCGCCTGAGTGTATTCCTAGTGCGGCAGAACAGTTAACATTGATTGGTGTAATAGCATTAAAGCAAAGACAAAATTTTTTAGTTGCGAAAGTAACGGAATGTATTTTTCTAATTATGGACAGAACCGATGCAACTGAAGATAAAAGAATAATAACTGCCGCTATTAAGGCTTTTAAGGTAATGGGTGTTTTAGGCCTGCGACGTCGCGATATTGCTTTGTTTAGGGAAATGAGTGTGCGCTTATCTGGTTGGTTTACGATGAACCGTCTTACAGTAGACGTTGCGGAAGAGCTAGTTGGTATGCTAACAGCATGGCTCCATCGTATCGTAGGAATCAATAATATGCTGCTATTTGAGATGATAGAAGAGTGTGTTAATATTTTAGTTACATCCAAAGTGTTAGAAAGCAAACTAGAATTGCTGTATGAAGAATGGGGAAATCTTGCGGCATCCGCTTGTTTAAATCCTAATAATTTATTAGCTGGAAAAATACTAAGCTTTTTATTTGCACTGGCCGCTTTGGAGCAAGATCATAGGAAATGGGCAAAGGTAATAACCATTGGGGGAAGGGTAATAAAGCTAGCCGTTTCTCGTCATGGTATTGTGGGGGCTTTTATGGTCTTTCATCCTATGCTGGAAGTCGGGCGAAACTTATTATGGTCCGAGTTGAGATTTGTCCAGTGTATTGATGAATATAAGGAAAATATGTTGTTCTCAGTGGTTAGAGAATCCCTTATCATCATTTCCTTTGCTGCTAAACAAGATCTAGTTGGTTCTTCGGGACAAACGATTGTGGATGTTTTTAAGTGTTGGGGAGAACATCCGGATATAGCTGGTAATCATAAAAAATCTATAAAAAAATATTGTCAATTACTATTGCTGTTTTGGTTAAAAGATAAGCGGCAAGTCAAGAAAAATTTGCCTCATAATAATGATCTTACAGAGCCTATATTATTTACGGATAGTGAAAGAGAACGATTTAGAATATAAATAGAAAAAAATCCGGGTATGATTATACACCGGATTTTGGTTTTGACAATTTACTGCCTGTTAATAAGATACTGACAATGGGGAGGAATTGACTGATTTTTTTTATGAAGAGGGAAAAGGCTAAGCTGATGCTGGTTGTTGCTAAATAAAAGGCAATTGTGACGAGAGCAGTCATCAATAAGTTTTGACCAGCTACGTAATTGGTTAGATAATACATTACCAAAGGATGTACTAGATATACGACATAGGAATGTTCACCAAACTTAGAAAGAATCGTCGTAATTCCTTGAGGTAAATTTTTTTTATTAAAGATCATAAACAAAAATAGTGTGCTGGACAAGGTATATAATATGCCTATAGGACTAAGCTGATGAGCAGTATTGACAGCAGCTTCTGGTGTGTAATGAAGGGTAGATAATAGATGATAATAAAAACCGAGTATTCCTATTAAAGTAAGATAAAAAAAGGTTGCTACAGAGGTTTGATAATTTTGGATCATTTCTTTAAATCTTACATATTTTACTGCACATACGGCTCCTAATAAAAAGATGAATAAATAATGAAAAATCCAATAACTTAGCCGATGAAAGATTAATTTATTTACATAATGGTTGGAGAAATCTGCATGTAATATATAGCTGGAATAATAGTTAAAGAGTATTTGCAGTAGTAATATAATGCTTAAATTACGGACAGGATGATTTATTATGCGGGAGACCCAGAAACGCCAGAAGGGCATGAGTGCATAAAACCATAATAAAATGACCAAAAAGTAGAGTTGATAAGAAGCAAGGCCGAATAAAACATATTCATAAAGGAGAGGGGGGTGCCATATCATGGTATCACCACTTACAAAGGTATAGTGAATCATGTATAAAATGGACCATACTATATAAGGGACTAAAACGGTTCGTAACCGTCTGGTGATAAAACTTCTATAGTTGAATTTAGCCGTAAGGTCTTGTGAAATAAATAAACCGAAAGCCGAAGCAAAGAAGAAAATGGGTACACTGAAACGTGTAGCAATTTCCAGTAGGGCAAATAGATGAATGTTTACCTTGGGATTGCTGAGGGAGTAGGCTCCAGTATGAATACCGATTACTCCAAGCATAGATATACCTCGAATATATTCGATAGCCATTATTTTTTTTGGCGACATAATTAAAATTCCTTTCTGAACAAATATTTTAGAACAAAGTAGGATGTTATGAGTGAAGTAGGAAGGAAAACGTCTGATTTTTTCTTGCAAGCAGCAGACGATAGTGTGGTCAGTTAATACCGTGGAAACCTTATTAACATGAGATACTTTATTCGTAATCAAGGTATCATATTCCTGCTTTCATGATGTGAAGTAGACGCAGGGATAGGGGAGTCTTTGTATACAGATATATAATTTTTAGGAGGTTAAACAACAATGAGAGAACTAGGGCTAATTAATGGTAGATTAATCGAGATGAATGATAATGTGATTACTATGGAGGACAGGGGACATCAATTTGGAGACGGAGTATATGAAGTTACGAAAGTATATAATGGTAAATGCTTTGCTTTAAGACCCCATTTGGACCGACTCTACCAGTCTCTACGGGCGATTCGTATTCCAGCAACCTATACTTTCGAAGAATTAGTTCAATTTCATGAAGCTTTAATAAAGGAAAGTGGTATTACGGAAGGTGCAATTTATTTGCAAATTACACGGGGAGCCGCACCGCGAGTGCATCCTTTTCCCGAACAGGTAGTGCCATGTCTGACCATGTCCATTAGACCTAGTGGACCGAGTAATCAAGAAATGTGGGAGAAGGGTGTAAAAATCATTCTGATACCTGATGAACGTTGGTTGCGTTGTGACATTAAATCATTAAATTTGTTGGGGAATGTTTTGGGGAAACAACAGGCAAAAGAAGCTGGTTGCTATGAAGCTGTGATGGTCAGAGGAGAACATATTACTGAAGGTACTAGTAGCAACTTTTTTGTCGTTAAAGATGGGATTATTTGGACCCATCCGGCAACAAATTTAATTTTAAAAGGTATAACACGAACTATTGTTCTGGAACGATTAGCAAAAGAGTTAGATTTGACCATTTTGGAAAAGACTTTCGATGCATCCTTTATAAAAGGAGTATCAGAAGCATTTTTGACAGGAACTAGTACTGAAATTATGCCTGTTACTTCTATTGATGGAAAAGCAGTACATGATGGAATCGTCGGCCCTATTACTCGAAAATTACAGTTAGCATACACAAAATTAATTGATGAAGAATGTGGACGAAACTAAGTCGCTTTCTACTTAAAAATCATTATATACAAAAATAGCAGGGGATGGACCTTGCTATTTTTGTATATAGTATTATAGCAAGAGTTTGTTGATTATGGAGGCAGAATGATGCATGAGCAGTTGAAGAAATTGCCCTATTATCGTTGGCTGATTTTTAGCGTAACAGTAATGGGAACATTTATGGCAGTATTGGATTCTAGTATTGTGAATGTTGCCCTGCCCCTGATCGCTGGGAGTTTTGGCGTAGAGTTAACAGTCGTACAATGGGTGGTAACGGCGTATTTATTGACTATCTCCAGTTTGTTGCCCCTATTTGGTAAGATTGGTGACATGTATGGTCGACGTAAAATTTATTTATCGGGCTTTGCAATTTTCACAGTTGGTTCATTGTTGTGTAGCGTATCAAGTAGTATTTGGTTTTTAGTAGTTTCTAGAGTGCTGCAGGCTATTGGAGCTTCTATGTTAATGTCCAATTCCCCCGCTATTATTAGTATAACCTTTCCAGGGAAAGAACGTGGACGAGTTCTAGGAATGAATGGTACAGTGGTGGCCTTAGCTGCTATGGCTGGACCAAGTTTAGGCGGAATTTTGGTAGGAGTATTTAATTGGCAATGGATTTTTTATATTAATTTACCCATTGGAGTAATTGCATGTTTATTGGGATATTACATTTTACCTGTAGAAAAGAAATGTGCATCTGGGACTTTTGATTTTAAGGGGGCTGTTTTATTTGCCTTAGGTATGACAGGCTTACTAGTAGTATTGAGTGAAGGGCATGAATGGGGATGGGGTTCTTTTATTACAAGCATTATTGCGATAAGCAGCATAGGGCTGTTAAGTGTTTTCGTCTGGCATGAGGGTAGAGTAAAGCAACCTATGATTGACTTGTCATTATTTAGACGCTGGCCTTTTTTAGCAGGCAATGTATCAGGCTTATTATCATTTATGGCCATGTTCTCTAATAATATGCTAATGCCGTTTTATTTACACTCTGTATTGCTACTCACGCCAACGGAGATTGGCTTGGCAATTACCCCCTTTCCTTTGTTGATGGCAGTTGCTGCACCTCTTAGTGGTTATTTATCAGAACGGATCAGTCCTGTAATATTAACCACTAGTGGACTGGGGATTCTAATGTTGGGGCTGCTGTACTTATCTACATTAGATGCGCAATCGATTATCTGGCAGGTTGCGATAGGGCAGGGAATAATGGGGATTGGTAATGGTATGTTTCAATCGCCTAATAATAATAGCGTATTAAGTGCAGTACCTGCTAGTAAAGTGGGACTGGCTAGTGGAATTAGTGCTTTGATGCGTAATGTAGGCATGGTAAGCGGTACTGCTGTAGCTGTGTCTGTGTTTGAAAGTAGGAGGCAGCAAGAATTGGCTAATATAGCAGTTCTAAATCATGATGTATATATAAGTGCCTTTCTGTCAGCTTATCATGTTGCATTGCTCATAGGTGCTTGTTTTGCTGGCATTGGCCTCTTGATATCATTGAGTAGAAAGGGACATGTTTATTTAAAAGTTGTAAAATAGGGATCTACCTTAAAAGTGCAGTTGAGTCCCAGCATATTGATTCTATTTTTGCAAAAAGTTGACAAAAGTATAGTTTATTACTTATAGTAAAAATATAGATAAGTGAAAATGTAATAGTAAGGTGTAACGTAGGGGAGGATAAAAAAATGAATCAAATTTGGTTGCGGATTTTTATGGTAATGATTGGTGGCAGCTTTGCAAAGTATATATTTCTGAATCCTTTTGCCTGGGTCGGTATTGATTTAGCAGTGCTTGGCATTTCTTATTTGATTTTAAGAAGATATCCTTTTGTGGATTTGAGGTCAAGTATGGCATTCCTTGGAGGGTTAACAGCTGTTTCGATACTAACAGACTTAGGGATTATTAGCGGTCTCATTGGCAATATTCTAATAGTGGGCTTGCTGGCGTGGATGATGTTTGGAGGTAAGGGTAGCAATGGCTCTAATAATCGGCCTTCAAATCGCCACAAATGGCATAAATAAGAAGGATTTTCCTCAATGAACTTAAATTCACGAGTTGCTGTCCTAACTCGTGCAGCATTATTGTTAGCTCTTGCCTTGCTATTTCAATCCATACGTTTATTGTTTCCCATACCTCCACTTGCATCTACATTTCTGATTGGCAGCTTGATGAATGCTTGTTTTTTGCTTGCTGCAGGAATAGTAGGGATGGGACCTACTTTGATGATTGTATTTTTAGTACCTATAGTGGCGTATTTTCAGCAAGTATTACCTCTTCCTATTTTTATCATACCTGTTGCATTGGGAAATGCTATATTTATTGGGATATTCTTAATGGGGAGGCATTGGAAATATTGGGTGAATATTGTTGTCGCTGCTGCAAGTAAAGCTATTTTTATGTATATTGCTTTTAGTTGGCTTTTGAATCTTCTCGAAATTCATGTAAAAATTGCAACAGGTCTACTATTTATTATGAGTTGGCCTCAATTTATAACTGGAATCATCGGCGGTGCACTTGCGGGTATTATAAAAAAGCGTTTGAGATTGCTGTAAGCAATCTCAAACGCTTTTTTACTATCAGAAAGTATAAGCTTAAAATGAGTTTTGTTGCCTTAAGGTCGCATTAGGTTCATGTTATTAACGCCACGACATTAGCGTTCTTCCCTTTAGTCTGAGAGCGAAAAATGACGTGTAGTGTTTTTCTGATTAGGTCATGTATATTAGAGAATCCCCATGAGAATCATTCCATTTGTGCGTAACCATGTGCGACATTTTTTGAACTGAGGTGAGAATTTTTCCACCTCTTGCCAGAAAGCTTGTGAATGATTTGGTATGCGCAAATGGCAAAGTTCATGAATGACTAAGTAATCAATTGCCTCTGGCGGTGCCATAATGATCCGCCAATTGTAATTAATATTACCTAAAGAGGAACAACTGCCCCAACGAGTTTTTTGCTCTTTAATAGTAATGCGCTTTGGTTGTACTCCAATCCTAGATGCCCAAAAGGATGTTTTTGCAGATAAAGTCTTTGTAGCGCAGTCAATGTACCAGCTTTTTAGAAGTGCTTGTGGTATTGTATCTATGGTTTTGGTGGATAGCGGAGGTAGATCTAAAAAAATTAGGTTATCCTCCAAATGAACTCGAGGTATATTGGCATCTTTGCTAATAAACTTGAGAGTATGAGGTTGTCCTAGAAAAAATACTGTAGCGTCATGGTTAATTGATTTATTAATGGGATTCATTGCGGCAGTTGTTAACTTAGCTATTTGTTTTACAAGCCATTTGCTCTTTTCAATCAGAATTTTTTCAATACCTTCCTTAGGGAATTTGGTAGGAGCTGTAATGGTTAGATGGTTGGGGGAAATAATTTTTAATTGTACGGATTTACGATTTTTCTGATAGGCGATTGTGTAGGTAAGCTGATAATTATCAATTTTAATTGTGTTCATAATATAAGGATTTGACGGTATTGTACAAAATCCTGCAAACAAGAAAAAAGCTCTCAATTATCAAAAATTGAGAGCTATAAAATACTGGTGCCGAAGGCCGGACTCGAACCGGCACGTGGAGTACACGTCTGATTTTGAGTCAGGTGCGTCTGCCAATTCCGCCACTTCGGCATGCTTTATGTTGAGCAGTTGACCCAACAAGTATTATGATAACATAACAGGGAGTTATTGTCAAGTTGAGGCGATGAAAAAATCGACAATAAAAGAATAATCCTTTCGCTTGATTTAAAACATAGATGATGTTTTAAATCAAGAATCATATACTTTCATCATAATAAGAAAATAAAAAAAGACTTTAGCATAAATGCAAAGTCTTATAAAGT